>JAFGUP010000083.1 GCA_016938475.1 Sphaerochaetaceae bacterium
CAATATCATTAAAAATCCTCCCTGAGGGGGAGGATTCTGCCTGATCAGGCACTATATAGTTCAAGCTCTCTCGAGCGCATTGGCTGTCTCATTCTCTCTATGGCTTTCTTCTCTATCTGACGGATTCGTTCCTTGGTAAGGTTGTAGAGCTCACCTATCTCCTTGAGCGACATGGGAATCGCGCCGTTCAGACCGTATCGCATCTCTATGATGTCACGCTCCTTCTCAGTGAGCACGCTCATCGCCTCGTTTATCTCATCCTTGAGTGATTTCTCCATCAGAATATCATCTGCACTGCGGTAATTGTCCTCTACAAAATCTCCTACCGTCGAATTTCCGGGTGTACCGAAAACAGGCGCATCGAGTGAAACCATTTCACGACTGATAGAGATAAGATCATCAATCAGTTTCGGATCCATATCAAGCGCTTCTGAAAGTTCCAGAGTCGTGGCTTCTTCACCATTCTCATGGGTCAGTTTCCGCTGCATCTTCTGTATCTGCAGCAGCTCATTCGCTCTGTTGAGTGGAAGTCTGACAGTACGTGATTTCTCATATACAGCCTTCAGAATCGCCTGGCGTATCCACCACACTGCATAGCTTATGAAGTGGTATCCACGGTCTACATCATATTTCTCAAGGGCATTCATCAGACCTATATTCCCTTCATTAATAAGATCAATCAGAGGTAGTCCCTGATTCTGGTATTTTTTTGCAACATTCACGACAAATCTAAGATTACCCTCAACGAGTTTTTTCTTTGCCGTCTCATCTCCCTCACGCACTCTCCGTGCAAGGTCTACTTCCTCTTCACGTGTTAAAAGAGGAATCCTGTTGATTTCTTTCAGATACATTGAGAGGATGTTGTCATCTTCGAACTGTTCACTTTTATTGATTACCTGTTCATTCCTTGCCATGTTGAAATCCTCCTGTTGTTATGAAGAACGAATAAGCAGGAACCATGCCATCTGTTTTATAAATTTTCCTATTTCTTGTATTATATACAGTTATAATACTGAATTCATCTGATTCAAATGAAAAGCAGTCAGTGTATTTAGTAAAAAAGCTCTACCTGCTGGGTAATATTGTCCCAAGGACCCTTTTTGCTTTAAAAACTGTGTCGTAATGACCCATTTTTTAACAATGATAGTAATCTCTGAGCTCTTTCGTATCAGAATGACCCTGCAGAAGGTCACATATCTCGTAGGGAAAGTCGATGACAACCGATGCATACCACCGCTTCAGATCAGAGCATACGAACGAAAACTGCGATGTGCCAAGCTCTTCCATGATCTGATCCCATTTCTGATGAATCAGATCATAGATCATATCCCCCTCTGCAATGGATAGAATCTGTTTATCCCTCTTTCCGAGGATGTACAGGGTGAACTGGACCGTATAGAATTCGCTGAATCTATAGATCCCCTCTTCCTCAGGTTCCCGGTGAATCAACCTGAATGCATCCTGATAGCATCTCAGTGCACCCGGCAGCTCTCCAAGAATGCTCAGCGTATTGCCCATATCGACCAGACAGTGCGCACTGTACAATGCGTCGTGTCCATCATCACAGCGAAGCTTTCCTATACACTGACTCAACTGCTCACGGTAGGTCTTTTCCTTTGTGATATCCACGACATTCCCCCATTCTGTATGGTAATATACTCATGAACCGGGTAAGAGAAAAGGGGCTGTTTCAGGGTTGTTGTATTTATAGAGAATTCTGCGGGTTTGCTTGACCCCCTGAGTGTTTGTTCATATATTATATGAGGTTTTGTAAGCCAGATACAAAGAAAAAACACTACAACACACAGTCACAGGAGGACACTATGACTATCAAGCCTATGGGAGACAGAGTACTTGTCAAAATGGAAGAAGTTGAGGAGAAGACCGCTGGAGGTATCTATATCCCTCAGACTGCTCAGGAAAAGACCCAGGTTGCACAGGTTGTTGCGATCGGTTCAGATGAAATGATCACGGTAAAAGCGGGTGACAAGGTAATGTACGACAAATACGCAGGAACTGTTGTCAGTTCCGAAGGTGTGGAGTACCTGATTCTGCATATGTCCGATATTCTTGCCATCATTCAATAGTTGGCCATCATCGAGTAAATTCTGTTCTTCAGGATACATTTCAGGGTCCCGTTTCGGGACCTTTATTTTTTTCTGCCAACCTCTACGGGTCCTGTTGCCTTTGCCGTATCAGGAATAAAAGAACATTTCGATCTTCTCTGAGAGCATCGAGAGGGAACTTTCCGAGTAATACGACTCGGGCAGAGCATGGGTCACCCACCGGCCGTAGCTCTTATGGATGAGACGGCTGTCAAGGATGATAACGACTCCTCGGTCACCGCTATGGCGCAGAAGCCGACCGAACCCCTGCTTCATACGCATCGTCGCTTCTGGAAGTGCAAGATGGTAGAACCCGCTCTTCCCCTGACTGTCAAGATGCTCACTGCGTGCACGAAAGACAGGTTCATCAGGTACACGAAACGGTAGTTTCACAATGATGACCTGACGAAGCGTATGTCCCGGAGCATCGACACCCTCCCAGAAACTGTCTGTGGCGAACAGGACACTGTTCACATCCTCGATGAACCTGCCCAGGAGTCGATGGCGGTCCATATCCCCCTGACTGAACAGGGTAAGACCGGCTTTGTCACAATCCCCTTTGACCATCTGTGCTATCCGCTTCATCATGAAATAGCTCGTGAACAGAACCAGAGTCCCCCCGTCGGCCGAGAGGATGGCATCGGTGATAGCCCGTGCCATGTAGGTATAGTATTCCTCGCTGGTCTGCTCAGTGAACAGCGGAGCATCGTGCAGCGCAAGGAGAAGCAGATTCTCCTTATAGTTGAACGGGCTTGTGAACACCTTCCGTACATACGCATGCGTCGAGACTGGGGGAAGCCCGATTCGCTCTCCCCAGTAGGTGAACTCATCGTGAAGGTCAAGGGTCGCACTGGTGAGAATGACCGTCTCGAGCTGTGACAGGACCGTGCTGCGCATCTTCTGAGCAACAGTGAGCGGTGAGATGTGCAAAAGAGCTGACCCCTGAGCACTCGAGGAAGTGCCGCGTATCTCGATCCAGTAGATATCCTCCATCACCTGAGGAAAAGCGAAGAACATCGCAAGGGTCTCTTTCTGATGACTGAGACGCCCGATATGAGAATTCAGTTCCTTCACGAACATCTCATATTCATCGGGAAGCTGAGCATACCGAGCAATGGTTGTCAGTTTCACGATCAGTGCATCAAGGGCGCTGATGGCCTCCCCGGAGAGTCTGATAGCTATCTCAAAGTCCTTCTTCATAGCAGGATACAGAAGGAGCTTGGTCCGCTTCGCCCGCTGGAAGGTTTCGAGGATGTGCATCTCGAGATAGCTACAACGTTCACTGACTGCGACGAACTCCTCACTGAGGTCTTCATCGAACCACTGAGGAGGAATGACCGAAAGAAGAGTGTCGATAAACCGCTGTTTCCCCTGGGTTTTTCGTGTCAGCTTATCGACGCTTTTCTGGACCACTTCTTTGGAGAAGGTCGCAGTGAAGTAATCTGTTCCGTTCTTCTCGATATTATGAGCCTCATCGACTATCAGGTGCTGGTAGGGAGGTAGGACTGACGGGGTATCGTAGGGGATGTCCTCCACAAGACGGCTAGCAGCATCGCTGAACAGAAGGTGATGGTTCGTGATGATAATAGATGACTTCGCACCGAGTTTGCGTGAATTGAAATAGAAACACTCTTTCAGAAAGGGGCAATGGTAGGAGGTACAGGTATCACTGTCACTGCAGATACTCTGCCAGAGGGTGAAAGGGATAGCAGCATCGAGATCGCTTCGCACCCCGGTATCGGAATGTTCACTGAACTCTATCAGTCTTCCGTACACACTCTCGGGGTCCTGTGCGAGCAGCGGATTCTTAGAAGATTCCTCCCTGAGAAGTCGTTTACACAGGTAGTTGTTTCGTCCCAGAAGGAGAGCGACAGGAAGATCCTGTTTCATCATCTCCATCAACTGCCGTATATCTTTCTCATACAGTTGTTTCTGCAGGTTAATGGTGCTGGTCGCAATAACAGTACGCTCATCAGGATGTTCCAGGGACCACAGTATCGCAGGAACCAGGTAGGCAAAGGACTTGCCGATACCGGTCCCTGCCTCGAGAGCGGCTATGGTAGGCACCTCATAGGCCATACCCGCCGTGAGAGCCATATCAAGCTGTCCCTGTCTGAATTCGTAACTTGAGAACTCCTGATCGAGCAGTCCCTCAACATCAAAGATGCCGTATATCTCATTCTGATTCAATTGCGTAGTCCTGTAACTTTCTATGGAGGGTCTTTCGTGCGATCTTCAGTGTATCGGCTGTCTTGCTCTTGTTTCCGTTGCAGCTTGCGAGAGTGGCAAGAATGACTGATCGTTCAACCTGATCCATACTCGTACCGACCGGGATGATGATCTTCTCGGTACCGCTGGCTGTGCGGATGGCCGAAGGAAGGTCTTCAAGATCGATGACTGTGGAGGTGGAGATGACAACGGCACTTTCTATGCAGTTACCCAGTTCTCTGATGTTACCCGGCCACTGATAGGAAAGAAGTGCAGACGTGGCGCGTGAGGAGAACCCGGTGATCTGCCTGTTGTTCCGTTTCGTGTACATCTCGAGAAAATGGCTCATAAGCAGGGGAATATCCTCCTTGCGTTCCCTGAGCGGCGGTACGTGCAGGTGTACGACATTCAGACGGTAATAGAGATCTTCACGAAAATTCCCCTTCTCTACTTCCATGGAGAGGTCACGATTCGTTGCTGCCACCAGACGGACATCCACCTCGATAGACTTTTCTCCTCCCAGTCGTTCAAACGTCCGTTCCTGAAGGACTCTGAGCAGTTTCACCTGAGTACTCTGAGAGATCTCCCCTATCTCATCAAGAAACAGAGTGCCCTTGTCAGCGAGTTCGAACCGTCCTTTCCTGCCTGATATCGCTCCTGAGAAAGCTCCCTTCTCATGACCGAACAGTTCATCTTCCAGCAGCGTCTCTGCGAAGGATGCACAGCTTACCTTGATGAATGGACCCTCCGAGCGTGAGGAGAGATGATGAAGGGCATCACCGATGAGTTCCTTACCGACTCCCGATTCTCCGGTCACGAGAACACTAGCCTGTGCATCGGCTACCTGTTTCACCGTGTCCATGAGGCGGCTCATCGGAGCACTCTTGCCGATGATCTTATTGTAGGAGCTTTCCTTTCGTAGCCGCTCGAGTTCACTTTTCAGCTGTCGGTTCTGATCGGATAGTTCGAGGTTGCTGAATGCCCGCTTAAGGAGAACATACAGTCGGTCAAGGTTCAGCGGTTTGGTGAGAAAATCAACTGCCCCGTTCCGCATTGCCTCTACAGCTGATTCTATCGTTCCATGACCGGTGAGAATCACAACAGGCATCGTCGGGTAGGCTCCCGACACCTTCTTGAGCAGCTCATTCCCGGAGACCTTCGGCATCCTCAGATCGGTGATCAGCAGATCGATTTCCTCGCGGGTGAGAAGAGACCACGCCTGCTCACCATTCTCAGCGGTGAACACGTTGTATCCCTCATCCTCGAGTGCAAGAGAGAGTCCGTTTCTTATGTTCTTTTCGTCATCCGCTACTAGTATAGTCCGTTTCATACATCATCCTTTGAAGCCAGAGCCAGTCGCTGTGATTTCGGCACGGGAAGAGACAGTGTGAATGTCGTACCCTTGCCGGGTGTGCTGTGCACCGAGATATCTCCGCCATGTTCTTTCATCACTTTGAATACCACGGTGAGGCCAAGACCGCTTCCACTGGCTTTCGTGGTAAAGTAGGGTTCAAAGATCTTGTTCTGTGTCGCCTCATCCATACCGTTACCTGTATCACTGATGATGATATCGACATTGTCTCCGGTATTTCGTGTCTTCAGGGTAAGAACACCGCCGGCTTCATCCATTGCATGCATCGCATTCTTTATGATATTGAGGATCACCTGCTTGAAGAGGTTCTCATCGATTCGGAGTTTCGGCAGGTAGTCAGCGAACTCTCTGGCCACAGTGATTCCGTACTCACTCAGTTCATAAGTGACGAAGGAGATCACATCCTGCAGAATCCTGTTGACATCTTCCAGTCGGAGACGGACGTCCATGGGACGTACGGCAAACAGAAAATCCACGACGATCGAATTCAGCCGCTCGATCTCCTCGTCGATCACGTCCAGGTACCGGGCTGCTGACTCTGCGGTCATCTCCTTTTTCTTTTCAAAGGCCTTTCTGAGCAGCTGTAAATGAATTCCGATCGAGGCAAGCGGATTCTTGATCTCGTGAGCAACTCCTGCGGCAACCGTGGTCAGCGAGGCAAGTGATTCGCTTCTGTGCAGCTGGGCGTCTTTCCGTCGTTCCTCACTGATATCGTGAATGATGAAGACAAAACGCTGACGGCTGTCGGCGGCAAGAAGGGGCTCGAAGGAACTCTCGAAAACGATGCATCTGATAAGAAGAGTCACGACAGTCTCTCCATGCTGCAGGTAGAACTCCTGTTCGAGGGCCTCATCTGATTCCATGTACTGCATCGCCTGTTCAATGAAATCAGCTATCGAGGCATCCTTCATGACATAGCGTAGCGTGGATCCCTCACTCATCGTCCTCTGCTGCGGGATAAGTCTTTTGGCGGAATCATTGCAGGTCAGGACTCTTCCGTTCCTGTTCGTCACGATAATACCCGTGTTCAGCTGCTGCAGGACCGTACCGAGCAGTTCATTCTCTCCTGCCTGATACCGTACCAGCGTTTTAATCTCTTCCGTGCTGAGTCGTTCAATCTTGTCAAAGGCCCGTCTGATAAAATTATTCACTCTGTACTCCGATCACACCATTCACACCTGCACCGCCAGTAACGAGTAGTACAGGCCTTCGAGACAGGTCCTTACCTGCTGATTGTACGTCCTCGCCCTCTGGTAGGATTCACGGATCTTTGTCAGAATCGCATTGTAACGTACCATCGGCAGGGAACCTGATTCATGGTTCGCCTTCAGATGCTTCATCACCTGTTCCAGATAGTAGGAGAGCATCTGCATCGAATCTATCGATGTAAACATCGTATCGAGCTGTCCCGTTCCCAGCGGTACACGAGAAGTCAGGGAATCTGCGAAGGAGGATGCGCTACTGTGGATGTCATGCAGACGGTAGCCTGCTCCGGAAAGGACGAAATCCTGTAGTGAAGAGACCTGTGATGCGTCAGTGAAGAAATAGGTGGAGAGAATGGTTTTCAGCTCCTCGTCCCTGAGACCTGAAATGTAGTGTTTCTGCAATCGTGAGAGGATGGTTGGCAGCAACCTCATCGGTCGTGTGGAGAGAATGATGAAATAGGCATTATCGGCAGGCTCCTCAAGAATCTTGAGAATCGAGTTGTTCGCAGGTCCGGTGGAGTCTTCCATTCCCTCTATGATGGCGAACCGGGGAAGATCATCGACACTGGTCGAATGCATCCATGCATGGAGACTCCTGAAGGCATCGATGGTCACAACGCTTTTCTTGACTGCCAACAGTGGTGCGAGTGCCTTCTCAAGCTCTGTCAGAGCACCTGCAGCATCCTCCGGCGGCAGCATCGACATATCTTCGATCAGCATATCCACTTCGCCCGCCTGTGCGAACATGGAAGCCCCTTTGGTATCCTGTGTGCCGACAAGGGCTTCATGGTAGGACATCAGCAGGACCCTGACACTTTTCATCAGATAGCGCTGCAGCCATTGAGTCTTCAGACGTCTGAAGTGGGTGATGGCACTCTGTATCCTCATCGCATGATCACGATTCGAAAGGATCACGACGTTCTTCATACCATAGGTTGCAAAATCAGTGCAGGACGAGCACTGACAGTGCACTGCCCCATCCCTTCGACAGCTGCGGCGTCTTGCTGCCTCAAGGGCGTGGGACATCCGTCCGCTGTACTCACTTCCGTGAAGCAACAGTGAATGGGCCGTATTGTTGCTGTCAAACAGAGAGTTTCCCTCAAGGTAGGCTTGTGAACGTATGCTCAGGAGTGCCTCAAACATGTCAAACCGCCCGGGTAATGAAATCGATGCCCACCTGTATCACCTGACGAAGGTAGCGGATATACAGTTCGCTCGATTCAAAGTACACCGTCAGATCCAGTATACTCTGCAGCGAGAGAATGTAGATGATCACCGTGATAAGAAGAGCCATCTGAAGAGCACCGAGAACTAGACCGAGGATAGTGTCGAGCCACCCCAGATGCATAGCAGTCAACACACTTTCAAGGCCGTTTCCGAAACTGAGCATGAGGATATAGATGACCAGAAATACCACCATGAACGCTATGAAGGAGGACCACAGAAGGGGCAGAGCAAACGTTTGATACAGTAATCGGCCGACAAGTGAATTGAACAGGGCTGAAGCGAATAATGCGATAATGAATCCGAAACGGCTGGCGAACTCATTGGCAAAGCCCTTGAAGGCACCAAGCACTGCCGAAAGAAACAGCAGCGACAGGATGATAATATCTACGATATTAAACTGCAGTGAACCTATTGTGACACCCCATGTTTCCATATACATCTCCTTCAACTGTTCTTATGGTACCATCGATCGACCGGTTCCATCTACTAGAATCTGTGCAATAGCGTTCGAAGCATTCGGTCTGTACAGCCCCTTCATACTCTCTCTCATCTTCTGCAGCTCTGCAGGGTTCTCGATAAGAGTCCCGACGGCCTGTGCCAGGGTGGAGGCACTGACCGTATCATTGTCGAATACAAGGGCACAACCCGCCTTCTCATAGAGATCAGCATTCTTAATCTGGTCCCCCCTGCTGGCAGACAGAGGGAGTGGAATCAAAAGCATAGGCACCTGAAAGGCCAGGTAATCCGCGATAGCAGAGGCACCTGCCCTGCTTATCACACAGACAGAAGCCTTCAGCAGACCCGCATACTCTTCTGTCAGGAAGGGAAGACGAACATATCCGCTGGGGAGGCTTCCTTCGTCTTCAGGGAAACACATACCCTTTTGCCCTTTGCCGCTTTGATGCACGATCTGGACCGAGCCCTCCATCGCTTCAAAGAGATCAGGAATCAGCTCATTGATTCGCCTCGCCCCCAGAGAGCCCCCGATGACAGTGACCAGGGGCTTTGCCGGGTCCAGAGAAAAACGACGGAACACATCGACCGGTTTCTGCTGTTCCCCTTCAAGACGGGAAGCAAGGCCGGTGACAACCGCCTTCTTCTGAACGGAAGGAGAAAGGGTTCCGATGGTATATGGATTGTTCAGGCACAGCGTGTCAGCAAGTGGAGCACAGATTCGGTTTGCAAGACCGAGAGTCAGATCGCTTTCGTGCAGAACGGTACGGACAGCGAATAACCGTGCAAGGATAAGGGGTGGAACCGATATATATCCCCCTTTCGAGAAGATCACATCAGGGCGTCTGAAGATAAAAAGGAGCAGGGACTCGAACATCCCCGCAGCAATGAGAGCGAGATCCGTAATATTCCTGAGCGAGACATACCTTCTCAGCTTTCCTCCATGGATGTGATACGAGGTAATCGGATATTCAGAGGCCCAGGAGCGCTCACGTTCTGTAACTCCGGTGATCAGGAGGCTGGTGCATGATATAGTGCGAGCAGAGCAGAGTGCTCTCACCTGCCGTTCCACCGCGAACAGGGGAAATATATGACCGCCTGTCCCTCCCCCCACATACCAGATGCGAAGGGTTCTGCCAACCTGTTTCATGAGCACAGTCTACTTGAAACTGATATACATAAGCAACATTAATGGGTATACTTTATGGTATACATACATGGTACAAGAGGAAACAGATGGCAAAGAATATTCTCCAGCGCATATTCGGAACGAAGCAGGAAAAGGACCTGAAACGTCTCACTCCCATTCTCAAGCAGGTTCGCAGCTGGGAGTCCTGGGCTGAAGAGCTTCCTGATGCACAGTTCCCTCAGATCACCGAAGCATTCAGGCAGCGCATCAGTGAAGGCCAGAGCCTGACATCTCTTCTTCCGGAAGCGTTCGCCCTCGCCAGGGAAGCCTCGTATCGCGTACTCGGAGAGAAACATTTTGACGAACAGATCATGGGGGCTGTGGTCCTTTTTGAAGGCAATATCCTTGAAATGAAGACAGGAGAAGGTAAGACTCTCACCTGTGTACCTGCGGCCTACCTCAATGCCCTGACAAGCAAGGGTGTTCATATCATCACTGTCAACGATTATCTTGCCGAGCGAGACGCTGCGTGGATGGGACCGATCTACCGGTTCCTCGGTCTTGATGTGGCAGCCATCGTCTCATCGATGGATAACGAGGCAAGACGGGAAGCATACTCGAAGGACATCACCTACGGAACAAACAATGAGTTCGGTTTCGACTACCTGAGAGACAACATGAAATATCGTCAGCAGGACAAGATTCAGCCGAATCACAACTACGCGATCATAGACGAGATTGACTCCATTCTGATTGATGAGGCACGGACACCACTGATCATCAGCGGTCAGGCCGAGGATGACACTGCTCGAATCGCTCAGGCGGCGAGAGTCGTTCCCCTTCTCACTCCCTGTGAACTCAATCCTGATACACTCGAATACGATGATGATGCACCGGGGGACTATCGCAGTGAAGAGAAACACAAACGAGTCACCTTCACGACCGAAGGGCTGAATCATGCAGAGCAGATCCTGCAGATGCACAAAAGCATCACAGGAAGCCTCTATGACAACGAAAACTTCGAGTTTGTTCACTATCTCACCCAGGCCGTGAAGGCTCAGCGGCTGTTTCACCGTGACGTTGATTATGTCGTCGCCGATGGAAAGGTGGAAATCGTGGATGAGTTCACCGGACGGGTGCTGCACGGCAGGCGCTACAGTGACGGTCTCCACCAGGCTATCGAGGCAAAGGAAGGAATCAAGATAGCTTCCCAGAACAAGACTCTGGCCACCATCACCTTCCAGAACTTCTTCAGGATGTATGACACCATAGCTGGTATGACAGGGACGGCTGATACCGAAGCCGGGGAGTTCAACGCGATCTATAACCTTGATGTCATCGTCATCCCCACTCACCTTCCCATCGCCCGCAATGACATGCATGACCTAGTCTATCTCAATGAGACCTATAAATACGAGGCTATCATCAACGAGATTGAACGGGTACATGCAACTGGACAACCGATTCTCGTAGGAACGGTAACGATCGAGAAATCGGAGCTTATCTCCTCTCTGCTCAAGAAACGGGGAATACGACATGAGGTTCTCAATGCGAAGAATCATGCACGTGAAGCGCTGATCATCGAAGATGCCGGTGCAAAAGGGGCGATCACCATAGCAACCAATATGGCAGGACGGGGAACCGACATCAAACTCGGAGGTTCCTTCGATGCAATGGTCCGCCGCGAGGTAAGCTCAACTTCCACTCCTGAGGAGATCGAAGCGACCAGAGCACGACTGCGTCCACTCTGGCAGGAACGGTATGAGGAAGTGAAGAAGAACGGCGGCCTCTACATACTCGGAACCGAGCGGCATGAGTCACGGCGAATCGACAACCAGCTGAGAGGAAGGAGCGGTAGACAGGGGGACCCCGGAGCATCCAGGTTCTTCCTCTCCCTTGATGATACCCTGATGCGTCTGTTTGCCAAGGATACGGTACGCTCCATGCTCTCCCGTGTCGGCATGGGGGCAGAACCGATCGAGCACGGTATGATCAGCCGTGCCATAGAGAAGGCTCAAATGCGTGTCGAGGAACAGAACTACGAGATCAGAAAACACCTGCTCGAGTACGACGATGTCCTCAACGAGCAGCGTAACTTTATCTACTCTCAGCGGGATGCGATCCTCAGTGATGAAAACCTTGTAAACCGAGGACTTGAGACCATCCAGGACACCCTGAAGGTGTTCGCTGAACAGGTGGAGAAAGAGAGCTCTTCCTCCCAGCGTCTTCAGATGTTCACCAATCTTGTTCAGGAGACCTACCAGATCGATATCCATCAGAACATGGAAGAACGTCTTACAGAGGACTCGGATCTGGCAGCCACCGCCTTTAGGCTCATCTGTGACCTGATTAATGAGAAGGTCAGCAGAGTCTCACCCGGTATGTTCAATGACTTCCTGCGCTACCATTACCTGAAGCAGATCGATACCCGATGGCAGAATCACCTTGATCAGCTCGAGGGGCTGAGGGAGTCGGTGAACCTCAGAGCCTACGCGCAGAAGAACCCGCTTCTTGAATACAAGCTGGAGGGCTTTGATATCTTTGATACCCTGATTGCTTCCATCAGAGAGTATATGGCTCTGCTTATGGTAAGAGTGCAGATACAGTCTGATGCCAAGGTGCCCAGCAGAGCTGCCCGGTCCCAGGCGGTGAACCTCCATCAGGACGTATCCTCGTTCAACAGGCCGTCAGCAGGCGCTCAGGCAGGACAGACCGGTCCCGTACAGGTGAAACGGACCACACCGAAGGTGGGACGGAACGACCCCTGTCCCTGCGGTAGCGGGAAAAAGTACAAACACTGCCACGGTCGCAACGATTAGTGGAGACCGGGTAGGTCCTTCATCCTCTACCCAGCGTGCAAAAGCAGCAGGATCCTGATTGGATATGAAGAGAAAAGAATCGCTATCAGAAGAAATTGAGGGGGTCCAGAGCAACTCCATCCTGTTCGATGGAGAAGTAGAGAGTGGGAGAGGTTACCGCTCCACTGTCCCCGAGGGTGCCGATCACATCTCCCTGTTTCACCTGGTCCGAGACCGCCACAGTTACCTCATCCAGGTGTGCATAGGTAGTTCGGTACCCGTTTTCGTGACTCAATGTGACAAAGCGACCCATCTGAGGTACATCATGAGCCGTGTCCACTACGACACCGCTTGAGGATGCCCTGACCGGATCACCAAGGTTTCCACGTACCCAGATACCCTTGAGCGTAACAATCTCCTCTGAATCCCCGTATACGACTGTCTGGTTGTACAGTCCGCTGATGGTTCCGTTATGAGGGGAAACAAACCGGTTATAGCTGTCAAGCGAGCCATCCTCGGAGACCCGTACATCGGGTATGAACAACTGCTGACCGGGAAAGATGTCGGGAGAGTCCAGATCGTTGAGTTCCTGAAGGGTCTTCCACCCAAGAGATGGGTTGAATCGGGCGGTTATAGTGGAAAGGGAATCTCCGGATTCAACGGTATACATCCTGCCATCCATGACGGGGATCTTCAATTCCACCCCCTCGTTGAGAGAGGAGAGGTTCTTGACCGCATTGATGCCGAGAATGGTTTCCTTCTTGAGGGTATACATTGCGGCTATCGTGTCCAGGTTCTCCCCGGCTTGTATTGTGTGGTACCGGAACCAGCTCTTCTCCCCGTTTCGCTGTACAAGTGTTCTGGTAGTATCGACCTGAATAGCATCAAGCTGCTGAGCTATCTGATCTGAAGAGTTCCCCCCCTTCTGACTTTCTGTGACAGCATCCACTACCGGTTCCTTCGGTACTGTCTCCTTAGCGGGAGCAGACACGGGAGTCAGGACCGCAGCGTTCTCATTCGATGGTCTGAAGGATACATACCATATGATGATGATGGCGGCTGAGAGAAGCACCCCGACGATCACCACGGCGATGATGATTCCCAGAGACCGGGAATCGACTCCCTTTCTCCGTTTCCGTCCACCGCTGGTATCTACATCGTCATAGCTATGAATCTCGTTGTTTGCCATATATTTTCACTCTCGACACTAGTATCAGTATATTACTATACTTCAGTCATGGCATCCAGAGAAAAACAGAACATCAAGGTTCTCGCTATCATACTCACCATCGTACTGGCTGCCATTGTTGTGCGTACAGTATGGATGATATTGGACCATGGTTCAAGTACCACAGTCTATGACAATCCCGTCGTTGCCGAGCGCGTTGTCAGGGGCACGATCTATGACCGCTACGGTCATGTCCTTGCCGTTGAGACGCCCTACCACTCTCTTGCCTTCCACCTGAAAGAGATCGAGGATCTCGAAAGGACCGCACAGAAGGTGGCAGAGGTGACGGATCTCGATGTACAGGAAATTCTGACGATCAGTGCACGGCACACGAGCTACGCACGAATCAAACTGCGGCTTACCAGTGAGGAACGGCAGGCTCTTGAGAATCTCAGACTCAATGGAGTGGTCATAGAGAAACGCTACGGGCGGCAGTACCCTCAGGTCCATCACGCATCGAACCTTCTGGGATTCGCCAACAGGGAGAATATCGGAATTGAAGGACTTGAGCTCTCCTTTGAAAAGGAGCTGAATCCTCTTCCCGGGCTCAATGAAGTGCTCACCTACGGAAACGATGTGTACCTTACCCTCGACATCTCCCTACAGTATATTCTCGATGATGCGGTTCTGAATATGATTGAGGAGCATGAGATACACAGTGCAAGTGCGATCATCCTGAACAGCGACAGCGGAGCAATCCTGGCGTCCTCGTCCTACCCGTGGTTTGACCCGAACGCCTACAGTCTCTCGAGTGCAGAGGAACGTCGTGAGCAGATCAGTTCACAGATACGGGAACCAGGATCTGTGTTCAAGATCTTTACCCTGGCCGCACTGATGGATGCGCATCTGGTAAACGATGATGATCACTTTTACTGCGATGGTGTCCATGAGTATGTAACCGAGAGCGGCAGCACTTTCGACATAACATGCGTAGAACCGCACGGGGATGTGACGCCCGAGACGATGATCAGTAAAAGCTGCAACGGAGCGATCGCCTCCTGGTCGTCCCGCATGAAAGGTGAGGAACTCACCGACTATCTGGCAGAATTCGGTTTCCTTTCAGCACACGATATATCACTCCCTATTGCCAGCAGCGGGTATCTTGCAACGCCTGATTCCTGGTCACAGAGAACCAAGCCCACACTTTCGTTCGGACAGGAGATTGCTGTATCCCCGACCCAACTCGTAACAGCTGCAACAGTACTTGCCGAAAGCGGCTATAGGGTCGAGCCTTACCTGGTAGAGGCGATTGTCAGCCATGAAGGGGAACATCTGTATCGCGCACACAGGAGAGTCAGTGAGAACCGGATCATCGGTGACCAGGCCCTTGAATCTGTCCTCAGAGGGATGGAGGAGGCTGTGATAAGCGGAACAGCAACAGGAGCCGGAGTGTCGGGAGTTCGTGTGGGAGCCAAGACCGGCACTGCACAGGTAGCCGATCCTGAGGGAGGTGGCTATCTGAGAGATACCTACATGGCTAGCACGATCGCCCTGTTTCCCCTTGATGCGCCCTCGTATATCATCTACGTATCAGCAATGGTTGAGCGGGGAGATACTATCTGGGGATCAGCCATCGCAGCCCCTGCCATTTCGCAGGTGATAGAGGATATGGTAAGAGGTGGCTATATTCACAGCGATGTGATGCAGGAAGCGGTGTATCAGGATTGAGGGGTAAGCGGGGACTGAGAAGACCAGAGAGATTCAAAATCAAGGCTGAATCCACGAAGAAAGGAGAGAATGACAGTGGCACTGGCTTTGTGCAGGTCACTGGGCACCTTCTGGCCGTCGGTAAAGAACAGAAGTGGAATATTCTTCTCATAGGCGGCCGATAAAACATTTCCGATGCTCGCTGTCTCGTCCACCTTTGTGATAATCAGTGAGTCGATTCCCATACTCCGGTACGAATCGATCGTCGTGAGGATGTCTTCATATTTCATGCTTGCAGGAAGAGCCAGAGAATGTTTCTTCTCTCTGGATGGTATCAGCGAGAGGAGCGAATTCATCTGAACCGACAGGTGCATATCCTTGGGACTTCTTCCGATCGTATCGATGAGTACCAGCTCAGTGTCCTGAAGTTCCTGTATGGCACGATACATCTCCTGTTCGTTTGCAATAAGTGTCAGAGGAATCTGAAGCGACTGTGCAAAACTTGACAACTGCTCAAAAGCACCGACCCGGAACGTGTCGACCGAGAGGAAGTGTACCGATTTCTTAAACTCATCACTGTCCTGAAGAGTGTACAGCGCACCGAGTTTCGCGATCGTCGTTGTCTTGCCTACCCCGGTAGGTCCGAGAAGGATCCGGTAATGAGGAGGATCGATCTGAGAAGCATGGTCTATGATGATAAGAGATACGATCTTGTCAACAATCACAAGTTCGAATTCTTCCTTCGTCGGAACCGGGGCCCCTTCCCAGAATTCCTCGCGTACAAGAGCCATCACGGTATCACAGGTGTGTTCACTGAAACCATTCTCTTCCAGTATCGAGCGGCCGTGCCTGAGGAGCGTCTCCAGAAGTGAAGCGAGCGGATCGGGACCGGCTGCAGGCATTGCTGAATTCTCATCTGCTTCTGTTCCATCACCATCCGTGGAGATATCTGCGCCATACTCCGGTTCATCGATCGCGACCTGTTCCGGTTCAGTCTGCCAAGCGGGCTGTGCATCAACAGGGACATCTTCAGCAGGAGGTGGTGCACCGTGATCGACGTCGAGAGGATGACCTTCAGGGAGATAGCACGTCAGTTCAACGCAGGGACGTCGAAAGAGCCAGAGAAAGCCGCCCCGTCTGAACGAGTCGCGCCGTGAGTGTATCCGGATACGGTGTCCGTATTCCTCCCGTGCTTTCTTGACAGCAGAATCGAAATCCTGTTCCTGAATCGTTACGTACTTCATCAGCTCCCTTACCCTTTTTGTATCCTTAGAGAATGTATCGGCTCAGATCCTCATTCCCCAACACATCCATCAGTCGTTCATCGACATACTGCCGCGTTACACGAAAGGTCGTTCCTGTCAGATCTGTCGCTCTGAAAGAGATATCGTCAAGGAGTTTTTCCATGATCGTGTACAGTCGTCTGGCACCGATATTCTCTGTCGAGGAATTCACCGAATAGGCCACTTCACTGATCCGCTGCAATGCATCATCATCGAATTCAAGGGTGACCTCTTCGGTGTTCATCAAAGCTATGTACTGCTTGATGATGGCATTCTCAGGCTCGATGAGGATCCTGTGAAAATCATCGGCGGTCAGTTCGTTCAGTTCGACCCGCAGGGGAAATCTTCCCTGCAGTTCCGGAATCAGATCAGAGGGTTTGGAGACATGAAATGCTCCGGCACCGATGAACAGAATATGGGAAGTGTCTATCATTCCCCACTTCGTGTTCACCTTTGATCCTTCAACGATTGGAAGTATGTCCCTCTGCACCCCTTCACGTGACACATCAGGTCCGCTCTTAGCCCCTCTGGAGCCGGCTATCTTGTCGATTTCGTCGATGAAGATGATGCCCATCTGCTCGACTCGCTCCTTGGCGAGTTCGACCATCTGTTCATGGTCGACCATACGGTCCATCTCTTCTTCTGTAAGGATCTCCCGGGCACGCTTGATTGAAACCTTCCTCTTCTTCCCGTTTCCGTTGAACATGGAACCGAGTGACTGAAGAGTATTCTGAAGATCTTCGACATTCCCCCCTGCAAGGAGTTCGATACTACCCCCTGCCGGACGGTTTTTGACCGACATTTCAACGACCCTGTCCTCGAATCTACCCTCTTCCAGGTATTTCCTGAATTTTTCACGAGTCTCCTGAGCACCCATAGCCAGTTCGGTCGAATCCTCCTTCGAATTCGAGGAAGGAAGAAGAAGGTCGAGAAGACGTTCATTGACGCTTCTGGCAACAGCATCCTTCTGCTGTTCGGCGAGGTCCTGCTTCGTCATCTGAACTCCGACAGCCATCAGGTCACGGACCATTGATTCCACATCCCGCCCCACATATCCCACTTCGGTGTACTTAGTGGCTTCGACCTTGACGAAGGGGGTATTTGCCAGGCGGCTTATCCTCCTGGCGATCTCTGTCTTACCCACTCCGGTAGGGCCTATGAGAATGATATTCTTCGGTGCAACCTCATCTCGCATAGTCTCAGGAAGGAGTTTCCGCCGATAACGGCTTCTGAGAGCTATCGCGACTGCTCGTTTCGCATCGTGCTGTCCGATGATGTATTTATCTAATTCTCCCACGATCTGCCGGGGAGTCATCTGATCCAGATTCATTCCTGTACTCCTATAGTTCTTCTACTCTGATCGACTTGTTCGTGTACACGCAGATATCACTGGCAATCTCGAGAGCCTTGTGAGCAATGTCCCGAGCACTGAGCTGTTCATTCTCCATGTATGCACGTGCGGCAGCAAGAGCATAGTTCCCTCCTGATCCGATTGCGATCACATCGTATTCAGGTTCGATCACATCACCCATTCCGGTGAGGAGGAAGGTCTTCGACCTGTCAGCCACGATCAGCATCGCCTCCAGACGACGAAGGTTCCGGTCTGTTCTCCACTCCTTGGCCATCTCGACCGCTGCGCGGGTTAGATCACCATTGTACTGTTTCAACTTGTCCTCAATCACTTCGTAGAGGGTGAAAGCATCGGCTGTGGCCCCTGCGAAGCCGGAAATGATCCTGCCATCCATCAGAGTTCTCACCTTGCGTGCATTCCCCTTCATGATGGCGTCCCCTGCTGTGACCTGTCCGTCACCTGCTATCGCGACGTGATCGTTACGGCGTACTGCTATGATAGTAGTTCCTCGTATTTCCATTATCGTTTCCTTCCGTGCGGATGAGCGGCGCGGTACACTTCCTTGAGACGCCTTCCGGTCACGTGGGTATATATCTGGGTCGTGGAAAGCGATGAATGGCCGAGCAATTCACGTACCAGCTGAATCCCAGAATCATTATCGAGCATATGTGTTGCAAAACTATGCCTGATCATATGGGGAGTGAGTACTCCTTCCAGATGCAACTCTACCCGATACTTTTCAAAGATACTATGACACGAGCTTGGCGACAACCGTTTACCCTGAACTCCGAGAAGAATCGCATCCTCATCAGATGTGCTGGAAATCGGATAGCGCTGACACCAGGCTTCCCGGTGTTCGATGTGTTCGTTCAACAACGCCTGTGTACCCGGGTTCAGAAAGACGAACCGCCGCTTGTTTCCCTTTCCCTTTACGAGTATCCGTGACCGGGCACTGTCAACATCACGGAAATTCATCCCAAGAATCTCACTGAGACGGCACCCGGTGGAATAGAACAGATGGAACATGAGAGAATCTCTCAGGTCGGTGAGCGTAACAGTGTCGATACTGAGAAGGCGGATGACCTCATCACGGGTGAGGTATCTCGGAAGTTTTCTCTGGCGGGGATTTCCTTCTATCAGAGAGAAAATGTGCCGTTCGAACCCTTCATAGCGCACCAGATAGCGATAGAACGATTTGAGAGCCGACAGGATCAGGTTGATACTCGATTTCTCATAATCCCTCATCATTGTGTAGATCCACTGACGAGCATCGCCGTCCCGGGCTTCCTGTATATCGAGACCCTGCTGTTCCAGATAGAGAAGAAACTGCTTTACACGGAAGGTATAGGCGTACACCGTACGTTCGCTGAAGGAACGCACATCGCATAGATAGGATCTATAGTGCTCAAGGTACCGTTCGTGCTCTCCTCTCATACCTTCTCCTTCTCTCCATCAGGATGATAGGTGCGGTACGACTGGTACAGCTCTTCACTCTCACTGTGAAGGTAGATCTGCGTCGTACGGATATCAGCGTGGCCGAGAAGTTCCTGCACCGCCCTCAGGTCAGCTCCCCCCCTGAGCAGATGGGTCGCGAACGAGTGACGGAGCGTATGAACTTTCGCATTGACCCCTGCGGCCGCGCTGTAGGTCTTGAACCGTTTCCATACCGCCTGTCGTGTAAGATTCCCTCCCCGTCTTCCAAGGAATAGGTAGGACGAACGGGATGTACCCAGAATGTGTGGCCGTACCTGCGACAGATAGAGGGTGAGGAGTTCTTCAGCATACTCACCAAGCGGCACCATGCGCTGAATATCCCCCTTACCGACTATGCTCAGCAGCTGCTCATCCTTCAGGTAATCGCCGATCTTCAGATTGACAGCCTCACTGATCCTCAGACCGCATGAGTAGATGAGTTCGAACAGTGCCTTGTCCCTGATTTTCAGCTCATCGTTTCCCGTACAATCAATCGCATTGAGAATCGCATCGATCTGGTTATAGGAGACTCCCTCGAAATGGGGCTCGGTGAGTTTCTGATGCTCTACTCGCTGTAGAACGTTCTCTGTGATCTGTCCTGACTCAAGGAGGAACCGGTACAGGGAGGCAAGTGCACTCATCCGTTTAGCGACGGTCGTGGAAGAAAGTTCACGTTCCTTCAGAGATGTTATATATTCATTGATATCATGAGGAGTGAGTGCCCTCAGAGTAAGATGATGATCCTCAAGATACGTGAGGTAGTGTTCTGCCGAGGCAGTATATACATCAATGGTTGCAGCGGAGACCCTCCGAGCAACCATCAGATACACTGCATAGTCTTTCAGCAACTGCGTATGAGATATATCAATCACACACTACTCCTCCGATTCTCCTCTTCTATACCTCAGTACTGCAGGAAAGGAGTAATCATTCTCATCGGTGCGGGTACCGAGTTGCTGCTGCAGATCTTCCCAACGGTTGACGGTAATCACGTTCTCCTTCGAATCTTCCGATCCATCGGCAGCTGGCGCTTCGCGAAGCGGTGTCCTGAACGAAGGACCTTCAACCCGGTGTTTCCGTTGTTCACTCATCGATCTGAATGAGGCTGCTCCCTGAGCGTCGGGGTGTTCGAATCCTGTTGCGACCACCGTCACCTTGATCTTCTCACCAAGTTCAGGATTGTATGCCTGCCCCGCTATGATAAGGGCATTCTCATCGCATTTGGCAGTAATGAGTTCGACCACATCCTGATACTCCTGAAGAGTCAGCCCATCACCGCCTGAAAGGTTCACGAGGACAGATTTGGCACCATCTATACGGGCGTTCTCAAGAAGTGGATTGTTAATCGCTTCACGGGCTGCATCCACAGCCCGGCTTGTTCCTTCCCCGATTCCTATTCCCATCAGTGCATCGCCACGTCCTTTCATGACGGTTGTCACGTCTGCAAAGTCGATATTGATCTCACCGGGTTCCGTAATCAGTTCACTGATCCCCTGTACACCCTGCCGCAGCACGTCATCGGCAAGCAGGAATGCTTTCTTTATGGGAGTATTATTCTCTACGATCTTGAGCAGATACTGATTGGGAATGAGAATGAGGGTATCAACGACTTTTCTCAGTTTTTCTATCCCTGCAAGGGCGAGTTCGAGTTTCTTCTTCCCTTCGAAAGCGAACGGTGTCGTGACAACCGCTACGGTGAGTGCGTTGACTTCCTTACTCACCTCAGCAACGACGGAGGCAGCGCCGGTACCGGTCCCTCCGCCCATACCTGCCGTGATAAAGACCATATCTGTACCCTGAAGGAAGTTCTTCATCTCTTCCCGCGATTCCTGTGCCGCCTGTTCTCCCACATCAGGGACACCCCCCGCACCGAGTCCTCCGGTCAGTTCCCTGCCGAGTGGCATCCTCACGTGGGCATTTGATCGCTGCAGAGCCTGTACATCAGTATTCATCGCTACAAAGGTGACTTTCTTCAGACCACTGGCAATCATTCTGTTCACAGCGTTACCGCCGGCTCCGCCGACGCCTACGACTTTGATATCGGTAGGAGGTGTCTGTTCGTTCTGCAGCAGGTCATCAAGCATGTCGAAATCCATCGATATATTCCTCCGGCATCTCACTGATACCTAACATAATTAAAATAGGGTCTTGAAGAGACCTTTCACCCTGCGGGAAAAAGGTTTCTTCCCTGTCCGCTGTGAATTCTGAGAGGAAGAAGAAGCATCCTTCAGCCTCTTCGCTTCACTCATCACCTCTCCCAGCACAGTAGTATACTTGGGATTGATGTACGATCTGTCAAGTCCGGGCAGGGCATCGGGAAATCCGATCCGTGCCGGCATACGAAACACTTCCGAAGCCAGTTCGGTCGCACCTGAAAGAAGTGCTCCTCCCCCGACGAGGACGATTCCTCCTCCGAAGGCTCCACGCACCTGTTTTTTTTCCAGTTCCACGCTCAACAGACTGAAGATCTCAGCCATCCTCGGTTCAATGATCTTGGCAAGTTCTTTTCGGGGCATACGTATCGAAGGGAGATTACCGACCTGAGGAATGATGATCATGTCCTGATCGTCTATAGACGGCTGATGGCAGGAGCCTGAATCGCACTTTACCTGTTCTGCAACCTCTTTCGGTTTGTTCAAAAGGTAGGCGATATCACCGGTGACATGGTCACCACCGATCAGAATTCCACCTGCGTAGACGGGAGCTCCTCCCGAATATGCTATCATATTGGTCGTCCCACCACCGATATTGATCAGGATGGTACCCATCTCCTTCTCTTCCTGACTCAGCACCGACTCGGTGTCGGCGACCTGCTGACTGATCAGGCGCTGCACCTGGTAGCCTGCTCTCTGAATACATTTCCTGTTGTTGGAGCAGACACTTGAGGATGCTGTCACGATAAGGACTCTTGATTCGAGTCTATGACCGAGCATATCGATCGGGTCTTTGATACCCCCCCGTCCATCAACACGGAAATCCTGAATGAGAGTGTGAAGGATCTCACGGTCCAGGGGAAGTTCGAAAGCTCTGGCAACCTCAAGGGATCGGAATATATCTTCGCGGGTGATCTCCTGATCCTTCGCGTTGATACCTACCACGCCCGTGGATGGAATCCCTTCTATATGATTACCTCCAACGGCAATGATGACCGTACTGATTTCAGCACCTGCCTGCAGTTCAGCTTCTCCAATTACACTGGTGATAGTCTTGATCGTCTGTTCTATGTTAACGATGGAGCCCTGACGAATTCCCTCACTGGGCCTCTCACACATACTGTCGACCATCATCGAACCGTCCGGGGAGACCGTACAGATGACAGCGCGAACCCATGAGCTACCGATGTCCAGACCCATCATGACTTTATCTGAGCTCAATTCCTACCTCCGTCCTGCGTACGTTGCTTCTGCACAAGAGATTGCTGCGACAGTTCGTACCTCTGATGCGAGGGAATCGAATACGCCGATTCATCAGTGTGCGCACTGCCAAGTCTAATCAATTGAAGTGCAGTATGCAAGCGGTCTATCGAGGTCTCTTCTCTGACATCGATAGTAACACGGAGTCGGGGAATATGTAAGTCCATATTCGTCAGCAGACTATCGCTGACAACTTCAGCGTACAGCAGTGTCTGAGCGACCTGTTCTCCCAGATCCTTCACCTCTGCCGGTGTGAGTTCATGATGAAGAACAAGGGAAGGGACGGTTCTGCTGAAAAAACGGTAGTCCTCCTCCTGAATCATGCGAAAGACACCGTCGATGCGTGCAAGGAAAAGGAGACTTCCCTCGCTGGACATTCCCTGCACAAGCAGTGAAGGTGTAAACAGGGAAAGGTTCACCCGCACCCCTGTTGCAGTTCTATCCACCTGTGCAAACTGTACGAGAGGATGGCTGTTGAGACTGTGTTCAAGATGCTCGACAGAAAAAGAGAACAGTGATGTGTTGCACACATCACGTTCCAGAACGGCAGCGGAAAGAGTCGGCGGGATGTCATCCTCGAGCAGTTCTACGTGTCTGATATCAAAGGCCGGAATATTCTGAAGCATCAGGATAAGCAGAAAAAAGGTCAGGAAAAAGACTGTTATTGCGATGAACACTTTGTGAACAGTGGAAACCCCGGTTTCGTGACAGACCCGGGTGATCACAGCCTCTTCCCGGTATGTTCGCAGTGAATCATAATCATAGCCTGCTGTGAACGTGTAGTCTATCATACGTTCACCTCCCGGATACAGCGATACAGAAGACCGCACTCAGCCAGAACGACAAGGAGGTTGGTACCACCCTGGGAGAAAAACGGCAGGGGGATTCCCGTAGGGGGAAGCAACCGTGTGACGACAGCGAGATTCACCAGTGCCTGCAGAAGGATCATGGTGGAGAAGCCGAAAGCAAGATACGACACGAAACGTGCACTGTGAAGTGCAAGAAGAGCACTTGAGACACCGAAGTAAAAAAGAAGGAGAAACAGCAGAGCGAGGAAGATCACCGCAATCGCGCCCGATTCTTCAACAAACGAGGCAAAGATGAAATCAGAGTGCACCTCAGGAATCAGTCCGAGTTTATACACTCCGTTTCCCAGGCCCTTGCCGAAAAGACCGCCACTCTGTATAGCTTCCATCGCTCTGTTCACCTGATAGTTCATCCCCCCCGGGTCGAGGGATGGAAACAGGAAACTGACCACCCGTCTGATCCGGTAAGGTTCTATGAGGAGAAAGATGGTCATAGGCACCACAAGGACCACCGCGACCAATGAAAGCCATATGAGTCTCACGCCTGCAATGATGAGCAGTACTCCCGATGTGGCGATAAAGATCACTGTCGTGGAATAATCCTTCTGAGCGACCATGAGACCGGATGATACAATGATCAGTGCAATAAAGATCAGAACCCTCACATTCTTATGCTCTCCATGAAGTTCTGCAGCACCACCGAACAGGCGAGATGCAGTGAGGATAAGAGCGATCTTTACCAGTTCCGAGGGTTGAAAGGATGGAAGCAGCGGAAGATCAAGCCATCTTCGTGCACCCATCTTCTCAACTCCATAGGGGCTGAAAAGCGTCACCAGCATTAACACAAGAGAAAGTATGAGAAGAGGATAGCTGCTGAAACGGATCCAGCTGAGGGGCAGGAGCGAGAATAGAGCGATGAGAAAAAACCCGAACAGGGCGAACATGGCCTGACGGGAGAAGAAGTAGTGGGGAGGAAGCGAAAGACGCATCGCCTCATCGTAACTTGCGCTGTACAGTGTGATAAGTCCCCACCCGACGAGCATGATGACCACAATGAGAAACAGAAACGATCGCAGTGCAACCGACGAATTCTCGTGGGTGCTGTGCGATGAACTGAGAGACTGTGACTCGAAATGATCCGAATAATCCATACCGTCCTCTTTGCCTCTCTTTACCTGTGTGTCAGCAGGAACATATATGTGGCTATCAGTGTCAGAAGCATACTGATGATCGAAAAACGGGTAACGATCTTCCCCTCTTCCATCCCCTTTTTCTCCAGATGGTGATGCAGTGGAGCAAGGAGGAACACTTTCTTCTTGTACAGTCTGAGGGAAACTATCTGAATAAAGGATGAGAGGAGCTCACTCATGATCAGGCCTGAAGCGATGGCCACGATGATCTCAACTTTCATCAGCAGTGCACTGACGCCTATGAATCCTCCTATCGCGTGCGACCCCACATCACCCATGAATACACTCGCCTTGTACCCATTGAACCAGAGAAAGGCGAGAAGTGACCCGATGACTATCGCGATAACGGGAACAAGGTGAATCGCCTGAGTGCCGATGAGACTCTGCACCGGTGATATGACCGGTGAATGAGCAAACAGAATCGCAATCGCCAGCAGCAGAAACAGAGGTGAGATTGAAACACTTGTGGCCAGACCATCGAGACCGTCACTGATATTCACTGCATTGACGAATATCACCATATACAGCAGAAATGCGATCGGGAACCACATGCCGATGTCCAGATTTCTCGTGGGATCCCAGAAAGCGCTCACAGTGGTCATCTCGAGTCCTATCACAGTCCTCATGATGTAGTACAACAGGGCTGAGGCGAGAATCTGCAGTGCCAGCTTCCGCAGGGAGGTGAGACCCATATTGTCCCGTCGTCTCAGTTTGAGCAGATCATCCGCCATTCCAAGTGCCCCGAATATCCACAAGGTGAGAATCGGTATATACACGTACGGCTGACTCATATCGGCAAAGAAGAACGAAAGAATCGTTGCAGCGAGGATGAAACATACTCCACCTGCTGTCACCGTCTTCCCCTTCGAGCCATGAAGATCCACATCGGGGTTGATCACCTGGTAGAATGAACGAGAGTTCATGAACCTGATAAAGAGCTTCAGGAGAAGTACCGTCACCGCAAAAGCCAGGACGACCAGGATGAGGGAATTTAGAATACTCTGCATACTGTGCCTACCTTATTGTGTGTATCGCCGGAACAAGACGCTCCATCTGCATCGCTCTCGACCCTTTGAGCAGGACGAGATCCCCTTTTTTTGTATCTCCGAGGATCTGTTCCTGCAGTCTGTCATACTCCTCGGTGATGAACAGATTCTCGGGTCCTCTGTGTCTCTTCAAATAATCAAAAGCATCCTTCATTTCATTTCCATACAGATAGATGGAGGCATTCTTTGAATGAACGAGCCGTCTTGAGACAGCCTCGTGGGCCTGTTGTGAATACACTCCCATCTCCTTCATGCTGCCCAGCACTATTCGTGTTTTCCCCCGAAGTGCAAGAGTGTCGATACACTCGAGAATACTTCTCGTTGAATCAGGGGAGGAGTTGTACCAGTCCTCGATGAGTGTCACGCTGCCATAGGATACTTTCGATCTTCCATCCACGGGAATGAAACGGCTGAGGCCCTCTGTGATCATGCGAGGCTCGATTCCAAGAGATTCACCTACTGCTATTGCCGCAAGTGCATCTGACAGATTGTGCCGTCCGATAGCTCTGAGATTGACAGGAACACCCCGATAGGTGAAACGCCATCCGTCCAGGCCCATAGAAGTGATATCGCGTACGTTCGGCGAGTTCGCAAGACCGTAGGGAGAGATCTTAACTCTCTGTTTCTGAGAAATCTCCCGTGCCCACCTGCTCGATTCGGCCATGAATGCCTGTTTCACATCCCTGTGGAAGATCCTGCCCTTTTCCTTCGCCGTCATAGCCACCGCACCAAGCTTTCCCACATGTGAAAGACCGATATTGGTTATCAGGGAGACATCCGGGCGTATGATCTGTACCATCGTACTCATTTCACCTATGTGATCTATCCCCATTTCGAAGACCCCGTAGCGGGTCTGATCATTGACGTTGAAAGCGCTGAGCGCAACACCGATCTCGCTGTTAAAGTTCCCGGGATTCTTCGCTGCAGGACCATCAAGAGAGAGTATCGAAGAGACCATCTCCTTGGTGGTGGTCTTACCGCAGGACCCGGTGATACCCACACGAGTAACCGATGGATACCTGTCCATATGGGCCTGCGCCATCTGCTGCAGGGCCCTTAGTGGACTTGTTACGAACAGGGCCTTTGCCTCTCTCCCCAGTATGACAGCTTCGACCTCTTCACGGTGCTCAAGTGAAGCCAGAATGAGGGAGGTTCCGCGGGCCACGGCATCCCGAATGAAGTGATGACCATCGGTGTTCATCCCTTTCAAAGCAACGAACATCGTATGTACCGCGGCATCTCTGCTGTCGATGACGATATCATCGATCAGAATGTGGGAAAAGCGCTGTGCATCGGGGTAGTCTATGAGGCTGGCAAGATAGGAGGCTTTCATCCTGTTCATCATCGCTCCTCCCTGAGATGCACGTAGGTAGCCTCATCGATGGGGAATTTCCGATATTCATATCCCTGCTCTTTTGCCGATACAAGGACCACTTCAGGAAGCGAACTCTTTGCGATATACGCAAGAAGGATATGTTTTTCTTCCTCGAGTCGTATAGTGTCCTCAATCCGGTTCCGTTCATACAGTTCTCTCTGTCGAAGAGATGCCATCTGATGGACCGAGAAGAGGAAATAGAGAAAAAGCACTGTCAGCATTGCCAGCAGTGCATATCTGTCTCGTGTCTGTACCGTGAAGGGAGAACGGTCAAACATCGTTTTCTCCCCCTTTCTTCCGGGCGACTCTCAGTTTCGCGCTGCGAGATGGAGGATTAGCTTCGCACTCAGCTTCATCTGCCGTAATGGGCTTCTTCGTTATGATACTGATGTCGCTTGTTTTTCCGCAGGTACATATGGGGGCTCTGGGAGGACAGATGCATCCCTTTTCACGCTCTTTCAGCAGATGTTTGACAGGGCGATCCTCAAGAGAGTGAAAACTTATGACCCCAAGATATCCACCGGGAGCGAGAATGTCGATTGCACGGTGCAGAGAGGGAACGATCCGTTCAAGCTCTCCGTTCACCTCGATTCTGAGCGCCTGAAAGGTGCGGGTGGCAGGATGTATCCTCTGGAACCGGTAGTTTGCAGGAACCGCATGATAGATGATCGATGCAAGCTGATCAGAGAAGACGATCTCACCCTCACTGCGGGATATGCAGATCGCACGGGCAATTCGTCGTGCATACTTCTCCTCTCCGTAGAGGAATATGATTCTACTCAGGTCCTGTTCACTGTAGGTATTGACGATATGAAAGGCATCTGTTCTTGCCGATGCATCAAGCCTCATGTCGAGTCTCTCAGACTTTGAGAAACTGAATCCACGGTGCGACTCCACATAGTGAAAGATGGAGATTCCGAGATCGAATAGAATGACCGATGGTGCCGGTCCCTCATAGGTCTCAAGAAAAGCATCAAACCAGGTGTTCACTGCGGTGAAACGGTCACCGAATCCGCCGAGACGGCTGACGGCTTTAGCCATGATCGTCTCATCACGGTCAAGGCCGATGACATTCAAAAAGGGGTAAGCCTCGAGAAAGAGCGCTGAATGGCCCCCTTCACCTAGGGTGCAGTCTATCATATAGGGATGAGCGGGGTCCGGGATCAGATGCTGGAGAGCGGGTTCCGCAAGGACGGGAGTATGTACGTAATCCATCACTTCCTGCCCTCCCCGTACAGCTGGTTGCTCAGATCCTGAGAAGCCTGAGAAAAAAGCGCCTCACTCTCACTGAGATACTGCTCATATGAAGGAACCGACCAGAGTTCCATGTAGGTCGATATTCCCAGTAGAACGGTCTCCTGCTTCAGTTCGATATTGATCTTCGTCCTCAGTTGAGGAGGAATCAGAAGCCGGCCGGATTTATCGATCTCACACTCCATTGCCTGACCGATGATGATACGCTGGAGAATCCGGGTCTGTGAATTAAACATCGCACCATCTCCGTCCATGATCTTCTGCCGGATCTTCTCAAAATACCCGGGAGTCATCAGCCACAGACAGTTTTCAACGGCGCGGGTGATGATAAGTGTCGAGTCCCCGTTCAGGGCAGCTCGGACTTTAGAGGGAATAAGTATGCGACCTTTTTCGTCGATTGTATTTCGGTATTCACCAGTTAACATTGTTCCCCTTACCATAGTAATTCCCATATATCACCATTAATCGGGAATTTTTACCACTTTCTACCATTAACTATAGTATCGGTTCCACCGGGGCACAAGAACGAGGAGAAAGAAAAACCACTGCCAAGAGGGGAAAAAAACAGAAACTAGTAAACATCCGTACACAATCATGCACAAGAAGACAATATTTTATTCGTTTATCTTAAATGAATTACTGACAGACACAGAACACCCCTCCTGCAGGAGGGGCTCTATCTGAAGAGTTGTCGGGGTTTCAGCGATGTCTATATCAGGTGGTGAATCCTCACCCGTTGTACCTGTTGCGGTCACTGTCTTTGTTGAACATATTGTAGTCGATATCGGGGAAGACTATGTCCCGTTTCTCAGCCTTTACGAGCCATTCGGTATTAACGGCATTCTTACACATGTGTTCATAGACGACCGAAAAGTTCTGAACATGATCGAACAGTCTCCGAGACGCATACGAGGAACTCGTTCCGTTATGCATGATGAACGGCCAGTCACTGGCCATCGAGAGAATCACTTCACGGGCCGCCTGATTCAGGAACCTCTGCTTCAGTGAATTCTGATGGGGGAACCGAATAGCCAGCTCTTCCATCCGCTCAAGCGCCTTATGGACATGTCGGTAGGCATGCACATTCTGACCGTCAGTCCAGACATTCGCATAACCGCCCTCACCCCAGCTGCTGAAGGCAGGAGTCAGTTCCTGAGCCTCGGGATAGGTCGCAATATAATCCTTCGGAGTATTGAACCCGACGTCGTCGGTCTCAGCTGCTTGCCGTATCACCGTATCAAGCCAATCCAGGCCCTCATGCCACCAGTGTCCGAACAGTTCGGCATCGAAGGCGAGAGTGTAGAAGGGAGGTCTGTCAAGGAGACTTCTGAGCCTGTCAGTCTTTCGCTTGACTTCGTATAGGAAGTTGGAGGCATGTTCAGAAACTTTCCTCTGTGCCTTCTCCATCGAATAGTACTGTTTGTGTTGCGACCCGGTTATAGCATAATACTTGAACCCGGTAAACGCACGTGCCTGAGGCTCATGGATGTAGGGTCTGATATACTCCATCGGCAGATCATAACCGATGTCCCGGTAAAACTCACGATACACGGGATCTGAGGGATACCCTTCGACATTCGACCAGATGAGGTTCGTCAGATGGTAGTCCCGTGCAAATGCGTACACACCGCTGGGAGTGATGACGGGAGCGTAATTGCCCCGCTCGGGACGGGTCTCGCTGAGACTGAGAGCCTGAGCGCCAAGCTGGAAGAAGGAGATGTTCTCCTTCTTCAGATACTCATCGAGACCGGGATAGTACCCGCATTCAGGCAGCCAGAATCCCTTCGGTCGCTTCTTGAAGAAGTTCACATGTGTCTGTACTGCCAGTTCCACCTGTGCGTTGACTGCTGTTGAGTATTCACTGTACAGAGGGAGGAATGCATGTGTCGCTGCAGTAGTGATCAGTTCGACATTGCCCGACTCTTCAAGATCAGAAAACCCTGACAGGATATTGCACTGGTATTCATCGAAATAGTCTGACAGGTTCTCTCTGATCCGGGCAACGTACGAGTCCACAACCGGTTTCAGTTCAGGCGCCTCCTGGGCTACACGGTTCAGCTCCATCTTACCCAGCTCTTCCTGCATACGCAGATAGTTGGTGAACCGCCCCTGAAGGATCGGGTCGATGAGCATTGTGCACAGCGTAGGGGAGAGGGAGATGGTTATCCTGAAGGGAACCTCATCCTCTCTGAGTTTTCTGAGCATCCTCAGTAGCGGAAGATAGGTCTCGCTGATCGATTCGAACAGCCAGTCCTCCTCAAGAAACCGGGGGTACTCCGGATGTCGGACAAAGGGAAGGTGAGCATTGAGCATAAGGCCTATCGAGCTTTTCTTCTTTTTGTTCATGCCAGTTCTCTCTTTCGTTCCAGAGCCGTGAAGATCTCATGGATGGCGCGGGAATCCACCAGCACGCCTCCCTTGGTTACGAGGGAAGAAAACAGAAGATAGAAATCATCCTCATTCTCCTCGAGCTCTTCGATGTGATCCTGAAAATAGGGTTTACGCGTCGCAATGGTGTTACTCGTGGCAAGTACGCCGACCTCCTCATCATCGTAGTGATACATCAGGGAAATATAGAAGGATCGTCCCCGCTCAGGAAGGTTTACATTCCATGAGATGTCATCAGCAGCGATCGGGATGTCGAAGGAATCAACGAGGTTGCCATGCACAAGATCACACATGAAAACCCGGAGAAAGAATGAAGGGTCCTGCGAATGTTCTGAGAGCTTCTTGAAATCGTTCGGACCGATCGACCAGTAGGCATGAGCCCAGGAAGGGTCCTTAAGAAGCAGATGGATCGCTGTTTCACTGTAAAAGGGGGGCAGTTCCTGCACTCCCGGAAGAGAACCCACCTGAAAATCTTCAGGGCTCTCGTATATCTGATTGAAATAGCGCTTCTGATTCGAAGGTGAATAGAGTGCACTGAGTGTGGAGTATTCTGTTCCGAACTCCTCGAACAGCTCATGAAGAGCCTCTCTCAGATCATCTTCCGCCAACTGATCACCATTCTCAATACCATATCTCTTAGCAATAAACTGCAACTCGGAAATCGAAAGAGCTTCAATATTGGGTATGATCATAACCACCTCGCTACCTTGATATATGCTAGAGTTAAAAGCATGCACCAATGGTAGAGAAATAGATTAAAAGAGTCAACATTCCAGAGGGCAGTGAATGGAGGTAAGGGTGCAGGTATATCAAAAACAATGTGATCAAGTGAAATATACTGCTCATGAATCCTCTTCTGTGGTATCATCATGATTCATGAACACCTTTACACACGACAAAACTGCTCTGATCATACACGGCCACTTCTATCAGCCACCGAGGGAAAACCCGCTGAGTGAGCTGATTCCCTCTCAGAGCTCTGCTGCACCTCTTGCGAACTGGAATGAGAGAGTCTACAGCGAATGCTACCGAATGAACGCATATTCACGCTATCTCGATGGGTACGGCCATGTCTCCGATATCGTCAACAACTATGAGTATATCAGTTTCAACTTCGGACCTACCCTCCTAAACTGGATGGCGGCACACCATGGGAGAACCTATAAGAGAATCATAGATGCTGATAAAACAAGCGAAGAACGCCTCGGGCATGGAAATGCCATAGCCCAGGTGTACAACCATACAATCCTTCCCCTTGCATCTGAGAGAGACTCGAAGATACAGATTGCCTGGGGAGTCCGTGACTTCGAACAGCGGTTCAGCAGGAAACCCGAAGGAATCTGGCTCGCAGAGACAGCAGTGAACGCCCGTGTGATCGATGACCTTCTTGATGCAGACATCTCCTATATCATTCTGTCACCCTATCAGTGCAATATGATTGAAACAGCCAACGGAGATATGAAACAGGTGAATGCACACGAAGTGCCTTACTGGGAGCCGTTCCTCGTGGAGGGATCAAGCAAAAGAACGATACCGGTATTCTTCTACCACCCCGATCTGGCCAGCTCGATCAGTTTCGGCCATCTGCTGCACGATGCAGACGCGATGTACCGCACGATCAGGGACATCCGTGATGCAGATAATGTGCCTCTGATCAATACCGCGACCGACGGTGAAATCTACGGTCACCATGAACCGTTCGGCGATATGGCTCTAGCGGCTCTGGTCAAGAAGTCGTGTGAGAAGAATGATTTCACCCTCACCAACTATGCGACCTACCTGAGTGAACACCCTGCTTCCAGGAAAGCGATCCTCCACCTCGGAGAAGAGGGACGAGGGACCAGCTGGTCCTGTTCTCATGGGGTTTCCAGATGGTACAAGGACTGTGGCTGTCATACCGGAGGACAGGAAGGATGGAACCAGAAATGGAGGACTCCCCTGCGAGAGGCCTTCGATTATCTGGCCCGGAGAATCGACGCGGCCTTCGACCAGGAGGTTGCACAGCTGACTGACGCCACGATCGAGCCCGACAGGCTGCTCGAGCGGTATGTCGATGTCATGAGCAATTTCGTTGACACACCAGAGTTCTTTCATACACTTGAGAATGAGGGGAAAATCATACGCAACAGGCAGAGACTTGCCATACTCCTCGAGGGGCAGAAGTTCAAACATTTCATGTACACTTCCTGCGGATGGTTCTTCAATGACCTGGCAGGGATCGAACCGAAACAGAACATCATGTATGCCGTTCAGGCTCTCAACTGCTATAAGGAGAATTTGAGCGAGTCTGATGTTAAGGAGTTCTACCGTATCCTCAGCAGGGCAAAGAGTAACCGGAGAAATGACGGATCGGGGAAAAGTATCGCACTGACCTGTGAGAAGACTGTGCGAGGGGAGATAGAGGCGACAACCTATTTCATCCTCAACAGGACCTTTGCACAGCAGAAAGACCGCCATCACACCTACGGAAAGTTCACCCTCACCATGCTTGAAGTCTGTGAGAACGACCCGTTCTGCTTCTCTCTTCATTTCAATGATACACGAACACTCGTGCCATACTTTGTCAAAGCGCACATCCATATTCCGGATGACCACCGAGGCTATACCATGGATGTTTCAGTCAGGCAGAGTGAAGAGGAAGAGGAAATAACCGAACACTACGATGATTCCTATCTTCCCCTTGAACTCATCGAGGAAGCGTACAGCTGGATCGATGCTTCGATGAACACTATGAGTGATGAGGAGATGCTACGTGTAGCCCGTACTATCAAGTACTACACGCTGCTGATCCGGGGAAAGAAGAACGTAGCATCACAGACACTGTTCATCGAGACTATGGGAACCAGTCTCTCCGCACTGAGATCGCTGTTCACTACCCCTCAGACCATCTCCTGGTTCGAGAAAAGAGAGTCGATTGGTGATATCCTCCGGTTCATCCACCTGACAGGCAGGGAGATGGAGCATCAGACAGTCGTGAGTATCTTTTCTCAGGAGATCGAACGGACTGCGCGGGAAATCGACACCTTCGGGTTCAACTATCAGAGGGGTTCATACCTCCTTGATGTCATCCGTGTAGCACGAGCTCAGGAATACCAGCCGGATATCACAATTGCCCAGGAGTCTCTGAGAGAGATCATAAAAGGCGATGGATTCCATAACCTTATGACACCACTCACACGGAATCTGATTGACGAGCTGAGAACGGAACTCAATTTCTCAGCCTGAGTGTGTGAAAGAGACAACCGGACTAGGGAGTTGCGATCTCCAGGTGAGCCAGAAGCGCCGCGGCATGCTCGAGCGCACGTTCGTCGCGCTCGTGGCCACTGAGCATACGAGCGATCTCTTCAACCCTCTCGCTTCCCCGGACTTCTCTGATATGCGAATAGGTGCGTGACGCATCACTGTATTTGCTGACCACCAGATGATTCTGAGCGAACGAAGCGATCGAAGCAAGGTGTGTGATGGCAATCACCTGATGATGAGTGGCTATCTGGGCTATCTGACGACCGACCGCAAGAGCCACCTTTCCTCCTGTTCCCGTATCAACCTCATCGAAGATCAGCGTGTCGATCGTATCCGACGAGCTGAGAACCCGTTTGATCGCGAGCATCACACGGGAAAGCTCACCCCCGCTGGCGATTTCCTTGAGTCTTCTCTGACTCTCTCCGAGGTTCGCTGAAAACATGAACTCAAGAGAATCCTTTCCATAAGAGGAGTAATCGGTCTCCTGAATATCGATGGAGAATCTCACATGTTCCATGTTGAGTTCCTTCAACTGATCACTGATCTTCTCTGACAGGATGTCGGCGTGTTGTTTTCTTGAGTCGCTCAAAGCACCGGCTGATTCGTTTAGTTCCCGTTCGCACGCTAAGAGTCTGTTATTCAAGTCTTCAAGAAGTTGTGAACTGTCTGTGGAGAGTTTCAGTTTCCTCTCACTTTCCTCCTGAAAGGCCAGAACAGCTTCAATCGATGCACCGTACTTCTTCTTGAGCCGCTGAATCTGTGCCAGGCGGTCCTGAAGCGCATCAAGCTGATGCTGTGAGAAGCTCATCCCTGAAAGATAGTCCCTCACCGTGTAGGTGATATCTTCGAGCTCAACCGCCATCGAGTCTATTCGTGAAGCGATCTCAGAGAAGGAATCATCAATCTTGGCAATCTTACGGGAGAACTGACGGGTCAGCTGCACGGAAGGAAGTGCACCATCGGACTGTGAGGAACCCTTCAGAGTCTGATAGAGCTGTTCGGCATTGTCATGGATCGTCTCGTACTGACTCAACACCTCGATTTCGCTTTTCAGCTGATCATCCTCTCCCACCTTGAGCTCTGCACGTTTAAGTTCATCAACCACGAAACCGAGGTAGTCCTCCTCCCTCTGCACCTGCGTAATGTTCGTTTTCAACCCATCTATTTCACTGAGCAGATCTTGACGCTTATCATAGATCTTCCGGTAGCGCGACAGCAGCTCATCGTTATCAGCATAGGCATCAACTATCGTTCTCTGCTTCACATTCGAAAGGAGTGACTGATGCTCGCTCTGGCCGTGGATGTCGAATAGGGAATGTGAGAGGAACGAAAGATCACTGAGGGTCATCGGCTGTGACTGAACATAGATCGAACCTCTTGAGTTCAGACGGACATTGCGAGTGATGATAAGAGGTTCATCATCAAGATGTATCGAACGGGAGGCAAGGAACTCGAGGATCTGCGGTTGGTCGTCGACCGAGAGAGAGGCCGTGACCGAAGCCTCACTCTCCCCTGAGCGGATGATGGAGGAATCGACTTTATCCC
>JAFGUP010000008.1 GCA_016938475.1 Sphaerochaetaceae bacterium
AAAGCTGTTCCCTCCAGTATTTCGAAACATATCTCACCCTCGATCACGATCAGTACGATGCATGGATGTCCTCCTGCCGAGATCGAAGCGATCTGTTCCTACATTCTCACCGAGAAGAAGCTCAATACGTTCGTGAAGCTCAACCCAACTCTGCTCGGCTACGATACAGTACGTGAGATACTCGATACGCTCGGGTATGAGTATCTGCATCTCTCGCGTGCAAGTTTCGATCATGACCTCCAGTGGGACGATGCCATCGCCATGCTGTATCGGCTTATCGGTATTGCCGATGAACTGGAACTTGGCTTCGGAGTCAAGCTGACAAATACCCTCGGTTCGGTCAATGATCAGGGCGTGCTTCCCGGAGATGAGATGTACATGAGCGGGAGGACTCTCCTTCCTATCTCCACTCAGGTGGGCGCATTGCTTTCACAGGAGTTTGATGGAAAGCTGCCAATCAGTTACAGCGGTGGTGCCAATGCCTTTACCGTGCTCGATATTTTCGAGACAGGTATACGCCCCATCACCCTCGCTACAGACCTGCTCAAGCCCGGCGGGTATTCCCGGCTCAAGCAGATGGTGGAGATCCTCGAGAAGGATGCCACCACCTGGGAGAGGACCGATATCGATGTTGATGCCCTCAAGGCGCTGGCACAGAAGGCCCGTACGCTGAAGGAGACCCGGAAAAGTTTCCGGGGAGACGACACGGCCAGCGTTCCCACGAAGCTCCCTCTGACAGACTGTTACGTCGCCCCCTGTGTCGTTGCCTGTCCGATCCATCAGATGATACCCGATTATATTCAGCTCGTCGGAGAGGGGCGCTACGCAGATGCCCTTGAAGTGATCTATGACTCGAATGCCCTGCCGAACCTCACCGGATATATCTGCGACCATCAATGTCAGTACCACTGCACGAGGATGGATTATGAGGGAGCCGTCCAGATTCGGGAGATGAAGAAGATCGCAGTCGAAAACGGTTTCAGCGAGTACCTCGAGATGTGGGAAAAGCCCGAAAAGACTGATGTGAAGGCCGCTGTCATCGGGGCCGGACCTGCCGGTCTTTCCGCTGCCTACTTCCTCGCACGGGCCGGATTCGAAGTGACCGTATTCGAACGTGAGGAGAATGCCGGAGGGGTTACCCGCTATGTCATACCGTCATACAGGTTTCCTGAAAGCGCACTTCAGGCTGATATCGATTTTATCAAAGCACACGGTGTAGATTTTATTTTCTCGTGTACCCAGGAGCAGATCACGATCGATGCCCTCAAGTCAGAGGGGTATGAGCATCTGTTCTATGCGATCGGTGCTGAAGTCGACAACGAGATCGCCCTCAAGGGTGACCGCTCAAGGATCATCGCTTCTCTCGATTTCCTGAATCGATTCAATCGGAAGGAGAAGATCAATCTGGGCAGGCATGTGGTTATCGTCGGCGGTGGGAACACTGCAATGGACTCAGCCCGTTCAGCGATCAGAGTCGATGGTGTTGAGGAGGTCACTGTCGTGTACCGGAGAACGAAGGCGCAGATGCCGGCAGACCTAGAGGAGTATGAGAACGCTCTTGAAGACGGCGTGAAGTTCCTCTTTCTCGCGAATCCCGAATCTCTGACAACAGACGGGGTCCTCGGATGTACTGTCATGGAGCTCGGGGAACCTGATGCTTCAGGTAGGGCACGTCCGGTTGCCACTGATCAGAGCTTCGACCTGCCCTGTGATACACTCATTACCGCCATTGGTGAGAAGGTGGACGGTACACGTTTGAATTCCTTCGGGCTGCCTCTCAATGAAAAGGGTTGGGCTTCGGCTGACAGCGATACGCTCATGAGTGACATAGAGGATGTGTATGTGATCGGTGATGCATCAACTGGGCCTTCGACGGTGGTACAGTGTATTGCCAGTGGCCGCAAGGCAGTCGAATCTGCTATCGACAGGGTCCTTAGCGGTTACGATGATGTCGATGAACATGAATGCGAGTGTTCGGATGATGGCGATTGCGACTGTACGCACGATCACGACCACCACCACGATGAAGAGGAGGAGGAAGAACTTTCCGCACAGGAACTTGCCGAGCTTGAAGCTGCGGAGGATGCCTTCTTCTCGACAATACGAAGCAAGAAGAGCACCCTTGAACACTCGATACCGGTCAAGCCCTCGATCGAGGCGTTCGCAACCCGTGAATCAATCAGGTGTATGGAGTGTTCCTATATCTGTAACAAATGTGTGGATGTATGTCCCAACCGTGCCAATGTCGCCATTGACATGAGAGACAGGAATGACCTGTTTGAAAATCCGTTCCAGATCGTTCACCTTGATGCCTTCTGTAACGAATGCGGTAACTGCGGTACGTTCTGCCCGCATCAGGGTACACCCTACAGGGATAAGCTGACCCTCTTCAGCCTCGAACAGGATTTCGAGACCTCTACGAACTCGGGCTTCTTTGTCCAGGGTGAGAAGATCACGGTACGGGAAAACGGAAACCTCTCGGTCCTCTCCATAGGTGAAGATGTACTCGAAGGAGAGGGTGTCAGTGAGGAAGTGAAGGCGATCATCCATGAAGTTGTGAGCAACCACTCATATCTGCTCGGTTCTGTGGATCTGTAGGAGGAGAGATTATGTCGATAGTTGTATTGAGGAATGGAAACGTATTGCAGACGATGATGCCCTACACGGTCACCAGGGGTGTTGATGTCGTTATCGAAGATGACCTTATCAAGGATGTAGGTAAGAACCTTGCTTCGCAGTATCCGGAAGCGAAGGTGTATGAGTTGGACGGGAAGTCAGTGATGCCGGGCATGGTCTGCTCGCATCATCATTACTACTCGGGGCTTTCCCGGGGAATGCTGGTCTCAAGCGGTCCTCAGAGTGACTTTATACAGATTCTCAAGGAGTGGTGGTGGAGACTTGACCGTGCACTCGATGAGGAGGCTCTGTACTACTCATCCCTGATCTCATCGATCGATGCGATCTCTGCGGGAACGACAGCAGTCGTGGACCACCATGCATCCCCTTCTTTCATCACCGGTTCGCTGGAAGTGATTGCACGGGGTATGAGAGAGACCGGACTGAGGGGGGCTACCTGCTATGAAATGACCAACCGCAATGGAGGAGTTGAGGAAGCCCGTCTGGGCGCTCAGGAGAACATATCCTTCGCCGCCAGTGTCGATGCCGGCCGTGCAAGAGGTGAGTATCAGATGGTTGAGGCAATGGTCGGTGGTCATGCCCCCTTCACGTTGTGCGATGCCTCTCTCGAGCTGATGAAAGATGCTGTGGACACTACCCGACGCGGTATCCATCTGCACATCGCAGAAGACCGATATGATGTAGCTTATTCGCACCATCAGTATCATCAGGATATCGTGGAGCGACTTGATCGTGCTGGACTGCTCAGCGAGAAATCACTGCTCGTACACGGTCTTCATCTGAATGATTCAGAGGTGGAGACACTCAATGCCAGAGGATCGTTCCTCGCCCATAACCCGAGAAGCAACATGAACAACAACGTCGGGTACTTCACCCGGCTGCAGGACCTGAACAACCTGGTCCTCGGTACCGACGGGTGTGGCGGGAACATGTTCGAGGAGATCAAGATAGCCTTCTTCAAACATCGGGACATGGGCCTTTCATGGTGGCCTTCTGATTTCGTTGAAGTGCTCTCACGGGGTAATATCCTCCTCGAATCGATGTTCGCCGAGAAGTTCGGACGGATAGCGCCGGGGTATAAGGCCGATATCACCGTCATGGATTATCGGTCACCCACACCACTGGAGGACGACAACCTTGCGACTCACCTCGTATGGGGCATGAGCAGCAACAGTGTTGATTCTGTCATGATCAACGGAAAGATGGTGATGAACGGCAGGGCCTTTGACTTCGATGTACATGAGATCTATGCGAAGGCGGCCGAGGTCGGCAGACGGATCTGGAAGAAGGTTGATACGATCAAGGCTCACTGAGCGATCTGCTGCCTTACGGAAAAAGAACAATACCACGGGATCGTGGAAAGTATGATACAGGATAAGGAGAATATAGAGATGGGAATTCAGGAACAGATCAGAGCAAAGGCTGCTGAATACAAGATGTACACCGCACA
>JAFGUP010000084.1 GCA_016938475.1 Sphaerochaetaceae bacterium
CGAGGATCTTTCACTGACAATCCATCCGCACCCGACCCTCAGTGAGACTTTCGCTGTGGCAAGTGAGCTTGCACTGGGAATTGCCACTGATATGCTGAACAGGAAGTGATGCCGTATACCACACGATATTCACTGAGAGAAGAAAGGAGGTGTGTATGGCTCTTTCCCATCCGATGACCTATGGGGTAACAGTAGTGACTGTAACCGGATTATTTGTTCTGTTTCATCTTCTTGTCATTGTTGGAATCGTCCCGGACGCTATCGTCTGGGGCGGGAGAGTGAACGACCGAAAGAAACTGGTGACGATGGAGCTCCTCTCGCTGAGTACGATACTGCTGACCGGTGCAGTTGGGTTTGTCCGAGCGCTACAGCTTGCTCAAGGGGAGGTGTTCCTCCTGACAACGATACTCTCGTGGCTGTTCTTCGCTGTTTTCGTTCTGAACAGCATCAGCAATCTCTTCGCAAAGACAGCGTTTGAGCGTTTTGTCTTTACCCCGGTCACGCTGGTCCTTGCCTATATCTTTCTCCGCCTGGCATTGGCAGGATGATGAGAGGGTATCAAGGTTCATCAAGGATCGTATGACAGTTTCTGAAATTGAGGATTCGTGTTTCATCACTCAGCAGCATCTCCTCCCCATTATAGACAAGGTGAGAATAACTCTCAGGCGAAAGTAAGCGAAATTTTTTAGATCTAAGTTTTTTACCGTGTAATCCATAGGCTACCCGGCATCCTTGAGAGAAGGTTTCGGCCGATGTGATCTCCACTGCTCTGAATCCGTATCCTTGAGGGAACAGTATATCTATTTCGTTCCCGTGTGAATCACGCATGAAATACAGGTCAGGGAGAAATCCATCGTTATATCTGTTCTTCATCAGCTCGGCCACGACAAGGTTCTCGAATATACTCCCTACTAAAGGATCTCTCTGTACCTGTGCAGCCTTCGTGATTCCCAGAAGATAACAGAGGATCCCTACATCCACAAAGTAGTATTTCGGTGATTTGATCACGCGTTTGCCGAAATTCCTGAAGTACGGAGGAAGTCTGAACACAATACACGATGCCTCAAGGATGGAAAACCAGTTTTTCACCGTCGTCGGAGAGACTCCGGTATCAGAAGCGAGCGATGCATGATCCATTATCTGTCCCGTGCGTACGTCTGAACAGGGCGAAGAGACCGGGCATGGATTGCCGGAAGAAAACCAGGGAAGCAGTATTCCCACGAACTGTCGAAAAGGATACCCTCCATCTCCAGTTCAGCGATGGAAAGAGGAAGAAGGTGGAGGACTGCGGTCATCCCTGCCAGTGACTGGGATATCCCCTCATTCAGGAGCAGTTGGTAGGACCCGGTGAGAATGAATTGCCCCGGCCTCTTCTTCCTGTCGACGGTTGTCTGTATATAGCTCAGGAGTGTGGGAACTCTCTGTATCTCATCTATGACGGCCCTCTCGGGCAGGCTCTTGAGAAATGCCAGTGGATCCTTGGTTGCGAATTCTCTTGTGTCGGGGTCTTCAAGACTTGAGTATCCGTACCCTTCCATGCTTTGAACAAGAGTGCTTTTTCCTGCCTGACGGGGACCAATAATCGTGACTACCGGATATTCGCCAAGGAGAGTGAGGAGTTCCGTTCGTATCGTTCTCGCTATCATCCTTTCACTATGTAATGTGTAAAACAAAAATATAAGTGTTGAATTACACACTTTCGAAAGAGAGGCACGTGCAGGTTACCAGAGTCAAAGGGCTCTTCAGTTATGCCTTTCTGACAGCTCTCTTCTTCGCCGGTTTCGATTCCTTCTGCACAGGTCTGACCTTCTTGTGGGAAATTTTAGAGTCCTTGATCCATACATCGTGGAAGCCTCGCAACTATGGTCTGAGTGGAATCTTAGGAGAATCACAGGGTATTTTGTACACCACAGTAAGATGCTATATACTGACCATATATAGCTGAAATATGGAGGCACTATGGACATCGGATCAGTCTTCGAAAATAACAGAACCCAGGCAGTTCGTCTTCCGGCGGATACCCGATTTCCGAAAGATGTTAAGAAAGTCTCGGTACGAGTAGTTGGCAACAGCCGCATCATCGAACCGGTACATAATAGCTGGGATACCTTCTTTCATCCAATAGACGAAGGTGTAACTGATGATTTTATGACAGAACGGGCATCTCAGGAACAACAGGAACGGGAGGTCTTCTGAAATGCTGAAATACATGCTCGACACCAATATCGTCATCTATGTACTGAAGCGTCGTCCGGAGGAACTCCTGAGTACGTTTAACGCCCATGCAGGACATATGTGTATAAGCTCCATAACTCTGGCAGAACTGATCCATGGCGTTGAAAAGAGCAGCTTTCCTAAACGTAACCGTCGGAACGTTGAGGATTTCGTTTCCCGACCCTCAGTGAGACTTTCGCTGTGGCAAGTGAGCTCGCACAGGGTACTGCCACTGATATGCTGAACCGAACCTGAGAAGGAAGAGTCTTTATGAGAGGTGTTTCTGAACAAGATCAGTAATCTTCTGAGCTACTGAGATTGCTATTCGTACATCTGAGTCATCGATCTCCAGCTCAGCAGGATACCTGACAGTCACCCCATAGTCAGTAAGGCTGTCTGCTTCATCCAGGATATCTTCAAACTCGTGTTCAAAAGGAATGCAGAGCTGTACCAATCGTTCAAGGTCATGAGTCCTCGGAGGAGTGATATCCTGTTTGAGAAGATAGCCTTTCAAACTTTTCTCTGCAGCCTGCTGGCAATGAAAACAGATGATTTCATGTTTCAGCGGTCTTCCTTCGGACAGGATAATAGCAACTTCGAGATCGTCACATGCAAACCTCATCCATTCCTGGATCAGAGCTTATCTATCCATAGAGGAGGACTCCTTCATCGATAATTGTCCGTTCTAATGTGGGGAGCGATGTTTTTTCTTTGAATCTCGTATGTCTGCTCACAACAAGGTCTACCGGACGGGTTTTATGTGTTCGAATAGCTCGTCTCACACTCCTTGTTACTTCCAGAAGTTTATCA
>JAFGUP010000085.1 GCA_016938475.1 Sphaerochaetaceae bacterium
CTTCGGTTCACAGAAGATCCTGAACAGGAGGTCTATGATTTCGTCACTGCCGTTACCGAGCACGATACGATCGGAAGCGAACCCAAGGGTCTCCTCTATCGATTTCTTGAGCAGCACATGTTTCGGATCGGGGTATCGGTTCCTCCCCTCTCCTCCTATGAAATCGGTAAAGTTTTCATTGGCATCGATGAAGATCGACGCATGACCGGAAAATTCGTTGCGCGCCGAAGAGTAGGGAGTAAGAGCCCGTATCGATGGCCTCATAAGCTGTTGTATTCTCTCTGATTCCATATCAGACCCCTTTGAGAGCATCAAGTCGGATAGACACTGCTCTGGCGTGTGCCTGAAGCGTCTCTGCTTCAGCCATAGTAACGATCGTCCGCGAAAGATCCGTGATACCCTGAGGACTCAGGTGCTGATACGTGATCGTCTTCATGAAACTCGAGAGGTTCACACCGCTGTAGGCGCGGGCATAACCGCTGGTGGGAAGAGTATGGTTTGTCCCTGACGCATAATCACCGGCTGACTCGGGTGAATAGAGTCCGAGAAACACCGACCCTGCATTCACCACCTGTTCCTCAATGACATGATACTCTTCAAGGGCAAGGATCAGGTGCTCGGGAGCATATTCGTTGATGATATCGACCGCTTCCTCCTCACTCTCGACGATAACGGCATAGGAGCGTGAGAGGGAGCTTTCTGCGAGTTCCCGTCGGATAAGGGCGTCCATCTGTGAGTTCACATGATCCAGAATCTCCTGAACGATGGCCTCTCCTTCCTGTGCGGTCCTGTCGATGACCACCAGAACCGCCTGAGAGTCTCTTCCATGTTCACACTGACTGAGGATATCAGCAGCAGCAAACTGGACAGGAGTGGAAGTGTCGACAACGACCATGACCTCGCTCGGGCCTGCCGGCATATCTATTGACACCCCGGCTGAGTTCACCTGCTGTTTCGCCTCGGTGACGAAGCGGTTTCCCGGACCGAAGATCTTGTCTAC
>JAFGUP010000086.1 GCA_016938475.1 Sphaerochaetaceae bacterium
GAGGAACCGATATCGCGGCCCAGATCATCAGCAAATATACTCCGATTCCGACCGGTAGCGCACTATTCCTTGTCGATGGTCTGGTGATCGTCGCTGGAGGACTAGCCTTCGGTTTGGAAAGTGCTCTGTTCGCCACCATAACATTGTATGTCACCAGCGTCTCGATCAACTTCGTGCTGCTGAATATGGGGACCCGCTATGCGAAGACGGCACTGATCGTGAGCCAGAGGCACCAGATCATCTCCCAGCGGATACTGGATGAATTGGGACATAGCGGAACCTTGCTGCAAGGAAAGGGAATATACTCAAAACAAGATCGGCCGGTGCTCATGACTGTGATCCCGAACCAGAAGATCACACAGCTGAACACTATCGTAAAAGAAGAGGACCCCGAAGCCTTCATGATTATCGAAGAGGCTTACGAGGTCCTGGGAGAGGGCTTTGTTCCTCTCAAGGGAAGGTCGAAATCCTAGTGATCAATGTTTCCACAATTTCTCGGGATAGACTCCCTCTCCGATCTTCTTAGCCAGCTCGTCCTTCACAATCTGACGGTCTTCCTGGTAGGTCATGCCGAACCATCGTTCTGTCGTAGTATAGAAACGCATTCTCCCTATTCCCTTGTTCACCATGACACTGGCTCCTTCGGGAAGGTAACACTCCTCTTTTTCGGTGGTAAGACCGGTCTTCAAGAATTCGTCGAAGTATTTTTGATAGAAGTCCAGCGCAGCAGGGGAGAATCCGAAATAGTTCATCGAAACCCACTCGTCGCCAGTGAGGACCCGGTCTTCACCATCGATTGAGCTGATGATCTTATCCCCTTCATGGAATATCTTCTTATTCTCCCTCATGGAGACGAGATGCCCGTCTTTGACATTACAGATGGCACGGGAGACCGAACCACTACGGCTGGTGGTATTCTTCAGTACATAACCGACCATCGCATGTTCAGTGGAATCGTTGGATATGGAGGACAGGTGCTTGCCCATGATCCGGTAGGCTTCACGTCCATAGTAATCGTCACTATTGATTACACAGAAAGGTGCATCCAAGACCTCTTTCGCACTGAGGACGGCATGTACCGTACCCCAAGGTTTCTTACGTCCTGCAGAGGCCTTCACCTGCTCCGGTGTCAAGAGTGTATCGAGCTCTTGGAATACATAGGATGCATCGCAATTGGCCGCGATCCTATCGAAAATACGTGATCGAAAATCTTTCTCTATATCTTTCCTGATGATGAAGACGACCTTCCCGAATCCACCTTGCAATGCATCGTAGGTCGAATAATCGAGTAGGGCTTCATTATGCATCCCTACTCCGTCAATCTGTTTAACGCCACCGTAGCGGCTTCCCATTCCTGCTGCCATGACCAATAGAATCGGCTTCATGGGGACCTCCTCTCATAATTCTGTTTTCCAGTATACCATGATGAAAAAAAAACCACTACAGGAGAGAAGAGACCTTTTTTTCAGTCGGCGGAGACCTCTACGGCGATGGAGGCTTCATATGCGCCGAAGGTGTAGCCTTGGAGATTGAAACCCTCTTCAAGAGTCGGGAAGGTTACGTAGATGATTCCCTGC
>JAFGUP010000087.1 GCA_016938475.1 Sphaerochaetaceae bacterium
AGAGAGACTCTTTTTCCTCAAAGAATTGCCTATCGACGAAACACTTCCATCACTACCAGAATACTCTCTTTTGCATATTCCAGGGCAGGTTTTTCCTGCGGTCAGGGTTTGGTACGGGGCTTCCGCTGCCGCGTGAAGAAAGACTCACAGAGACCGCACTGTTGATCTGCGAGCCCTGTGACAGACAGGAAGAAAACGGACAATACAGAGGGGTCTAAAAAGAAAGCGTGGGCTCTCCACAAGGGGTTCAGCACCACGCTCTTGAAAGTCAGGGCTGCCGGATCAGCATTCGCTATGCCCGCAGGAGAAACATTTCTTGCACCCCTCGATGTTCACGAAGGTGACGTTGCCGCATACAGGACAGATATCGGGAGCTACATGACCGGTCACGTTCTGCTCGAGATCAAGCGCGAACTGCTTCGCCTCTTCCTGTACATCCTCCTCATCGGGAAGTGCCGGGTAGCTATGCTGCTCTTCGACCTCCCCCATATGCTCTTCAAGGACCTGGGCTACAGCATCAGGAAGACTCATCACCCGATTCTTACCGAAACCGAGAGGACGGCCCGATCCGATTCCCCGTAACTGCGCTATGACTGCACGGGCTCTATCAAGAGGGGACAACGGGGACGGCATCCTCAGAATCAGTGAAACAAGGCGCCCGAGTCCTTCTGCATCCGCAGAGACATCGGAGCCGACTTTCGCCACATTGATGAAGACTTCGAACGGTTCATTGATGTGCTCACCTTCGCTGTTGACCGTGATGTAGGCGGTTCCGATGGGAGTAGCCTTCCGGTAGGTTGTTCCGTGAAGGACAGTTGATCGGACACGGCTCTTGGGCTGCTGGACAGCGATCAGAGGCTTCTCCTCGACCTTCTCCTCCTTCTTCTCGCTCTTGGCGATGAGGACCTGAGAGTCACGGGATCCGTCGCGGTAGGTGGTTCCGCCCTTACAGCCGGTATCATACAGCAGTTCATACAGCTCTGCCGTCTGTTCCACAGTATACTCTTTGGGGGTATTTCCCGTCTTGCTGATGGAAGAATCGACCCAGCGCTGGATAGCAGCCTGCACATGGACGTGTCCTTCGGGGGAAAGATCCATGGCGGAGACGAAAAAATCGGGTTTCTTCTTACCGGGATTCGCCTTGACCCACTCATCATAGATTCCCACTCTCTCGATGTTACTGCCCATACGGCCGACACGTTCCCACTCCCAGAAGTAGTAGGGTTCGATACCGGTACTGGTTCCGACCATGGTCCCGGTCGTACCGGTCGGGGCCTGAGTAAGGAGGGTGACGTTACGCATACCCTTCTCTCTGATGAGCTGCCGCACATCCTCCGGCATCTGTTTCATGAAGCCGCTTTCAAGAAACTTCTCGGCATCGAAGAAGGGGAATGAACCTTTCTCCTGAGCAAGCTCCGCGCTCTCCTTATAAGCCTCTACACAGATGAATTTGTACAGTTCGTCGATGAAGGCGAGAGATTCTTCACTGCCGTAGGCAAGCTCCATCCTGATCAGGAGGTCTGCAAGTCCCATGGTCCCAAGACCGACTCTTCTCTCACCTTTCTGCTGCTCCTCATTCTCCTTGTAGAAATAGGGGGTATCATCGATGACATTATCGAGGAAACGGATGGCAGTGCGGACGGTTCGTCCAAGGTCATCCCACAAGACTTTCTTGTTATCCGCAAACTTGCTGAGATTGATCGAACCAAGGTTGCAGACACCCCAGGGAGGAAGCCCCTGCTCTCCGCACGGATTGGTACACTGAATACTGCTGTAGTAGTAGCTGTTGGACATCTTGTTGTAACGGTCAACGAAGAACACTCCCGGTTCGGCCGAAGCCCAGGCACTTTCGATGATTGCGTTCCATACATCCCGAGCCCGGTGAGTCTGGTAGGGGATCACCTTCTTGCCCTCTCTCAGCCATTTCTCCATATCCCCGTCCCAACTATCATTGAAAGCAGGGTCTGACGTGTCGGGGAAATAGGTTTTCCACTCGCCGTCATGTTTCACAGCATCCATGAAATCATCTGTGATACCGACACTGATGTTGGCGTTGACAATCTTATCCATCTCGCGTTTGCTTGAGATGAAATCGAGAATGTCGGGGTGCCAGATATTCAGGATAAGCATGAGAGCACCTCTGCGGCTCCCCCCCTGCTCGATAAGACCGGTCACAAAAGAGAATAGAGCCCCCCAGGAGACCGAACCGCTTGAACGGCCGTTTACTCCCTTGACGTAGGCATGTTTCGGTCTGAGAGAGGAGAGATTCATCCCGACACCGCCTCCGCGGCTCATGATCTCGGTCATCTGACCAAGACTTGTGATAATGCCTCCACGCGAATCCTTCGGACTTGGAATCACGTAACAGTTGAAGTAGGTAAGATTCTGATCTGTGCCGGCCCCGGTCAGGATTCTCCCTGCAGGGACGAACTTCCAGTCTTCAAGGATCCAGTTGAACTCCTTCTCCCAGTGAGCCCTTTTACTCTTCTCTTCCTGCTGACTCATCCCCTTGGCAACACGTGCAAGCATCTGTGAAGGATCTGTCTCGATAGGCTTGTCCACATGGTCTCGTGTAGCCTGAAGCTCACTACCATCTTCCAGAAGAACGGTTACCTGATCATGCGCGATCTTACTGACCCGTCCGATCTCCCGCTGGCCTGTCTGCGGATTACTGACCGCCACCACAAGATCGCCAACCGCCAGAGTCTCTTTCTTCCCATCCTTCTGAGCATATCTATCAAGAAAAATCTTTCGCCCCAGAGGCGAAAGTGCATTAACCGAGTGCGCCACGTATGAACCCCCTACATTGAATTGTCCGCAGGACTGCGGACAACTAAACAGTATCACATCAAGTTTTTCTGTGCAACAGAAATCAGAAAAATAATACTAGTGGTGGTGTGAGGTATATACAGCAACACCATATATAGCGTTAATACAAAATCTTTGTAATATATATATTCATTATACAAAGGTTGATTTCAGTTCATATATTCACACACTGCATACAATAATTTCACCAGTTCCCCATAGTCAAAAAGGGAGCAGACTCCGTAATGACTATGGGCATAGCGTACCGGGACCCCGAGCACGATGGAGGGGATACCCTTCCCCCCGAGTGCGAGCCGGGCCGCATCTGTACCTCCACCTTTCCTGACGCTCTTCTGTATCGTGATACCTTCCGTCTCACGCACTGCATCGATATGAGAGAGCAGATGGGCAGAGGCAATATGAGTCGGATCATAGATCCTCACATGTGCGCCAAGACCAAGAGCTGTCTGAGGACGCTGGGCACCCTGAGGGACATCATCCGCTGGGGCACCTTCCACGATGAAGGTCGCACCAGCCTCTATATAGGTGGAAAGCACGCTCGCTCCTCTCGCTCCCACCTCTTCCTGGACACTGAATACAAGCTTCACAGTTGGAACCACAGGCTGCTCACTCAGACGCCAGGCGAGTTCTATCAGCGAAGCAACTCCTATTCTGTCATCAAGAGCCTTCGAGATGATCGTCCCGCTCGCCTGCCGGTACGAGAAGTGTCCCACTGGAATGATCCGGGCTCCCAATTCGATACCGAGAAGATCTTTCACCTCTTCAGGAGAAGAAGCACCGACATCGACATACAGCTCTTCGATAGAGGGCAAAGGCACTTCGCTCCTTTTTGGAAGGAAGTGAGGAGAGATGAATCCGAAGACTCCTCTCACACTGCCTCCTTCACGGCTGATCACATCCACCTCACTTGAAGGAAGTGTCGCAGGATTCCACCCGCCGATCGGCTGTACCCGAAGAAAGCCCCTATCCGTGATATCACCGACAAGGAAACCGATCTCATCCATATGAGCGGCAAACAGCAGTGTCAGAGCTGAGGGGTCAGTCCCGTTAATCGTGCACACAAGATTGCCGATCCCATCCTGTGTGATCTCTCCGATCCCTTCTAGAGCATCTCTCACATACTCCGCTACGGCATCTTCATGCCCTGATATACCTTCGAGGAGTGTGAGATCCCGGATTAATGACAATGAATCTGTTTTCATATACATATAGTAGAGAACCTGAGCCGCATAGGCAAGACAGGACCAGCCCCTGAATCGCTTCAGGGGCTGGAAAGGAACGTTCTATATCAATCGCTTAATATCCAAAGTCAAGCATTGCATCAGCAACTTTCTTGAAGCCTGCGATATTCGCACCCTTCACATAGTTGATGTATCCGCTATCCTGAGTGCCGTACTGCACGCACGATGTATGAATGTTCTGCATGATCGCCTGCAGTTTCTCATCCACCTCGGCTTCAGTCCAGCTCAGCTTCATGGAATTCTGGCTCATCTCGAGTCCGCTCACTGCCACACCGCCGGCATTTGCAGCCTTACCGGGTGCAAACGAAACCTTTTTGTCGATAAGATAGTTCACAGCATCGGCAGTACAGCCCATATTCGAGGTCTCAACAACATACTTCACTCCATTGTCGAGGAGCATCTGGGCATCTTCAAGTGCAAGTTCGTTCTGAATTGCACAGGGGAACGCCATATCTACCGGCACTTCCCACGGCTTCTTTCCTGCAACGAAGGTTGCATTGAACTTCTTGGCATAGGGTGCTACAACATCGTTATTACTGCTACGCAGTTCAAGCATGTAGGCCCACTTCTCAGGAGTACCGATACCCTCTTCATCGACGATATACCCGTCGGGACCGCTGATGGTGACAACCTTCGCACCGAGCTGAGATGCCTTCATCGCGACACCCCAGGCGACATTACCGAAACCACTTACAGAGATCCTCTTCCCTTCCAGGGTATCACCAACGGCTTTCACCATCTCATTGGCAAAGTAGATAGAGCCGAATCCGGTAGCCTCCGGGCGGATAAGTGAACCACCCCAGCTGCGCCCCTTACCGGTGAGCACTCCTGTGTTCTCATCGTTCAGACGCTTGTACTGACCGTACAGATACCCGATCTCGCGAGCGCCGACACCGATATCTCCGGCAGGAACGTCAGTATTCGGTCCGATGTACTTATGAAGTTCGGTCATGAAAGAACGACAGAATCTCAGGATCTCTGAGTCACTTTTTCCTCTGGGATTGAAGTCTGATCCTCCCTTACCGCCACCCATGGGAAGTGTCGTAAGTGAGTTCTTGAAGGTCTGTTCGAAACCGAGGAACTTCAGAGATCCGAGAGTGACGCTCGAGTGGAAACGAAGCCCTCCCTTGTAAGGACCAAGGGCATTGTTGAACTGGACACGATAGCCCCTGTTCACCTGTACATCACCATTATCATCTTCCCATTCAACTTTAAACGTAAAGATTCTGTCCGGCTCTGTGATCCGTTCAAGAATCTTACCGTGCACGTAGGCCGGGTTGTCGTTCACCATATCTATGATCGATTCGATCACTTCCCGGGCAGCCTGAATGAATTCCGGCTCCGCGGGGTTTTTTCTTTCCAGTTCAGCCATGAATGAATCAAGTCTATACATGCTGTTCCTCCTTTTCTCCCGAGCGTCAACACTCAGGATATCTGCATCGTACATTCTAATAGTTTCCATGTCAAGATATTTTTTAGAATATCATAAATATATAAGCTATATTTTTTCTTTTATTTATTAATA
>JAFGUP010000088.1 GCA_016938475.1 Sphaerochaetaceae bacterium
GACTCCCAGGCCCTGTATGATAACCTCATGGCCTTCAGCCTGATCGACATCAGAGGAGCTGAGGACTTCGCGAAAGGACACATCGAAGGGGCCAAGAACATCCCGATGGCTAAGATCGGAGAGGCTATCCCCTCGTTCAGCACAAACCGGAAGATCGCGATCACCTGTTACTCAGGGCAGACCGCAGGGCAGACAGTGGGAGTCCTGAGAGCTCTCGGTTTTGACGCATACTCTCTCAAGGGCGGAATGAACAACGGATATCTCACAACAGACCTCCCAGTCGTGCAGTAACCACCTTCATGACCCTTAGCCGGTGAAGATATCATCAGGTGATATCTTCACCTAGGTATAAAGAGCAACTTTCTTGAAGTTTAAAGTTGCTCTTTTTTTATCGATACTGTTATAATGAAAGCAGGGAAATATTGAGGGAGAACGAATATGAACCATATGAGAACTACATCTGTAATACGCACAGCCTATCTCATACTCTTCACCATCATTCTTGCCATGCTCATCGGGTGTTCGGCAAAAGAGAAAGCCAGTGCAGAACCGGAAGTGGAAGTCATAACCGCACGTTTCACTGACCCGGTGGATCTGGAACCACAACCGAGCGATTCGTGTATCGCCTGTCATACCAAGACGAATCCGATCACGAAACTTGCATCGCCCACTTCGGCCGGTGCAGACACCGGTGGATGAGCTCCTCCAGCGCCGGAGTTTTCGGCTTTAGAAAAATATCAAGTATCAACAGCTTTCCTCTCTACCGCCCACGGTGAACTGGGTTGTGTGACCTGTCACGGAGGTGATGGTCATGAAGAACGGTTCGAATTCGCTCACGATGGGGTGAATTTCTCACCAAGTGCTGACACGAACGGGGTATGTGCCCAGTGTCATGCTGAGGTGACTGAGACCTATTCGAAATCTCTCCACTACACTGTCGGAGGGTTCTCCCACGCTCTCAAGGAGTTTGCCGGAGATGATAATGCACTCGACAATCCTCACGAAGGACTCGGGGAAGTGTTCAACCTCAACTGCATGAACTGCCACGCAACCTGTGGTGAATGCCATGTGTCCCGTCCCAGTGGATACGCCGGAGGACTCATTGACAAACACACCTTCTTCTCCACTCCTCCAATGGATCAGACTTGTTACGGCTGTCACGGAGCGAGAAACGCAGGAGAATACATGGGCACTGTCGGTTTTGCACAGGACGTCCACTATGAAGCAGGTATGACGTGTACAGACTGCCACGATGTGACAAACTTCCACGGAACAGGCGAACAGTACGATTCGATGTGGGAACATGCCACCCTGCCATCCTGTCTTGACTGTCATGAAGAGGCAGACCCGGAGACAGCCGAACTTGCTGTTCACAAGACTCACGGCAATGATCTTTCCTGTCAGGTCTGTCACGGACAGGCTAACCAGAACTGTTTCGAATGTCATATCGAGATCAATGAGGACCGGACCTCGCTTGCGAGCCATTCAGATATGAGGGTGCTCTTCAGGATAGGACTCAACCCGACTGTCACCGAGGAAAGACCGTACAAGTATGTAGCTCTGCGCCACATCCCGACCACGGCACATACCTTTGACCCGGCAGGGGATGACCTCATTCCGAACTTTGATGAGAGGTCGAACTGGAAGTATTCCCCGACGCACAACATTCAGAAGATCACCTTCCAGAATGAAAGCTGCGATTCGTGCCACGGGAACGAGAGAATATTCCTCAGTGAAGATGATATGCTCGAAAGTGACAGCAGAATCAGCTGGGAGGTCATTGCAGACCCGCCTGAAAAAATCGGCTATTGATTATCTGTGATTCAGACTCTACTATAGTCCTCAAGAGAGTAACCGGAAGAGACTTCCGGTTCTCTTTTTCAGCATAAAGGTGACACTCATGAACAACCGTATAAAGAAGGCCCTTTCCCTCGTTGCATCACTGAAGGTGGCCATAGCCCTGTTACTTCTTATCACGATCTATATCATCATAGGTACGCTGATACCGCAGCATGCCACACAAGCTCTCTATCAGTCGAACTACCCGACCCTTGCACCCATCATCGATGCACTCTCCCTGGATGCAGCCTATTCTTCACCCCTGTTCATATCACTGGTCATCCTCTTCATCATCAACCTGACAAGCTGCACACTCCTCTCGCTTCCATCACAGCTCAGACGTTCCCGATCCATCTACATGCCTCCGTTCAAGGCTGAGAGCGAATACAGGGTAGAGGAAGAAGATGAGAAGATGGTGAAGTCCTATCTGAAACGGAAACACTACCGCATCGATACAGACGAAGGTGGCTTCTCTTCCGGCAAGTTCAGGTGGGGTGCCCTGGGAGCGACAGTGACCCACATCGGACTGATAGTAATCTTCATCGGGGCTGTCGTAGGTAATATTGCCTCGGACCAGGAGATGATCTCACTACTGCCCGGAAGCACCCGGGAGTTCGAAGAGTACGGATTCTCAATCCACCTTGATGACTTCTACCTTACCTTTGAAGAGAGTGGAGCCGTCAAGCAGTACATCAGCGACATGACGATCACCAATGATGACGGGACCACCCACAGGCAGTCCATGTGGGTCAACAATCCACTGCACCATAACGGACTCGGTTTCTACCAGGCTAACTTCGGCTGGACGAGCGATCTTCTGATCCGACAGGCAGAAACGGGAGAGAGCCTGGTGTCAGGGCTCATCCGTAACGGCAATACCTACTTCTACCAGCCACACCATCTCAACATCATGCTCTACGGTTACTTTCCCAATATGGATATCGATGTGAACCAGATGCCCTACAGCATCAACAACCGAGAGGATAATCCGTTCTATGCAGTCGTACTGACACAGTTCGGAGTGAATGTCGGTTCTTATATCATAGAACCCGGTCAGGTGATCCCCTATGAGGACATAGCAATTACTTTCACCGGCAGCACACCATATACCGGGATAGTCGTCCGTTCAGACCCATCGTATCCGATCGTAGTCGCAGGGTTCATCATTCTCACCTTCGGGATGTTCATGAGTTTCTACCTTTACCCGAGATTCCTCTTCTATACAAATGGAAAGCTGTATGCAGAATCGGGAAAGAACGGGTGGGTATTCTATCAGGCAATCAAATCAGGAATCACAGCACAGAGAAAAACAGGTAAACAGTAGGAGTCTTTATGTACCAGAGTATCGAGAACACAACCTTTATGATAGCCATCGTCCTCTACATAGCCTCGGCAGTCCTTTCTCTCCTTTCGGTCACGGGGATCGTGAAGAAGGGGGGGAAGGTGGCAACTTCCCTTGCTCTTGCAGGGTTCATCACCCACACAGCAGCGATGGTCGCCCGAACAATCGGTGCCGGCCGCCTTCCGTTCAGCAACCAGTACGAGTTCGCCCTCTCGTTCTCCTGGGGTATCGTCCTCTCCTATCTGGTTCTTTACCGGCTGTACGGATTCAGCGCCATAGGGGCTTTCGTCATGCCGCTGGCTATCCTGGTCATGGGCTATGCCTCGCTTCAGAGCAGAGATGTGAGACCTCTGATGCCTGCCCTGCAGAGCTACTGGCTCACCTTCCATGTGGGAACCGCGATTCTATCGTATGGAGCATTCGCCCTTGCAGCAGGAATCAGTGTCATCTATCTTATAGATGAAAAGAAGAAGGGCTCTCAACGGCTTGTCCAAGACCCCGAGGTATCCGATATGCTCAGCTACAGAGTCATAGCATTCGGTATCCTGATGCTCACTATCGTCATCATCAGTGGAGCTATCTGGGCTCAGAAGGCATGGAGCCGGTACTGGGCATGGGACCCGAAGGAAACGTGGTCTTTGATCACCTGGATCATCTACGCTATCTACCTGCACCTCAGACTCAGAAGAAACTGGAAGGGGAGAGCTGCTGCCTGGTTCTCCATTTTCGGTTTCATCTCTGTCCTGTTCACCTTCGTGGGAGTCAATATACTACTACCTTCCCTCCACAGTTATGCGACCTGACACCTCACCAGATTTCATGCTTTTTTCATATGCCTGCCACGTGAGAACAGTGTAGACTGGATGTCACACAAAATGAGGGGTCCGAAGGATTACCACTCACCCTCACCGCTCTTCTACAACCTGAAAGCCTATTGTGGAGGATACAAGCGAACGAACGTACTGAACAAGGAGGATCATATATGGGAAGCCCGCATACACTCATCACCTGTATCATAAACAAGGGAAACAGCAGGGAAGTCATGAAGGCTGCACGTGAAGCGGGTGCTTCCGGTGGAACGATCATCGACGGTATGGGGACCGGCAGCAGGGAAGATGCCCTGTACTTCGGTGTGTCACACAATCCGGAGAAGGAGATTCTCTATATTCTCGTCGGCTCCGGAGATACCGGGAAGGTGCTCGAGGCGATCAGGACCACCCCATGCCTGACAGAAAAGGGATCGGGGATCGCATTCTGTTCTGATGTTGACCGTTTCATGCTTCTCGGCGACGCCTAGCCAGCTGACTGTGTTTTCTGTAGATTTACCTATACAAACCATGATAAGGAGCCTTCGATGAAAGAGAGAGTATTATTTGTGTGCATCCACAACTCAGCACGAAGCCAGATGGCCGAAGCCTTTCTCCACCACTATGCATCTGATAGATATGAGGTATTCAGTGCAGGACTGGAGAGCGGCCAGATGAATCCACGGGTCGTGCAGGCGATGCAGGAACTTGATGTGTCGATGGAAGGACAGTATGCGAAACCTATCACCCTCTATGTCAACGACGGATCTACCTTTGACTACGTCATCACCGTCTGTGATGAGAGCAATGCTGAACGCTGCCCCCTCTTTCCCGGAAAGTCCGAGCGTCTGCACTGGTCATTCCCCGACCCTTCGGTTCTCAAAGGGGATGAGGAGAGTATCATGAACTCGGTAAGAGAGATCAGAGATATGGTGCACGAACGTATTCTTGAGTGGATAGGCAAGGAAAGCAACTGAATTATACCTCAGAGGGTCTTCACCATCTCCCACTGATCGATCATCACTGACCAGCCCTCTGCAAGAAGGAACGTACACAAAGGTGATGACTCTTCGATATTGATGATTCCAAGGCCGGTATCCTCTGAGTATCGGCATGCGTCCGTTATGAGAATTCTGAGGATCTCCGGCGAGTCGTTCATGGCACCGATACACATGAGGTCTCCCTTCCCTGCGTACAGTACATAGTAGCCTACCCACTGGTCATCCCTCTTGATTCCCCGTACTGTCAGGAAAGGGAAGATCCCTTTGATAGAAGCAGAGTCGTTCTGCCAGGAAGGCTGATAGGAAAGACCTACAGCTTCCGCACAGATGTCATAGTGAGCTGAATCAAGATCAAGGATATCGTCGCTATGCGAATACATCGCCACGATATCCTCTGTGCGGATTTCAAAGCAGCGCAGGTTTCTCCTGACAGAAAAGCCGTGGGTGGCATACAGGTGTTGCGCTCCTTCGTTCTCTTTGATCACCTCAAGGATGAACGACCCGGCATGACGCTCTTCGGCACGTTGCAGAGCTGCTCTGAGGAGACCTGTGGCGATACCCTCTTTCCGCCTGGAAGTAATGACCGCCGTAGCTCCATCATAGAAGTCAACGCTCTCACCTGCCTCTCTCACCCCGCAGAGGATGAAACCAACGAGAGACCCGTCATCCGAGAAAGCTCCGAAGGAATCACTGAGACTGACACTTCTCTGCGCGTTTGTCTGTTCAAAGACCTGATGGCTCATGTGAACCGGTATCTGGTAATCACTGAAGGCTTCGATGAAGGTCTCATATAGTTTCTGAGGAGATATCGTATCCAGTGTCGCATAGTACATGTGACTATCGTAGCACAGGAGAGTCCTCATCGCTACAACGGTCATCCTTTTCGTGTGATATACTCTCAGTACAGGAGGTGACCGATGCGAATAGCCCTGCTCAGCGACATCCATGCGAATATCTACGCACTCGAGGCTGTGCTCCTTGATGCACAGCACAGGTCGCTGGACCGTTATGCTGTTCTGGGAGACATCATCTACTTCGGCCTGTACCCCCGCGAAACTCTCGAACGGCTGGAGACACTGGATCCTCTTGTGTTCATCAAGGGAAATACCGATGCCAACATTGAAGACCTGACGGACATCGTCGTTACCAGTACCTTCGAGAGCTACCTCTTCGATGTGGCGACCTTCACCTATCAAGCTCTCAGTGAAGACCAACGGCAACGCATACAGCGATCACCCATTGCATTAGAAACGATCATCGAAAAACGACGGATGCTGTTCTGCCATGGCTCTCCCTACTCGTTTACTGATAGCCTCCTTCCTGACGGGGAGTGTGCGGGGGAGCTGGCAGAAAAGATCGCCCGTGAACGTGCCGAACTGATTCTCTGCGGCCATACACATATCCCGGGAGACTTCGTGGTGAGTGACCACCGCGTCATTAACCCAGGCGGAATCGGCTACAGCTTCAACGGTGATACCCGTGCCCATTATGCGATACTCGATATCCAGGAAAAGCATATTGAAGTGGAATTCCATCAGGTGGTGTGGGACACGCACCGTTACCAGAGAGAACTGTCTCAAGTTCTCAACCAGTTTCCTCTGTTTGAAAGCATTATATATGCCCTAAGCAACGGAAAACCCATGAACAACTTCAGAAAACGTTTCAGCAGAAAAACCTGAGCCGTGATCAGGAAGAAGATGGGTCACATCTTCTTGCATTATACACCACCTTTATGTATAATAGGATTATGAACAGACGCAGACTCTTCATCTCGATATTCTTTATCTTTGTAGCTGCCATATACAGCGGGGTTCTTGCCCTTGCTCCTTCCTTCAGGTACCCAGCGGTGCAACAGATCGCTATCATCACGGTGCTGAGTGCGATCCTCAGCCTGCTGTTCTCCAGACTTACACAGGATTATTCATGGACTGACCGCCTCTGGTCAGTTTCCCCGGTCCTATATGCACTGATATATGCATCCCATCAGGACTTTACTCCCGCTATCATGCTCCCGACACTCCTGATCTGTCTGTGGGGCCTTCGCCTCACATTCAATTTCGGTCGACGCGGAGGATACCGTGACACGGAAGATTACAGGTGGTCGATTCTGAAAGAGCGCATCGGCAACCCGGTACTATGGATGCTGTTCAACATCCTGTTCATTGCCTTCTATCAGCAGATACTGTTCATACTCTTCACCCTTCCTCTTAACCTCATTACTTCCGCTACTCCGCTTTCCCCTCTGATGTTGTTCTACGGACTGGGGGCTCTTCTTTTCCTGATCCTCGAAACTGTAGCAGACGAACAACAGTACAGATTCCAGCAGGCGAAACACGGATACACATCACGTGATGAGCGATTTGAACAGGAGTATGAGAAAGGATTCAGGACCAGCGGACTGTTCAGTCTGAGTCGACACCCTGCCTATCTGGGAGAACTCGGATTCTGGTGGTTCATCTACCTCACAGCATCTTCGCAGAGTGCAAGCTATGTGAACTATACCCTGATCGGGCCACTCCTCCTCACCCTGCTGTTCATAGGAAGCACCCGCTTCACCGAAGGAATCACTGCATCACGCTATGAGGCATATAGAGAGTATCAGCGTGAAGTCTGGCCGATCCTTCCAAGACCGTTCAATCCAACACGTAATACTTCCCGTATCAACAGTTCAGTTCGTTGATAGAAAGAAGCATCTCACGAAATCTCTCCACGTCCACCTCGACTGCCACCTGGACTGGACGTCGCCCATTCTCAACCATTCTGCTCATACCGCGTGTTTCCAGGTCGAGGGTCTCGATCAGGATGGGAACCTCACGATATGAGCACAGATCAGGATCAATACAGGCAGCAACAGCAACCGCATCAGGCAGGTGAGATCCTTTTCGGGAGGATATACCTGCCAGCGTTCCACTGTAGTGGTCCTTCAGTGAATCGATCAGTCCTTTCACATCGGCATCCACGGGAGAAAGACCATCCATCGTCGTCTCATCGGCGAAAGCGAGCTCGGTCACGTTGAGTCCGATCATGAAGATATTCATCCCCGACTCATACACGCGCCGTGCTGCATGGGGATCGCAATAGTAATTGAACTCAGCGTAGGGTGTCCGGTTTCCCCCCTGAGTTGAACCTCCCATGGTATAGAGAGCATCGATATACTGTGGGAGGTCAGGGTACTCCTCCAGAGCGATAGCAATATTCGTCAGAGGACCAAGAGCGATGAGTGTGATACTGCCCTCCCTTTTTGCGATGCGGTACAGTGCATCCCATGCTTTCTCGCTGCTGGTCAACGCTGATGTTTCAAAAAACACATACTCACCCATACCCAGTCTTCCATGTATATGAGAAGCATCCTCAAGGGGCACCTGTAGAGGCTTCCGAGCTCCCTGATACACCTCGAAAGAAGCGTTAAGCAGTTTTTTCAGCCCGAGTGTATTGTGTGTTGTTGTTTCAAGACCCACATTTCCGGCTGTTGTCGTAAGTGCAAGGATGCTGTCCTTCTCGAACCATCGGTATGCCAGCAGGATGGCAAAGGCATCATCCACTCCCGGGTCAGTGTCTATCACGATCTTGCGATTGCGTATCATTTCATTACTCATGATATGAACACTACACAAAAACGCGGTGTATGCAAAGACAGCCAGCCCACTTACATTCCCTCTGGACTGCAGAGATACCCGTGTTATACTCAGTTACAGTCAGGAGCGTGCATCATGGAAAGACTTCAGAAATACGGTTGGGAAGATTCCTGGAAGAATCTATTCTCCCCCTATGAGCAGGAACAACGTATCCCAGCACGTATCACACGAGAAGGAAAGAATCTGTTTCATGCAGCATCTGCAGCAGGAGACCTTCTCGTGGAGATCTCCGGATCGCTCAGCTACCTCGTGCAGCTGGGAGTCAGTGAGTATCCCGTTGTCGGTGACTGGTGCGTCATAGCTCCCCACGGCACAAACAGGGGTTCCATCGAGGCGGTACTGCCTCGAAAGAGCGTCCTTCATCGCCCTGTCACTCGTGAAGACGGACGGACACGGAAGCAAGGAAAAGCTGTCGCAGCGAACATAGATCTGGCCCTTATCCTCATCGATATCGCGTTCGACCGATCTTTGCGGAGAGCTGAGAGATTCCTCACACTTCTGAACAGTGACGCAATACCTGCAGTGCTGATTCTCACAAAAGCAGGCATCGCAGAACATACCGAGGAACTAGCAGCAGCTGCAAAGGAGCGTTTCAAACAGGTTCCGGTACTTCTGACTGACTCCCTCACGGCTCAGGGAATAGGAGATGTCCAGACGTACTGCCCGGTTGGAAATACCGTCATAGTGCTCGGTGCAAGCGGGGCGGGAAAATCCAGCCTGATCAATGTACTTGCCGCTGCGGATCTCGCAAAAACCTCAGAGGTCAGAGGCTCAGACGGAGAAGGAAGACACACAACGACAGCACGACAGTTGTTCGCTCTTCAGAGCGGAGCTCTTCTGCTTGACACCCCCGGTATAAGAGCAGTGGGGACCTGGGGAACTCAGGAGACACCTTCCACTACATTCTCTGACATTACCACCTACGCCCGAAGGTGCCGCTTCTCTGATTGCACCCATACCAGCGAACCGGGCTGCGAAGTGAGAAAAGCACTTAAAGAGGGATTTATAGACCGGGATTCCTACGAAAACTATCTGATCCTGAAAGAAGAGACTCTCGGCAAAGAAGAGCTGATACACAGGAAACGGGAGAAAGAAAAGGACATCGCCCGGATCAAATACCATATGCGACGTACACACTGAACCACTTTCGTCCGTCAAGGAAGAAACGATATCCGGTTCCTTCCCTGCATCTTTGAACGATAGAGCGCCTGATCAGAACGGTGAAGGGAATCCTTCATCGACCGTGTGGCATCGTCATGCAGAGTAAGCCCGAAAGAGCATGTCTGATGCTCGATAACGGGGAACACGGTCTCATCGATACGACCTCGAATCTTCTCTGCGAAATCGCAGAATGCCTCCTGTCCGTCTGTCTCAAGTAGAAGGACGAACTCATCTCCTCCCCATCTCACTACATACCCTTTATCATCGATCACCTCAGTGAGAATCCGGGCAAGCGAAACCAGAACCACATCACCCACTTCATGACCGAACGTATCGTTCGTGTATTTGAATGAATCGATATCGAAGATCCCCAGACCGACTGTCAGACCTCTGGCACGATAATCCTCCACGATCTCATCACTGTGCATACTGAAGTAATGACGATTGTAAAGTCCGGTGAGGGAATCGTGCAGGGCCTGCTCTTCGTACCGTATCCCCTGAAAATAGCTTTCGCTTATATCAGCAAATGTGAGCAGGTAGGACTTCTGTTCATGACGGGCCACATTGACAGTGAAGATATGGCGTTTCCCGGACCCATCAAGCATCATGACGATCCTTTTGTGCTCTTCAACTTTCTTCAAGGCTTCTATCCAGTTTTCCTCATCTTTTTCGATCTTTCCCGGATGGAACACGGCATCATCAGCAATGAACAGTTCACAGACACGAGTATGCTCCTTCATAAAGGATTCAAATGAATCGTATGCAAGGAATTCAAGGAACCTGCGGTTTGCATGCTGAAGCTTGTACCCATCGGAGATGAGTACCATATGTCCCTGAAGATCAAGGAACTTTCTCATTCTACCGTAGGTATCGGAGTGAAGCGATACATCGGTGACCGCGCCTTCAAGGATAACATTTCCCCATACATCTACACTTCTCTGCCCGAATTCCTGTACATTCAACACATCGCCGGAAGCATCAATGATACGGTAATCTACCTGATATACCCGGTTGTCTTCTACTGCCTTTCTGATCTCTGACCTCACGACATCGAGATCATCAGGGTGGATGATACTGTTCAACCCCCTTCCTTCAACTCTGAGGAAGCTTTTGGGGGCGAACCCGGTGATTTGTTGCACTGCATCGCTGATATACAGGACGTGCCGGTCTTCGTCATCCTCACACCGATAAACGATGTCTGGAACCTTCCGTATCATGGATTCAAGCTGTTCTTTCATTGTATTAAGAGCCTGTTCCCGGGCAACACTCTCGGTTATATCGTATACCGTCCCAACCGTTCTGAGAACCTCACCATCGCCACCAAAGGTGTGGTTACCACGCTCTTCCACCCAGCGAAGAGTCCCATCCTTGAGAAGAATTCGGTGACGGATCGAGTAGGCTTCCTGATTCTTGATCGAATGATTGTATGCATGTGTGAGGGCATCTCTATCTTCAGGATGTACATAGTCAAGGAAACGGGTGAAGGTCGGAGTGAAGCTCTGCACAGGTTCTTTGAAAATCCTGAACACCTCATCACTCCAGATAAGATCATCACTACCGGCAGAAATCTCCCAGAATCCGAGGTGGGCAATTCTCTGTGCCTCATTCAACAGAGTGTTCTGATGGAGCAATTCATCCTCAAAGGCTGCGATATCGGAAATATCGTGGGTTGTCCCGAAAGCTTTGACTGGGTTACCGGTATAGTCGTACTCCAGAATGACCACTTCGTTTACATAGACGATACTGCCATCAGGACAGATGACACGATGCCGTATCTGATACCCCGTTCTCTCCTGAAGAGCTTCCTGAAATGCCTGAGAGATCCTTTCGCGATCATCGGGATGTACATACGCAAGAAACCCTTCATAGGTACCGGAGAATGACCCCGGGGGAACTTTGAAAATCTCATACACCTCGTCGCTCCAGATTAAGGTGTCTGTCTTTACATCGAGTGAGTAGAATCCGATATGGGCTGATCGCTGAACAAGCTCAAGAGTCTCGTTACGCGTCTGTATCGCATTCAAGTCACGCTTCCGCCTGTCCCACTGAAAGACGACGACAGAGGCGATCATCAGGTCCAGCAGAAAGACGATACCAAAGAGAGCAAGCTGAAGACCGGGGTCCGGTATCAAGGGGAGAGCAAAGGAGGAAAGAGGCTGGCGTATCATGAAGATCAGGGGGTACCCCTTATCCTGCTGTGAGCATCCCCTTGCATCATCTAGCCTGTGTTCTTCTACTATATCGACATGGCGATAGATGAAGAGCATATCCTCTGCACGAAACACTCCATCACGCTCCATAAGCATGGCCCAGAGCTCTGCGTTCTCCTGAACGAGATTATCATCCTCCTTACCGGCAAACATGAAGGCAAACTCCCGCTCTGGCTCCTGGGGATGCAGCAGATAGTAACTATCAGAATTCAACACCTCTATTCGACTGTCACTTTCATCACTGAACAGTTTCGTGACATTGTCGAATACCTCCTGCACAAGATAGTTGATCACCACGACCCCGTTACATGCTCCATCGGAATCAACTATCGGAGTGGAAAAGCGGATCATCGGTTTATGGGGAATTTCAATCTCTCCCTTCTCAACGTTGAGGTCCAGCGGAGACACATAGAGCTGACCCTTTCCAAGGTGTACGCTGTCTGTGAAATAGTACCGGTCGGATTTATCCTGCAGCTCTTGATCGGGAACCACGTACGGATTGCCATTACGGTAATCTACTCTCACACGCTCCATCCCCTGAGCATCAAGATACCTGATCTGATCATAGATCATCTTTGAACCACTGAGGACCCGCCCTATGTTCTCAAGCGTCTTCTCAGGGTCAGCTATCTCTTCAGAAGCCAGAAGATTCTCGAATAGATCACTCATAACAAGAAGGTCTGCTGTTATAGAGGAGAAGATATTCTCAACATGAAAGGCAACCACTTCAAGGAGTACTTCATTCTTGGTGGTGTAGAGCTCTGCATCCCTTCTCTCTTCGATGTTGTTGAACATGACAACAAGAGATAATTCAACCCCCATAAGCAGTATCATGAGAAGCAGAACAGGGATGATAAGACGTCTGACAGGCATCCGTGCAACAGTTTGTTTCAGGTTTGTTCGCATGTTCAATCTAACCCCCTCGCAGGAAGGGCTTCCACTGCAAGCCTCTCTGAACACACAATCACGAGGGAAAGCATTTAAAAGCCGTACCAGAAACCAAAAGCCCTATCAGTATACCATAGAAGATACTGTCTTTGAACACTCATCAGAGCGTTTCCCGACAGGTTCTCAACAACGTGACAGCAGGCCGCTTTGTTCCTGAAGAATTGACTCAGTGATGTATCTGAAGATTCGAGAAGGGAAACTTAAGCACGACTCATCCCAAAGTAATGTCATAGGTTAGCTCCTCATAGAAGAGTAAGCCACACATTCTCGTTTCTTCCCGTAGATACAGTGTTATTTTTCCCCAATTTCATTGTAACCACCTTATATTAGTAAAGACTTATGTCTTCCTATTTCTGCCTTTTTTATCTCCAATTTATTTTTTATTTGTTTTATTATATATAAATAACATCTCTCATACTTATTTAATAATATTTTTCTAACTTTTTTCTTTTTATGTGTTGACATAAGTTTGGTCCGTTGTTATACTTCGGTCATAACTTAAACAAAACAACAGGAGTCAAACAATGAAAAAACTACTAACCGTTCTTATCATAGCCCTCGTCACCTTCTCCGCCTTTGCAGCTAGCGGAACCGGAAATACTACACTCACTCTCGAAGCAGATGTTGCAGGCAAGCTCTACCACGGTTTTACC
>JAFGUP010000009.1 GCA_016938475.1 Sphaerochaetaceae bacterium
ACTTTTCCTTCCATTAAACCATACTTCTCTCTCTTACAGGAAATAATCATTTGAGATAAGATTGGGATTTTTCTTATTCGGTTTAGTTACCGGAGGAGAAAACCTCCGGTTTTTCTTGACTTGTGGCAAAAATATGATACGATTTATTATGCTGCTCATCAAATGAGTAGTGATGAGATAGAAAAGGATGGTAGAATGATACAGACAACTGATGCTATCATTATTGGAGGTGGGATCATTGGTCTCTCTGCAGGGTATTACCTCTCGAAAAGCGGCAAACGTGTTATCGTCCTTGAAGCCGGAGGTTTTGCCGACGGTGCCTCCGGAGCATGCGATGACATGATCCTGTTTCAATCGAAGAAGCCGGGGATAAACCTCGAGCTTGCTTTTGAGTCGCTTGAGCTGTACCGTGCCCTTACCTCTGAGCTCAGTGATTCTTTGGGTTTCCAAAATCTTGGAGGGATGGTTCTGATAGAGAATCAGCGGGAACTGGAGGTGATGGAAGATTTCGTCTCGCAACAGCAGGCCTACGGACTGGACGTGACGGTTCTCGGAAGGAAAGAGCTTCTGAAAAAACAGCCGCACATCGACAGCCGATTCATTGCCTCCACCTATTCTCCGTTGGACTCTCAGGCATATCCGTTTGCTGTCATGCACTCTCTCGCACGTAAAGGGCGTGAGTATGGTATGGAGACCTATCATAACTCAAGGGTCATCGATATCCGTACCGATGGGAATGGTGATTTCTATGTTAAGACAGCAGGAGGAAGGATTTTTCAGGCCGGATTCGTTGTAAATGCCGCTGGTGCCTGGGCATCTTCCATCGCCTTGCTACTTGATCAGAAAGTTCCAATCGAACCGAAACGGGGTCAGATCATCATCACAGAAAAAGTTCCGCCGATAGGGGAGACCAACCTCTGGAGTGCAAAGTACCTGGTGTCGAAACTGAAAAGCGGATTTGAGATCAAGTCAACCGAGGAGGAGCAGAAACTGGGTCTCGGTTTCGCCTTCACCCGAACCGAAGGGGATTCGTACCTTATCGGTTCAACCCGCGAGATGGTCGGGTTTGACACGAGTACCACGCTCGAGGGTATCAGAGCGATTATCAACCAGGCAACCTCTTTTATTCCGATCCTCAGGAACGTAAAATTTATCCGTGCTATTGCCGGACTTCGGCCTTCGACTCCTGACGGGAAAATGATTCTTGGAGAGCATGCTGATGTACCCGGGTTCTATACATGTGCGGGGCACGAAGGAGACGGAATCAGTCTTGCTCCTATCACCGGCAGTCTCATCTCAGAGATGATCGGCAGCGGGAAGGTGGATCAAAGGCTTCAAGAGCTATCACCGAACAGGTTTATACGTCAGGCACAGGGGGGCTCCTGATGAAGGAAGATAAGGAACTGTATATCTGTCGATGTGAGGAAGTTACCCTCAGAGAGATCGAGCAGGTCATTGATGAAGGATATCACACACTGGATGATGTGAAGAGAATTACTCGTGCAGGCATGGGGCTATGCCAGGGACGAAGCTGTTCCAAGGTGATAGCAAGAATCATAAGTCAGCGGACAGGGATTCCCATCGAGGAGATTCTGCAGGTGAAGTACCGGTTTCCTGTCCGTACCGAAAAGCTTGGAGTATTCAACGACGGGGAGGAGCCGCAGACATGAGAATAGATGACCATCCCGTCCTCGGTCCACTCGAGGAACGGAAACAGATTACGATCATAGTTGACGGTGAGCCATTGAAAGTCTTTGAAGGAGAAATGATAGCTGCTGCACTGATAGCCAATGGAAAACAGTATCTGCGAAAAACTGTCAAGTCTCACTCTCCAAGGGGTATCTACTGCGGCATCGGTCGCTGTACCGACTGTGTGATGACGGTTGACGGTGTACCGAATGTACGTACCTGCATTACTGAAGTACAGGATGGCATGGTCATCGAGACTCAGTTAGGGTACGGCACATGGAAACAGGAGAAACATCAATGATTGAGCGTGAGATTGTAGTTATCGGTGCAGGCCCCGCCGGGCTTTCGGCAGCTCTTGAAGCAGCACGCAGTGGTGCGAGCGTTCTGATCATTGATGAGAATCATAGACCCGGCGGTCAACTGTTCAAACAGATTCACAAATTCTTCGGATCACACGAGCATCGTGCGGGTGTCCGGGGAATAGATATCGGCACGCAACTCATTGAAGATGCCTCGCATCTCGATATAGAGGTCTGGCTGGACTCCGAAGTCTGCGGTATTTTTCATGAACGGGAAGTCTGGGTCGTTCGCAGCCGTGAGCTTTCTGTCACTGTCAAGGCAAAGTCAATCATCATAGCTACCGGAGCTGTTGAGAATGCAGTCAACTTCACAGGATGGACGCTCCCTGGAGTGATGGGAGCGGGTGCAGCCCAGACGATGATCAATATTCACCGTGTCCTGCCGGGAAAGAAGGTGCTGATGATAGGGAGTGGGAATGTCGGTGTGATTGTGTCCTATCAACTGCTTCAGGCAGGGGCGGATGTAAAGGCGGTTGTCGAAGCAGCCGGCCGTCTCGGAGGGTATGGAGTTCACACGGCCAAGGTGCGCCGTGCAGGAGTCCCGTTCTACACGCGGACAACTGTTCTCGAAGCCCGTGGTAACGATCATGTCAGTGAGGCTGTCATTGTCTCCCTGGACGATGCATGGAAGCCGATACCGGGTACCGAGAAAGTTCTCGATGTTGACACCATCTGTATTGCAGCCGGCCTGACTCCACTGGTTGAACTTGCCTTTGCAGCAGGCTGCAGGAAAGTGTACTCGCCTGTATTGGGTGGTATGGTGCCCTGGCACGATGCCTCGATGAGGACAAATGTTCCATCGCTCTATATTGCCGGGGACGTCAGCGGTGTGGAAGAGGCGAGTACTGCAATGGAAGAGGGAAGACTCGCCGGACTGTCTGCCGCCTATTCACTTAGATATATAGAGAAGGACGAATACGACAGCCGCTTCAATGACGCTCTGCGAAGGATAGATTCCCTGAGAAGCGGGATGTTCGGTGAGAAACGAAGGATCGCGAAACATGCGATCATCAATCATATCTGAGGAGTTGAGAGATGAAAGAGATACAACAGGAATTGAAGGTATGCGGAGCTCCTTCACTCGATGAGCTGCACGCCAGCCCCTGCTACCAGCTTCCGCCTCAGGATCGCAGGGCTCTTGCTGCTGTTATCGAATGTGTGGAAGGTATTCCATGCAACCCGTGCGAGACTTCATGTCCTCAGAACGCGATCACAGTGGGAGAGGAGATCACTGCCCTTCCCGTGGTGAATCTGGAGGCCTGCACCGGGTGCGGTATCTGTGTGGCGGCCTGTCCCGGACTGGCAATCTACCTCAAGAAGTATCTGTTCAAGGATGACCGTGCCTATATTGCCTTTCCGTTTGAATATCTTCCGTTACCGAAGGAGGGAGAGACTGTCACCATGGTGAACCGCCTCGGAGAATCTGTATGTGAAGGGACTGTGCTTCGTGTTGTGAAGATCAAGAAGATGGACAGGACAGCAGTTATCCACTGTTCCTATCCAAACAGGTTCTACGAGGAAGTTGTAAGCATCAGGCGATTATCTCTCTGACTCAGATAGCAAACTCTTCCTTAAGCAGTCGCACTGCATCGTCCACTCTGGTATTCGGGCATACATAGGAGATCTTATTCTCTGAAGTTGTCACTGCAAGGATCGGGATTGAGGCTTTGGTCATGGCGCTGAAAACTCTGGATGCAACACCGGACTGGAATTCCATGCCCGGACCTTCAACGGTCAGTTTGGTTACTTCTTCATCTATGCTCATCTCGATGGAGTCGTCTGTCGAGATGAGTTGTCTCAGAATCCTGTCGGTTTTGGTGCGGTCTTTCATAGTAATCGTGAAGGAGACAGAAATATGCCCCTTTGCCACACCGGTATGACTGATCATGTCAATAAACACATCATTCTCGGCAAGTGCAGCATATATATCGGTGATAAGTGTCATGTCACTTGGGAGTCTGTCGAGGGCGACAAGGACTTCTTCCGGATATCTGTATAATGTGGAGACTGACCGGGATTCATTGATCATATCCTGCATTGAATAGAGACCGGCTTTCTGCCTGATGAGGTATTGCCCGGCTGCTATTGCACCGGTCGCAAAAACCTGTCTGGAAAAGGCTTGGTGACCTACAGTGATGATCTCATCCTCTCCGGTGAAAAGCACTTCGTGTTCACCAACGATCGTTCCGCCGCGTATACTGTGGAACCCGATCTCATCTGCCTGTCTGAGCGTATCCATCCCATGTCTTCCGCACACATTGCGGAGAGGATCAATTCGTATCTCCTTGATGGAATCGGCAAGCATCAATGCTGTCCCGCTCGGTGCATCTTTCTTCAACCTGTGATGCTTTTCGATGATTTCCACATCAAAGGAAGGGCCGAGAACTTTCGCGCTGATCTGTAACAGCTGCTGCACAAGATTGATGCCGAGGGACATGTTGCCGCTCCTGAACAGGGGGATGAGCTCTGAAGCTTTCTCGATCCTATCGATATCTTCGGCACCGAGACCTGTGGTGGAGATCACCATGGGAAGTTTTCTCCTGAGTGCAGTCTCCAGGAGCGCTTGCAGGGTGAGCGGGCTGGAGAAGTCGATTACGAGATCGGTTTCAACTGTACACGCCTCAAGTGAGGGGAAGATCGGATATGGTCTGTCGGATGCAGCGATATCTATTCCTGCAACTACCTCCATCGTATCCATCCGTCCGATGAGGGTAGTGAGAACCCCTCCCATCCTTCCACTGCATCCGCTTAATATGACACGTATCATAATCACTCCTGTTATTATTATTACATGACGTTATAATAAAAACATAATAATAGCAACAATAACTATAGGAAAATTCGAAAATCGCGCGCGGTAAGATGAAATGCACGCCGAAAGGCGAAAAGAAAAAAGAAGTCCCACGGACCTCTGTTACAATGGAGTTACAACCAA
>JAFGUP010000089.1 GCA_016938475.1 Sphaerochaetaceae bacterium
ATTCCGTGGCCGGGTCTTCAATGTCGATATGCGCTTTGCCGGTATCGAGGGGAAGATAATCGACCTTGAGGACACCATCTTCGGCTAAATTATAGGTAACAGGTACATAATCCACATTCAGGATGAAAAATGGTGAATGAGATGGACAGGGGTCAGGTTTGTGGAAAAGTGGTACCGGGTACCTATGTATACCTCTAAATTGTTGAGCTTCTAGTGCAGATTGGTTCTTGCCCGCCAATCAGCATTCGGTAATCCAGACTTGAGTAGATCAATATTTGCCTGATTGATTTCTATTCTCTCTTCGGATAAAGAAGGATCAGCTGTTTCATCGATACTGAACACAATCAACTCGCCATGCTCATCCGTCAAGCGGCCCTCTTCGGAGACCCCCAAAGTAATACCATCAATCTCATCGGTTGAATTTCTTGACATGTATATACGGGTAGTATATGAAAAATCATCGTCGAAAGTCCGTATACCGACAATAGGATTACCACGAATCCCTTGAGCTGCGAACAAGGCTTCTCTCGCATTGACCATCGCAGCTCGTCTTGCTTGGAACTGAGCATCTGCAATCGGAGTTCCAGAAACGTCAGCAAGTATCCAATCCTCATTAAAATCGATTCCCATCTCACTTATAAAATCAAACGGAGGATCAGAAGAGGATCTCAAAGATTCGAATGAAACAAATGCAAATCCAAGATTCCACCCGCCGGAGTCTCCTGGACCGCTATACAGTTCTCCATTCTCAATCACCTGAAACTCCAAATGTGATGGGGCCTTCAGATAGGCTAGAGTTTTGAAGTCAGCAATGAAGGAGTTGTCCGTTCCGATATCGGTAAAAGGAATTTGATGAATTACATATAGATGCATTTCCGGTTCCATTGGCACGTGTACTTCGTTAGGATTACAGATGAGAACCTCTGAGTAATAACTGAATTTTCCATTGGCTGAATCGTAGATGATTTCGATTTTCCCAGTCTCGACTTCATCCTCATTCGTATCCTCCTCGACAACACTTCCGGACATCATAATGTAGCCTTCATCCGTCAACGAAGTCTCGAGTGTCACGGAATTCCCGAAGAGATCAACCTCAAGCGAATCCCCTAAGACAAAAGATTCGGAGGTTTCCTCAAATCTAGTAATTGGTGGAGCAAGAAGGGTATAGAAAAAATCGCTTACATCCATACTTTCAGGAACAATGGATCTTGAGGTGGAAACGATGGTACTCGATGACGAGAATACTGGGATTCTATCGATACTTATCGTCGCACCATCTGAGGAGAGAGATGTGATTGTTCCATCACACGAAAAAAATAACACAACGATAAAAAGTATTAGAATGGATGAAGTTCGTTTCATGCCATTACCCCTACATTATTAATAAAGTTGCTTTAAATATAACATCATCATTGGTATCGCACAATAAATACAATTTCTCCCTCGTGCCCCCTCTCGTGCGATGTTAATATATGATTACCTTGAAATCAGTCTGAACAAGAACTGATTGATAGCATCCATCTACATCCTCTGAGACTCCACAGAAGCCTCTACCAGTCGAATATACCCATGTATCTTAAAGATATTGATTACCATCACCTTTAGAGCTACCGAGGTATCCGAATTTATGCGACTGAAGTCTGAGATCGCCGAAGCGAACCGGAGCGTCAACAGCATGGAAGGCGAGAGTGTTAGATCTCACGACAAAAACGGGAAGGGAGATGGATCCCATGGGAAGAAACCATCTCCACCTCGATATCTTGAAGGAACAGGATACCGTTCAGAGGAAGCGAATAAACACGATACCCGTTAACCGGGACTCGATAAGCACGCAGCCGCAATGTCGTGCAACGTGCTCTCCCGGCACGATACCAGGAACGCATTCCAGGCCTGCGCTCAAGGAATATCCAAGAAGTCCTGAGATGGCGAAATATGCTTCCCCTGCTGCTACGTTATCTCTTGCTCTCACTCTTTCTGGCTGTTCTCCGCACGGTCTCATAGCTGACGCTGAGAAACCGTGCGATATCTTTCAGTGAATGTCCGTCTTGTACTGCCATGTGAATGAAGGTGTCACGAAGAGGACGAACTGTCTGTGCTCGTGAGCCCTGGAGGAGCATACGCCTATATTCTGCTGATGATACGGCGTTGAACATCTCCTGATCATAGAGAAACCGGTCAAGAAGGGCGGTAAGTCGCTGGGCGGTTTCGGTGGCAGGGTCGATGATCGTCGCGTGAGCGATCGATGCACTCCAGGAGTCGCTTTCGGTGCACTCAAGGTAGTGCCTGAGGGCTGCTTCCGGCTGAACAGCGAAGTATCGCAGGAGTTCTGGTCTGTCGAGAAGATTTCTTTGCAAGAAGGTTTCTTTGCCATCAAGGACCTCGGCGTGTCCGCTCCAGCGGTACTGACGCGGGGAGGTGACCATGCCGGCCTTGACCGGGTTCTGAACGATATATCGGACGGTGCTGTAGAGTTTCGCCGTCTCGGTGATCGGATAGCTCTTGTATCTGCCCCCGTAGATAGTACCGCTTCGGTGGTAGCGCTGGTTGTAGTAGACCGTATACTGGCGGTTGAGAAACCAGAGGATGCCTGACAGAGGTGTGTCCCCGGTTCTGATAAGCAGGTGGTAGTGGTTGTCCATGATCACCCAGTGAAGCAGAGTTGCCTCGAAGGTTATTATCGCGGTTGTGAGGATGGAGATGAACTTCCGTTTATCTCTGATATCCTCATAGATATAGGAGCGGTTGTTCCCCCGCTGGATGACATGGTACACAGAGTGTGCACTGTCCTGTCGCGCGCGCCTCGGCATCGATTCACTCACCTCCCACGAGGTGCCATCTGCCGTCCACACGGTATTCGACGCGGTTATCTGCTTCTGCTGCGGCAAGGGACTCCATGATAGACTCGAGTTCGACATCCAGGATCTGAGAGAGTTCTCCTGTTGTACGTGGATGTTCCTGAATACATTCTATGACCCGTTCTGTAGCAGGAGAGGGGAAAGAAGAGTTCAGGGAAGGTTCGCTGAGATAGACCTCTGCCCCTTCAGAAAGGAGAAGGTTGGTTCCTGAACTCCCGGATTCCAGAAGACTGCCGGGAACAGCAAGGACCCGCTTTCTGTTGGCCATGGCATAGCGGGCCGTGCTCATAGTGCCGCTGGTAAGGGACGTCTCTATGACAAGAAGGGAATCACACCACAGGGCGAATATCTCATTGCGTCTGATGAAACGGAACGGGAGAGCTTCCTTGCCGTAGGGAAAGGGACTTATCACGGCACCGGCTTCAGCAATCCGTTCCATGAGGGAGGCATGACCAGCAGGGTAGGCCTTATGGAGACCACCGGGGAGGAATGCGTAGGTGGGAGCATGAAGAGACAGTGCGGTTTCATGAACAAGGGCATCGGTTCCCTCTGAAAGCCCTGAGGCAATGATATGACCTGTCTCTATCAGGTGCTGTACAGCCTCACGGGTGACGGTTCTTCCATAGGAAGAGACCGGGAATGTCCCGATGACTCCGGTAACCGGTTTCTCAGAGAAGGAAAGAGACCCTCTGTAATACAGGACGAGAGGAGAGCGGGGAGCTCGAGCAAACTGGAACTGATGAAGGTTATCGTTAGCGACAAGGCTTCTGATTTCGTGTTTCTCATGAACGGTAACGATCTGCTGGGCCTCCTTGATACTCCGTCCTGCCCATAGCTCTGACAGGCTCTGGCTTGTCTGGTAGGTTCTTCTCAGCGAAGAGGGATAGGTGCTCAGCAGGTCACAGACCTGTGACGGACTTGCATCAAATACTTCTTTCGGGCTCCCGAGCTCTGTGAGCAGAGTACGCTTGGTCGCAATTGATATCCCCCTGAGTTCATTCAGCCACACCCAGTACACTTCGTTATCAGGCATGGCTCATCTCCCTCTCAAGATCTCGGGAAAAGAGAGCATGGATAAGATGGCTCCGGGCGATCTCCTCACTCCCTGCGATATCAGCAAAAGTTCTCGCAAGCTTGAGCGTCTTGTATCGTGCCCTCACAGAGAGGTTGTCACGTTCATAGGACCTCTGTAGAAGATCGGCACACTCATTATCAAGCTTGCAGTATTTCCTGAGGTGAGAGCTGTTCATCTGAGCATTGGTGTCAATAGCCTCTCCGCCCTTTCGAAACCGATACAGCTGACGCTCGCGTGCTGCGATAACCGATTCTCGAAGCGAAGCTGAGCTGATCCTGCCGCTCATCTCATGGCCGGAGGAGAATTCTACCCGTCCCACATACTTCTGCATATCGATGCGGTCCATCACCGGTCCTGATATCCTCTGGCGATAGGTGCGAATCTCATGAGGTGTGCATACACACCTGCTTGTTCCCGCGTACCCGCAGGGACAGGGATTCATCGCCGCCACCAGCATGAAATCAGCCGGATACCGGTTCGTCTGGTTCACTCGGCTGACGGTCACTTTTCTCTCCTCCAGGGGAAGACGCAGTGACTCAAGTGTCTTCCTGCTGAACTCAGGAAGCTCATCAAGGAAGAGGATTCCCCGGTGTGCGAGTGTGACTTCCCCCGGCTTCGCATACACTCCCCCGCCGATGAGAGCGTGAGAGGACATGTTGTAGTGGGGAGAGCGGAACGGACGGACCCGTTTCAGTTCATGCCCATCAAGCTCTCCGGCAATACTGTATATCGAAGACACCTCGAGAATCTCATCCTCTCCCATAGGGGGAAGAATCGAAGGGAGGAGTCGAATCATCATCGATTTTCCGCTGCCAGGGAGACCGATGAGAAGAAGATTGTGGTTTCCTGCGACAGCTGCTACAAGATAGGGAAGGATATCTTCATGCCCTACCACATCCCGATAATCCCCTCCATGCATACCCGATGAACCCGATTCATTCCCCACCGGTTTGATATAGGGAGGAACATGCTTCCGCTCTTCAAGATATGCGATCACCTCAGATACCGTATTACAGGCGATAATATGAATATCACTCACAGAAGAAGC
>JAFGUP010000090.1 GCA_016938475.1 Sphaerochaetaceae bacterium
CCCAGCCCTACCAGCCCTATCAGGCTGATACCCAGAGCATCCCGTCGTGTGAAGGGTACTCTTGATGGAGAGAGGAAGGCGAAATAGAACATGAACGGAAAGACAAGAAGCATCCGGATGCCACCGAACTGCTGTGCACTCACGAAGGTGAAACCCACCTTCATCACCATATTGTTAAAGCCCCAGCTCAGAGCTATGAGGGTCAGGACAAGATGAACCCAGACGTGAGATTCTCTCCTTTCTGATTCCATACTCATACCCTTCCTTTATGATCCTGATATCATCCCACCCTACCATACTCTCCAGGTAAGGGAAACGGGTGCACCGTATATTCTGCACAGTATGCCAATATCCTACGTATCTGAACAGCACACTCTCCATGTACTGACTGTGCTGTGATGTGATGTGATGCCATCGGAATATATCTGAAGGAAACCCAAGCTATACCTGCAGGGTGACTGGAAACACATATATACTTCCATTATAGTAGTATTCATGAAACTCTATGATACAATAGCAGCTGAATACGAAACACTCTTTCCCTCTTCCAAAGAGAAAGTCTCCTTTACCGAAGGAGTGCTCTTGGAACACTCTGTTACTGATATACTCGATTTGGGCTGCGCTACCGGACAGTTCGCCTTTCAGCTCGCACGAAAAGAGCGAACAATCACTCTACTTGACCCTGATGATCAGATGATTGAGCATGCGCGCTCTCAAGGTAAGCTGACACAAACCGGGACTTTTTCGTTCATTCACAGAGATATGCTCTCATTCCTCTCAACCGCTGACCATCTCTCCTTCGATACTGTTCTGTGCATGGGCAACACTCTTGCTTACCTTGACGGGACAGAAGAACTCGAGCAGTTTCTCAGCTATTCCAGGCGAGCCCTCAAGAGAGGGGGAGTCATGATCCTTCAGATTCTTAATTACTGGAACCCTGTGATACAGGATGGTTTCTCTTTCCCCGTCCTAGAAACGGACAATATGAAATTCTATAGGTCCTATACGTCTCACGAGGACCCTCTGAAACTGCGATTCATCACGAAGGTCACTGACCGGGAAACCGGGGAGACCCTGGGAGATATACACACTCACTCGGCCTTCACTGCCCATCTCATAGAGAAAGTTGCCCGACGAGCAGGATTCAAGAGCATTGAGCTCTATGGCGGGTATGACAGACACCCCCTTCAGGAGAACGACTTCTTCTGCCTTATCGTCATAGAAAGGTGACCTTCAGCTGTCATGTCATTCATACGTACTCCTGACAGATCCCTTTCCATCATCGTCAGAATCACACTAATAAAGTCTTTCTGTTTACCATCTTATACCCTTTCTCCCTGAGGTATATCATAAGAGTGTAGCAAGGGGGATACGATGATGAGAAACGTGTTGTTCCTGATTCTAGTTTTTTGCCTGATACCAGGCACTATCACAGCAGCAGACAAGGAAGAAACCTACCTCTGGGCAGGAGGGATTTCGGCACTGGCTCCGGGTCTTCCTGTTGCGGCCAAGGTGGTGTATCAGAATGAGGCCTGGGGCTGGCAGGGAGAAGCAAACTATTACTATCTCCTCGGGATGCTTCGCCTCGATGGGAGAAGAATCCTCAAGGGCTCCGAGGGAACTGATATCTATGGATTTGTCGGCCTCACCCTGAACCATTTCAACCACTATGATGAGAGTCCTTCCTATCTTGAGTTTGTTCTTTCGGCAGATGTGGGAGCCGGCGCTGAATGGAGATTTTCCCGCCGTTTCGGTGTCGGAATCGAAGGGGGACTGATGCTTCCCTTCTGGTGCAATCAGGGGCTTGAGCAGTTTGACAACTCCGGCCTGATGGTGGCCAATGCCTATCTCCTGTACTGGTTCTGAAGTCTGTCTGCGTTTTGATAATCGATACATATTTCTCGAAAAGAAGTCTCTCAAGGCTGTGAGATCCACTATCTTTCTGTTAGAATGACGCTCATGGCATACAGAAGTCTACATGAGTTCATTACAGCATTGGAAGAGGCAGGGGAGCTAGTCCGTATCACGCATGAGGTGTCAGCTCACCTCGAGATCACTGAGATCACCGATCGCGTGAGCAAGGCAGGGGGACCTGCACTCCTGTTCGAGCACGTCACAGGAAGCACCTATCCCGTTCTCATGAACGCAATGGGTTCGTACCGTCGCATGGCAATGGCATTAGGCTGTGAAAGCCTCGAAGAAAAGCAGCGGGAGATCCACGAGCTGATACAGTGGGCATTCGCCCAGTCACGAGGCATCGACATCGCTTCGGTGATGAGAAAACTGTCCCTTGTGCGCTCCTTCTTTCCCCGAACGGTGAAGCGTGCAGCCTGTCAGGAGGTGATCGAAACAAATGTTGATCTGAACACCCTGCCGATCCTCACCTGCTGGCCTCAGGACGGCGGTCCCTTCATCACACTTCCGGTGGTTTTCACCCGGGATCCCGATACAGGAGCACAGAACGCAGGGATGTACCGGATGCAGTGCTTTGACGCATCTTCAACGGGGATGCACTGGCATATCCACAAGGATGGCTCCCATTTCTATCAGAAGCACAGGGAAAAAGGTGAGCGAATGCCTGTCTCGGTCGCACTTGGAGCCGACCCGGCAATCACCTATGCATCAACCGCGCCACTGCCCGAAGGGGTGTATGAGATGCTGTTCGCCGGTTTCCTTCGGGGCAAACCGGTCGATATGGTGAAGTGCGTGACCAATGACCTCAAGGTACCCGCGGATGCGGAGTTCGTCCTTGAAGGATATGTTGATCCCTCCGAATCGCTTCGCGAAGAGGGTCCCTTCGGAGATCATACCGGTTACTACTCTCTTGCAGACCGGTACCCGGTCTTTCATGTCGAGTGTATCACGCACAGAAAAAAACCAGTCTACCCCGCGACCGTTGTAGGCAAACCTCCTATGGAGGACTGCTACATGGCCAAGGCCACCGAGCGTCTGTTCCTCCCGATCCTTCAGCTAGTCGTTCCAGAGATCATCGACATGGAACTCCCCCTCTCCGGCGTCTTTCACAACTGTGCCATCGTCTCTATCCACAAACGGTACCCGGGGCAGGTCCAGAAGGTTCTTTACTCGCTCTGGGGTCTTGGACAGATGATGTACACGAAGATGATAATAGTCGTTGATCACACTGTTGATGTGCATGACGCGGAGACTGTAGCATGGAAAGTGTTTAATAATATCGATGCACGACGTGACCTGGTTCTTTCAGACGGTCCTCTGGATGCGCTTGACCACGCATCCCCCCGTGCCCTGTACGGAACCCGTCTCGGCATCGACGCGACGAAGAAAGGAACGATGGATAATCATGAGAGAATCTGGCCAGATGATATCGTCATGGATACCAAGGTGAAACAGCGTATCGATGCGATATGGGATTCCCTCGGTATCGAGTGAGCTCTATGCGTGAAGGGACACCCCGTCTGATCAGGATATCTCAGGCGGTCATGATTCAGCACACCCTCTTTTCTCTTCCCTTTGCAGCGGGTGCCCTCCTGCTGGAAACAGGTGGCATTATTCCCTGGGCCAAGGTGCTTCTGATTTTCCTTGCTCTTTTCGGTGCACGAAACGGAGCAAATGCTCTCAACCGCCTGGTAGACCATCACATTGATTCGCGTAATGAGAGAACTCAGGGCAGAGACCTGCCGAGCGGCCGATTGAGACGGATTGACCTGTGGGTGTTCACCCTCCTGTGTCTCCTGCTCCTGATCATCAGTGCCTATCTTCTGAATCCGCTGTGTTTTGCCCTTCTGCCTGCAGCGCTGGCAATGATCGGCATCTACAGCTACACGAAACGGTTCACATCTCTCTGTCACTACATACTCGGCCTCACCGTTGCAATCGCACCGATGGGAACCCTCCTTGCTCTCAATGGATTCTTCCGGTGTGATTATTTTCTGATAGCAGCCGCAGTGGCGCTCTGGGTTGCTGGTTTTGATATCATCTACGCTTGTCAGGACATTGAATTCGACAGACGGGAGGGTCTTCATTCCATCCCAGCCCGCTTCGGGATGAAACGTGCTCTGGCCATCGCAGCTGCCTCTCACACGAGTGCCTGGGTGCTGTTCCTCTGGTGGGGATACACCTACGATGTCGGACTGTGGTACTATACAGGGTGTATGGTCATCGCCCTGCTTCTGATTGTCGAGCACCTGCTTGTCGCTCCGCAGAAGATGAAACACATCATACGGGCTGCATACCATATCAACGAACTGGTAGGTGTTCTCTTCTTCCTATTCACTGCAGCGGAGGTATACATCTGATGAGAGACATTGTCATCGCCATCACGGGCGCAAGCGGAAGCATATATGCGATGCGTCTGGTTGAACGCATCCAGACAGTACAGGATATCACCGTGCATCTGGTCATCTCCGAGTGGGCCGAAAAGGTCATGCACAGTGAGAGGCATATCACTACCCAGCAGTGGATAGAGACCCTGGAGCAGAAGAATCTTGTGGTACACGATGTGAAGGATCTCAGTGCGCCCATCTCAAGCGGTTCGTTCCGCTTTGAGAGTATGGTGGTGATTCCCTGCTCGATGGACACCCTCGGTGCCATAGCAGCAGGACTTGCCGGCAATCTGATACAACGTGCAGGCTCGGTCGCTCTCAAGGAACGACGGAATCTGATACTGGTGGCACGTGAAAGCCCCCTCAGTGCCATCCACCTTCAGCAGATGCTCACCCTCACCCACGCGGGTGCGATGATTCTTCCCCCGATCCCATATTTCTACCACCACCCCGAAAGTGTGCAGGAGCTTGTCGACTCTACAGTCGAGAGGGTCCTTGATGCGCTGAAAGTCACAGATCCACAGATAAAACGTTGGAGAGATACATGAACAAGACAATAATAATCACCATGCTGATGATACTCCTCATCACTGTTTCCGCATTCGCTCAGGGGGATACTGATACTGCCCCGGTTCGCATCGGCATCCTTCCCGATGTCGATTCCCTTCCGATTCAGCTTGCCCACAGAGACGGACTGTATGAGGCGGAAGGAGCGGCTGTCGAGCTGATCGCCTTCCGCTCTCCTGTAGAGCGCGATGCAGCGTTCCAGGCTGGGGAACTTGACGGGATGGTAGGAGATACTCTTGGTGCTTTCTTCCTCCGCGAGGCAGGGTACGATATACTCATCACCTCGATCACAAACGGTCGCTACGGCATAGCCGCTAACCCGCTTGAGGGTGCAACTCAGCTGTCGGACCTTGCAGGCAGACAGATCGCAGTGAGCAGGAATACGATCATCGAATATGTCGCAGATTCTCTAATGGGGGAAACTCCATCAGAGATGATGGCGATACCGAAGATCCCGGTGAGGATGGAGATGCTGATCAACGGCAGTATCGCAGGGGCATGCCTGCCCGAGCCGCTGTACTCTATCGCCGTGTCCAACGGGGCAGTTCCCCTTGCAGACAGCACACAGATGCAGGAGGTCCCCGGCGTCATGATCTTCACACGGGAAGCCGTCAGCGAACGCAGAGAGGATCTCACAGCCTTCTACCGTGCCTACAGTGAAGCTGCACAGAGGATCAACAGTAATCCTGAGGCCTACAGAGATTATCTTGTAGAGGCTGCCGGTGTCCCCGACACACTGAAGGGAGATTTTGCCTTCGTCACCTATGAAAAACCCCGCCTGCCCGAGAGACAAGGGGTCGAGGAGGTCTGTACCTGGATGAAGAAGCGAGACCTTATCTCCTCACAGATACCCTACAGTGACCTTACTGATTCCTCGGTGGTGGACAGCCTGTAATGATCAGGGTGAAGAACCTGAGGTTCTCCTATGGTACAAAGACACTGTTCGACTCATTCAACTATACGTTCAAAGCCGGTAGCGTACACGCGATCATCGGAAGGAGCGGGTGCGGCAAGACAACACTGCTGTACCTCCTTGCTTCCCTGCTGATGCCTCAGGAAGGTTCCCTCCGGTTTGGCGGCAGGGACCTCACCGAGAGTATCGATGAGAGAGCGTTCATCCTCCAGGACTACGGGATCCTTCCATGGAAACGGGTGGAGGACAATATTGCCCTCGGCCTCACTCTCAGAGGCATTGACCGCAGGGAGATGAGAAGACGCACATCACTGGTGATGACGGAACTTGGTATCGAGCACCTGTACAGAGCCTTTCCCGACCGCCTCAGCGGGGGTGAGAAGCAGCGTTGCGCGATAGCGCGGGCACTGATCACGACGCCGCGCCTTCTGCTGATGGACGAACCCTTTTCCGCTCTTGATGCGATGAGTCGTGAACAGATGCAGGAACTGCTGCTCGATCTTTCGATCCGTCATGACATGACGAGTATCCTGGTGACACACAGCATCGAGGAGGCCGCATATCTGGCCGATTACATCCACATCATGGAGCGCACTGAAGGAGAACCGGCCCGGTTCCTGCCGGTGATCGAGAATATCCACGAGAAGGAACATACCTACCGTTCGAGCGCAGCCTACTTTTCTGTGTGCAACAGGACAAGAGAACTGCTGAACAAGAGGAGCCTCTGATGAAAAGAGCTCTACTTGTTCTCATAGCACTGTGGTATCTTCTGGCAGCGCTTACTTCAAAGCCATTCCTTCCATACCCCCACGCTGTTCTGATTCACTTCGCGCATCAGGTTCTCACCGGAGATATCCTTACCCATTTTTTCACAAGCACCTTCAGAATCGTTCTCGCCACCGTTTCGGCTGTCATACCTGCGGTTTCTCTCGGGATCCTGGCAGGTCGAGTTCATCAGGCTGACCGCATTATCAGTCCATTCGCCTATGTACTATACCCGATACCGAAGGTGGCGCTCCTTCCCATCATCATGCTGGTTTTCGGACTCGGCAACCTATCCAAGATCTTTCTGATAGCATTGATCATATTCTTCCAGCTCTTTTTTGTAATTAGAGACGCATCACGGGCTATCGACTCACGCTACATCGATTCAGTGAAATCGCTCGGCTCGTCACGAACGGGTATCCTGGTCCACGTCATCATTCCCGCTGTCCTGCCCTCCTTCTTTACCGCACTGAGGGTCTCCACAGGGACAGCCACAGCAGTGCTCTTCCTGGCAGAGACCTTCGCCACGGTCAACGGTCTGGGCTATCTGATCCTCGACAGCTGGGCACGGATGGACTATCTGGATATGTATGCTGCCATGACAGGTCTCACGCTCCTTGCAGCGCTTCTGTTTGCTCTGATTGCCCTCTTCGACAGGCTGCTCTGCCCACAGAGACATCAGAAGTGAACGCTGCAGTGCGTTGATGGGAGCTGGATTGACATAGTGAGAATTAGAGTCTTCTGACCGAATCTCTGATCTGAAGATGGACAGGAAGAGTCACCTGAGGAGGATCCACTTCCTCCCCTTCAATCAGTTTAATGAGTATGTCGACAGCGAGTCGGCCCCGCTCTCCGGTGTCCTGATGTACCGTGGTGATGGCGGGTGTGAGAATCCTGCTGAAAATATTGTCATCGAAACCGATAATGGAGATATCGTCAGGAACACGTATCCCGAGCCTCTTGTAGTGCGATACAGCTTCCGAGGCATAGTAGTCAGCGGAGCATACAACAGCGGTACACGGGCTGGCGGGAGAGGCTAGGTGCTCGTATAGAACAAAGCGTTCCTCCTGGATCCGTGAAAGCGGGAGGAAATTCTCTTCGGCAAGTGTCGATCCCTGTTCCTCGAGAGCATCCCGTAAGCCTAGAAACCGCATATAGTCGGAACCGGTCTTGTCAGGACCATTAGAGAGGAACACCATCTGACGGTGTCCCATCGACTGGAGATATTCAGCTATCTGGTAACCACCTATCCTGTCTTCGATCCCGACACGGTAGTAATGCACGTCACCCTCGATATCATAGCTGTCGATGTGGACTACCGGACACGAAACCTGATCGCTGATTCGAGGTATGATCTCACTGGGCACCCACAGGATGATGACCCCGGCAAGTTTCCACGACTGAACAAACCGCAGGACTTCATTCTGGTCACTTGTGGTATGGACCATCATGAAATAGCCCATCTGCCTGAGTTCCCACTCGATATTACCAAGGATGGTAAAGCTGAAGGGGTCTTCGAACTGCGTCTCATTCCTTCGCGGTTCACTGAAAAAGATGACACCGACGATTCGGGAGTTCTCATGCGCGAGAATGGTAGCTGCCATGTTAGGGGCGTAATTGACTTCCTTCAGTATCTTCTTCACCTTGTCCCGAATCGCGGGAGACACCTTGCCGGTTCTCCCGTGAATCACATTGGAGACAGTGGTAGGGCTGACACCAGCCCTCTTGGAGATCTCTTTGATAGTCAGCATAGCCTTACTATATGCATCTCCTCAAGCTTTGTCAAAAGCCTGTAATAGTACGCATCAATACCAGTGTAACCGGGTCGAATCCTATTTCAGGTAACCGAGCCACTTATACTGGATATCGATCATTCGGGTGATCATATCATTGATATGAGACACCTGATTCACCACCGGGTTCGCGATGATGGCCTGAGTGGCAAGCTCCTTGCTCTTGTGCAGAACGGCTTCAGCAGTGAGATCGTACACACCACAGTAATTCCTCATCAAAGCAAGATATCCCTTGGGAAGGGAGGGAACCTTGATTCCGTTCACCCCATCCTTATTGATGATAGCTGGAACCTCAACCACTACCCAGGAAGGCAGATCCTCGATCAGGCCATTATTGATCACATTGACCGCAGCCTCTTCATAGCCCGAGTCGGTGATGATGCCTTCGATAATCGGTATCGCCCGCTCATGCACCTTCAGCTCGATCTCGGGTCGCTGTTCGACAGTGAGAGCTGCACGATAGTAATCATAGAAATCGAGGATCCCCCGATGGTCTACGATATCCCAGGCCCATGAAAGGTACTCACCGAAGTGGCTGTCCACGGTGATGGGAAGAAGTTTGTAGTGCTCGAGCATAAACTTCGCAATACGTTTGTCGGTCCACTCAAACCTTCCCTTTCGTCCTGGTCCCTTTTTATCAAACGCTTCATGGCTCTCCATTTCACCGGTCTTGAGATAGGTCTCGTAAAAATCACTGTAACCTGCCTCGTGTTTGAAGAAGTCTGCTGATTTCTCAAGCACCTGAGGATAGAGGTCTTCTCCTGTTGCCCTGTCCTTCAGCTCATACATACAGCTGAAGTGATTCAGTCCTGCAGCACGGAAGGCGAGCTCTTCGCTCTTTTTGTCGAGCATATTCGGCAGCCAGCGGTCGAGCCAACCGATCTCATGACACATACCGACGAACTTCGCCTGAGGATACATACGCATCACTGCTGTCCCGATCGCTGTCATCGGATTTGAATAGTTGAATATCCATGCTTCAGGACAGATCTCCACGGCATCCCCTACGATATCAAGGATGTGAGGGATGATCCGCAGGGAGTGGAATACACCTCCCGGACCTCCGTTCTCTCCGTAGACCTGATGTACCCCGTACTGCATGGGGACTTTCCAGTCATCATCCCAGAGTTTGAAACGGTCTCCGACCTCGATCGACGATATGATGAAATCTGCACCCGTGAACGCTTCTTTGCGGTCAAGGGTCGCACGTACGGTAAAATCAAGATTCTCTTTTTTCAGGAAGTCCTTTGCAATACGCTCGACCCGATTCATGGCGGCAGCATTGATGTCAAGAAGAGTGACCTCACTGCCTGTGAGCACTTTGCTCTGAAAGATGTCTCCGAGCATTCCGAGTCCGAACTGGAGTGATCCAGCTCCTACTAGTACGATTTTCATACAGCGATGTTCCTTCTACCGGGAGACCCCGGTATATTATTTTATTGAGCCCTCTACCATCCCTTTTATAATGTAGCGCTGAGCGAACAGGTACAGGATAATAACAGGTACGATAGCCAATAGTGTGGAAGTGAGAATCAGGTCCCACTGTTTCAGATATGCTCCGGCGAATGCCGTGACGGCGACCGGAAGGGTCTGGACAGCTCCGTTCGAACCGAGTACAAGATAGGGAAGCAGATAGTCGTTCCAGATCCAGATTCCGTTGAGAATCATCACGGTCACGATGATCGGTTTCAGCAGAGGAAATACGATCGAAAAGAAGATCCTCGGGTGGGAACACCCGTCGATCGTCGCTGCTTCTTCCAATTCGTAGGGGATATTCTTGATGAACCCGTGGAAGATAAAGATTGACAGGGATGAACCGAAGCCTAGATACGCGAACACGATTCCTCCCACGGTACCCAGGAGACGCAGGTGTATCACATTACCGAGTATCCTCAGCCATCGTACCAGAGGGTACATCAGGACCTGAAAGGGAATGACCATCGCGGCTACGAAAACCATGAAGATGAGAATCGACCATAGTTTCCTTTCATTTCGTACAAGGACCCAGGCTGCCATCGAAGAGAATGTGACGATAACAAGCAGCGAAACAACTGTGATAATCACAGAGTCCCCGAAGGCACCGAGGTAGTCGACCGTCGGATTATTGAAGATCCTTGAGATATTGTTTCCCAGCTGTCCCCAGTTCTCAGGCAGTGCGACGGCGTTGACGATGATCTCACGGGAAGTCTTTGCAGAATTGAGCACCACCATCGCAAAAGGGATCATGAAGATAATGAACAGAAAAATCGTCAAAGCTTCAAGCATAAGCATGGGAGCCCGTCGTTTGAGTGATAGAGTATTCTTCCTCACATTTCCACCTCTTTCTTCTTGTTGATCGATACCTGGATAAGGGCCACAACGACCAGAACGACGAAGAGCACCACAGCCTTTGCCTGAGCCTCTGCCATCTTGTTTGCAGTCGCGGTGTCGAAGATGTTCATCGCCAGCAACTGGCTTGCCTTCACCGGCAGTTCCATGAACCGGGTTGCCGGCCCGCCATTGGTAAGAGTGAGATTCATGTCGAACTGTTTGAATGAATAGGTCAGAGTGAGGAACAGACTGATGGTGAACGCATTAGCCATCATAGGAATCAGTATGTGAAAGACATTTCTCACAAATCCGGCTCCGTCAACCGAGGCGGCTTCCATCAGAGACTTGGGAATACTCTGTATGGCAGCCACATAGATAAGCATGATATAGCCGGCAAACTGCCAGGTATTCACGGCAGACATCGCCCAGATGACCGATTCAGGCTTGGAAAGGAACGAGACACGCAGGAACTCTATAGAATACGCTGTTCCGAGTGATACCAGGATGTTGTTCAGGATGAACTGCCAGATATAACCGAGAACAATGCCTCCGATCAGGTAGGGAACAAAAAATCCTGCCCGGTAGAAGTTCCGGAACTTCACTTTGCTTGTGACGATGAGCGAGAGGATGAAGCTCACCACGTTGACCAGGATGACGTTGATCACGGTATACCCGATAGTGATCATGAAGGAATGGATGAAATCGGGGGCACTCGACAGTTTCGAGAAATTCTTGAAACCGACAAAGTTGATGATGGGACTTACCCCGTTCCAGTCTGTGAGTGAATAATAGATACCCAGTGAGAACGGTACGATGATGATCATAACGAATGTGAACACGACCGGTACCAGAAACAGGGTATTCACTACGCTTCGCTGTTTCATGCGGGGCTCCTCCTTTGTTACGTTGCATATGATGTACGGCCGAAACCGGCCGTACATCGTTCGTGTGATAGTCCTACATGTTCGGCAGGCTTGCGATAGCTGCTTTCATGTCTGAAATGAACTGGTCGAGATCATCCTGATTCTGTGCGAACAGGTCGTACACAGGGCCGAACACATTCTGGCCTGCACCGTCAGGAAGCATTCCGAAGAATACGCCGTAGTTTCCGCCCTTGGCATTGGCTGCCATGAGAGCCTGACTCAGCTGCCCGGAGGGCTTGAGAGTGACCGACTTGAACGCAGGTATCATACCGGCCTTGTTAACTAGATAGTCATGGCCTTCAGGAGTTGTTGCCATCGAAGCCAGGAAGGCCTTGGCCTCTTCAACTCGGGGGCTCTGTGCATTCACGACGTACCAGCTGGGAGCGAACAGGTAGAGACCGGTCTGCGGGGTATTGGTGAACGCGTGAGGAGCATATCCCATCTTGAAGGTGACGTTCATCTGAGCCATGTTGGGATCTACCCAGTTACCCTGGTGCAGGAAAGCTGTCTTTCCCTGAGCGAAGGAACCGACCTGGTCGTCATAGCTTCCGTTGAGCAGAATGTTCTGATCAGCATATTTGAACAGGAGCTGCACATATTTCGCATACTCGGTGAAACGTGCCTCATCCATCTTTCCTTCCAGAGCATCCTCGATCACACTCGTATCGGTGAAATCAAGACCTCCACCCCAGTACGCTGCGAGGTTATGCTGACCTGCGACCCACCACATTCCACCTGAGAGGGATGCTGCCATCGAAACAGGAGCGTCGATACCGAGCTGAGCCTTCTTGGCTTCAAGTGTCTTGAATGCCTTCTCGTAGGCATCGCGGGTCGTCAGAGTCGCGGGGTCGATACCGGCCTTAGCCAGGATATCTGCATTGTAGGCAAGTCCGTAGCCTTCGATAGCAACAGGGAATCCATAGACGGTTCCATCCACGATGAATTCCAGATCTGTATCGTCAAGCCAGGGTTCTCCCTCCATGCTGGCAATATAGTCTTTCCAGACATTGTATCCGCCGAGTCCTTCGATCTGGAAGATATCGGGCATATCGTCTGATTGTGCCTTTGCCTTCAGAGCGCCGCCGAAATCAGCACCTCCACCGAGGGTTTCAACTTCCACGGTCACACCGGGAGTTGCAGCAGAGTACTGTGCAGCATACCCGTCAAGAGCATCCTTGATCTCAACTTTCAACTGGAACATCGTCACGGTCTTATCACCGGTGTCGGCTGTTTCCTGAGCACCGCCTGCGAATACGCTGGATACGAGCATCAGAGTCAAAAGAACTACAGCAATAGTTTTCTTCATGCTAAACCTCCTTAGTACGGGTTCAACCACCCGGTACTGTTTGCATTTTATGAGTTAGGTGTTACGTAACACCTTTACGATAACACTACCACACCATTCACGGTTGTCAAGAAAAATCTTCAAAAAATGGAAACGATTCCATTCATCGCTCTGGGATAAAGGGCCTTCCTATTGTGCTGTTTTTCTCTACTGTAAGCAGTTATTCATTCATCAAAGGCTGTTTATGCTGTATAATCAGTGACTATGGATAGGTGTAGATGAAAAAACGAAGTGTGAACACACAGAAAAGCCGCGTATCGACTGGAACACTCCTGCTGTTCCTGCTTTTTCTCATCATACTGCTGTCCCTTCCCTTCTTTCTCTGGCGCACTGCACAAATGAACACTCTGAGCGTGACGGTCTACGACAAGACTGTCACAGAAGACACCGGACACCATGAATCTCTTGCCTGGTTCCTCAGGCAGCACAGATATCCGACACGTGACGGATACATCTATGATGCAAAGACCTCTTACCTGGGCTACCATCCTGACCTTGCCGATCCGATAATCGATCTCAGTTCACTCGATGACAGAACCGATCTGCTGTACATAGCTGACACCTATGGCGTGTTCAAGGAACCCGAGGATGTACATGAGGGGGAGAGCCCTCTCCTGTGGGGCGGCACGTCCCTGGAGGACGTCACACACCTGAAGACGTTCCTCAACCGGAACAAGAGCAGCACGCTCATCGCAGAGAGCAACAGCTTCGCTGATGCAACCCCTGAGTACGTCCAGAGTGAGATGTATCAGATCCTCGGCACCAGATGGAGCGGCTGGATCGGTCTGTACGTGTATGACCTGGCAAACGAGGCAGAGATTCCCCCACTGTATCGAACTCATCACGAGCGGCCCTGGGAATATCAGGGAGAAGGCATTGTACTGATGAACGAGCACCAGGAGGTGCTTGTCCTGGAAGGCGCAAGCATTGACTTCATCTATACCGAAGAGGGCAGACAGACACTTTCTCTTGACGGCACCTACGCCTACACCCTCTCCTTCGAGATCACGCAGCCTCTTGCAGGTACTGACGTACTTGCGCAGTTCACGATAGAGACAGAACCGAAAGAGTCAGAACTCCTATCACAGTACGGTATTCCCTCTGTCTTCCCTGCAGTACAGATGAAACAGGCGGCACACCACCGTGCTTATTACTTCTCGGGCAATTGGGCGTACAACAACAGACCACTGCGTTTCAGCACACTTTTCGGCATGGCCCCTTTCATGGCCCGTTTCTCACCTCCATCACAGACCTTCATGTGGAAGGTCTACATGCCCCTTCTCGAAGCGATCTTCTCGGAAGCGGAGGATCGCTCTCACGAGATCATCCCCTCCCTGAAACGGGAGGTCTATTCTGACGGGTTGACATCGCTTGTTGCACGGACCAATGAACGAGAGCTCCAGATATATGAAGATGGGACATGGAAGCCCTTCTTCGTTGAGGGGGTCAACCTCGGTACGGCGATGCCGGGGAGGTGGTTCACCGACTTCCCTTCTGATATGAGTCTCTATTATCGCTGGATGGTCCAGATGGGAGAACTCGGAATCAACACACTGCGTATCTACACCCTTCTGGATCCGCACTTCTATGACGCCTTCTCGTTGTATAACCGCCTCCACCCTGAATCGCCGCTCTACCTCATGCAGGAAATCTGGCCCGAAGAGAACCCCCCGGGTCATGATTACCTGAGACCCGATTATGTCGAGGCCTTCGAACAGGAGATCGAATACGTAATCGATGCTATCCACGGGAATACCGACATTGAAGAGCGACAGGGAAGGGCCTGGGGAAAGTACACCTCGGATGTCTCTGACTTTGTGATCGGCTATCTGGTAGGTAGAGAGCTTGAGCCCCACGAGGTCGAAGAGACCGATTCCCGGCACAGGGGCTACCGGTTCACCGGCTCGTACCTGTCAACGACAGAGCAGGCGACCCCCACTGAATCGTGGCTTGCCGGAAGCTGTGATTATCTGACAGCCTATGAACAACTGCACTATGGAAAGCAGCACCCTACTTCGATCGTAAACTGGCCGATCCTCGATTATATCGATCATGAATCGGAACGTGATGAGAGGGGAATCAAGGAGAACGAGTTCAATGACAGGGTCGTCGTCGATATCAACAACATTCTCCTCGGCCCTGAAAACAAAGCCGGTTTCTTCGGCTCCTACCATATCTATCCGAACTATCCTGATTTCATGAATAACGATCCTCTGTACGATCAGTGGGAAGATGAACAGGGTCGGTTCCGATACGGCGGATATCTGAAAGAGTTCATGGAGGGACACCAGAGGCACCCTGCAGTAGTAGCCGAGTTCGGTCTTGCGACCGGTATGGGGAACGCTCATGAGAATCCCGATGGATATCACCACGGGGGAATGAGTGAACAGGTTCAGGGCGAAGGGATCATCAGGATGTTCGAGGCGATGAAGAGGGAGGGCTACAGTGGTGGCATCATCTTCGCCTGGATGGATGAGTGGGCCAAGAAGACATGGACGACAGAGCCTTATATGATTCCCTATGACAGACATATCCTCTGGCACAATACAATCGACCCGGAACAGAATTACGGAATTCTCGCCTACGAAGCGGTGCGCCCTACTCGAGTCGGAGCAGAACTGAAAAGCAGCTCTGTGATAGAGATGCTGCAGCTGAGTGCCGATGCCTCCCACCTGTGGATAGACATCCTCCTTGCAGAACCTCTCGACTTTGCAGATCATGCAGTACTGATCGGCATCGATACCCTCTACAGTGACCGGGGTGAACTGCGGTACCTTCCGTCGCTGGAGGTAACGAACCCGACAGGTATGGAGTACCTTGTCAGGATCGACTCGTTTGACGATTCCCGTGTCCTTGCCATCGAAGAGGCAGATTATACCCGCTATACCTTCTCAACTGCTCAGGGACTGAAGAGCACAGGAGAATTCAACTCGATGAGAAAACTCATCAACAAAGCGAGAGCACTGGAAGACGGAACACCGATTCCGGCCCTCTATGAGGATGCGAGTCTCCTTCGTTACGGTTCCCTGGAAGGGAACACCAACCACTGGACTCATAACGGTAAGGCTCTCACAATCCGAATCCCGTGGACAAGGATACAGGTCAGTGATCCTTCCTCGGGTACCGTCCTCGATGACGAGGGAACCTACTACACTGACCCGCCCCGTGACACGATAGCAACCACCACAGTACAGGAGATCCGTGTGAGTGCTCTTCTCGTATCCCCCGAGGGAGATGAAGCTCTCAGTACTCCCCTTGCCCTTCCTCTCCCGCTTCAGGGATGGAATCAGGCAACCTATCAAGAGCGGATAAAAGACAGTTACACCATTTTGAAAGACTATTTCAACCGGGAGGAGCATGATGAGTGATCTCACTCGAGCAGTACCGATAGCACAGGACCTCTGGTGGGTCGGCACAGAGGAAATCCCCTACAACCTTCAGTGCAACTCCTATCTGATGATCAATGGAGACACAGGAATCATATTCGAACCCGGCTCAGCGTTCTCTGCCGGGACCGTCATCGAGAAAGTCAGCTCCCTCATACCGATACAGAACATCGAAGCGATTGTCTGCAGTCACCAGGACCCTGACCTGTGTATGGGCATCGGAGAATTCGAGAAGGCAGGTTTCCGTGGGGTGGTCTGCTGTCATGAACGTACGGCGATGATCATGAAGTACTACGGTTTCTCATCCCCCTTCTATCTTGTTAACCAACATGAATATGTCTACACGATGAACAGTGGACTCTCCTTCACTTTCCTGTTCACTCCATATCTTCACTTCCCCGGTTCCATCATGGTCTACCTCAAAGAACAGAAGACGCTGATGAGCGGCGATGTGTTCGGTTCAGTCGGAGTGGACTGGACCCTGTATGCCGGTTCGAACTACCTGGACGGGATGGTGGCCTTCCATGAAGTGTATATGCCGAGCCATAGAATTCTGAGCGATGCGATGAGAACGGTAGGCCGCTATGACATCACCATGATCTGTCCGCAGCACGGTTCGATCATTTCCGATTCAGTCGAACGGTACATCGAGATCCTCAGAGAACTGCCCTGCGGTCTGTTCCTCGAGGTAAAAAAAGAGAAAGTCGGAGCGAAAGGAGACGTGATCAATGCCGTGAACAAGGTACTCACCCGACTGATCACCATCCACGGCATTCAGGACGTCAAGTCTCTTTTCAGAGGATCGGGCATCACGATAGATGCAAAGAAACAGAGGATCAGGACAAACACATTCCCGGAGAAAACTCTCTGGCAGACCTTCTTCTCCCTGATCGAAGAAAAAAGAGGTGCCACATACCTCAGCCCTCTTGCCCCCTTCACCGAGCGGGTCAGCAGTGAGCATGGACTTCCTCTCCCCCCTGCCTTCTCATCCCTCTTGGCAAGCAGTGAACTTGAGATCATACGAGGAAGAGAAGCACTTGAAGAGGCACAGAAGAAACTACATGCTCTCGAGGAGAGCCTTTACCTCGACCCCATCACCGGATTATACAACCAGGATTTTTATGAAGCCTACCTGAAACGGGAAGTCAGTGAAATCAGAGACGGCAATGATACCTTGATAGTACTTCTGCTCGGCATCGATAACCTTGACAGAATCAATCTCGATTTCGGCAGTGCGGAAGGGGACAGGACAATGAGGACTCTGGGAGAACTGATATCCTCCGTACCGATGAAGAAACCTCAGGTCTGCCGACTTGCAGGCGGCATTTTCGCCCTGGTCTGTCACTCACTGAACAAAGTGGAAGCTATCGAGCTTGCCGATGTACTTCGAGCTTCGATAGCACAGGATGAGCGCTTCATAGTACCTATCACGGTCTCGATGGGCCTGTACCACAGCGGGGAGCTTCCCGCCGGCGATCAGTATGATATCGATGACCTGGTGAGCATCATCAACCAGAGTGCACTGTTCCGTCTCAG
>JAFGUP010000091.1 GCA_016938475.1 Sphaerochaetaceae bacterium
ATCGAAGAGCTTGAGAGCCTTCGCCGTCTCATTAGCCAGACGCCCGTACTCATACGGGGTCTTCTGACCGACCTGCCAGGGTCCGTCCATCTCATTTCCCAGACACCACATCTTTATCCCGTGGGGTTCTTCGACACCGTGTTTCTTTCTCAGATCACTCCAGTAGGAACCTCCCGTGTGGTTACAGTACTCGACAAGGTTCACCGCATCCGCGATTCCCCGTGTGCCGAGGTTGATCGCCATCATCACTTCAGTGTTTGCCTTCTTTGCCCAGTTGACGAACTCGTTAAGACCGAACGTGTTCGGCTCCTTGGATTTCCAGGCGAGGTCGAGCCTGACAGGGCGTTCGGCCACGGGGCCTACCGTATCTTCCCAGTTGTAGGATGAGACATAGTTTCCTCCAGGATATCTGACCACCGGCACCTGCAGCTCTTTAACCATCTCAAGGACGTCGGTGCGGAATCCTTCCTCATCGGCCAGTTCGTGACCGGGTTCATAGATCCCTCCGTAGACAGCTCTTCCGAGGTGTTCGATGAATGATCCGTAGATACGGGGGTCTATGTCGCTTACTTTGAATTTCCTGTTTACGAAAATCTCAGTTTTCATATGCATACTCCTTGATTCGTATTAGCCTTTGACACTTCCTGAACTGAGACCGGAGATAAAGTATCTCTGGAACATCAGGAACAGAATGATAATAGGGATCGTTGCAATGACCGCTCCGGAAATCAGGTTGTCATAGTTGTTTCCGTAGGGGGTGAGCAGGGTGTTCAGTCCGATCGGGATGGTGAAGCTCTTATTGGAACGCAGTACGATCAGCGGCCAGAGATAGTTGTTCCAGCTCTTGAGTCCTTCGAGGATCGCCATGGCTCCATAGGCAGGCAGGAGCAGGGGAGACATGATCCTGAAGTAGATGCCGATTTCTCCAACCCCATCGATTCTCGCTGCATCCATCAGATCGAGGGGAAGCCCGAGTGAGAACTGCCGGAAGAAGAAGATCGCGATCGGAGAAAGAATGAAGGGAAGAATGACGCCTGCGACAGTATCCATCAGTCGGGCTGATATCATCATCTTGTACAAAGGAAGGATCAGGATCTGCAGAGGAACCATCATCAGCACAAGGACAAGAGAGGTGAGAAGCCGTCTCCCCTTGAACTCGTACACCGCCAGGCCATAGCCGACAAGGGAAGTGAGGAAGACCGTGATTGTGGTCTGAAGAAACAGAATCATGATCGAATTTCTGAACCAGTAAGGATACAGAGCCTTATCGGCAAATAACAATACTTTATAATTGTCGAGATTCTTTCCCGCTGCAAACATCGAATCTATCGAGATTCCGAACCGCATAAGATCAGAGCCGGGTCGGAACGAGGACATCAGCAGGGCGAGGAGGGGAAACAGTACAACGACCGCGAGCAAAGAAAACAGGACAAGGATGGAAAAGCTTATGGTTTTTTGTTTTATGGGTTCGTTCATTATACCTCTGCTCCTTTTTTGAAAAATCCTCTGAAGAACAGCTGGATGACATTGAAAAAGACAACGATGATGAGAAGAACAAGGCCCACGGCAGAACCGAGACCGAGTTCGCCATGCTGGAATCCCTTCCTGTAGATATAGCCGACAATAGTGAGGCCGTTGTTATCCGGTGAAATTCCTTCCCAGAGGATGTAACTCTCTTCGAACATCGAGAGTCCCCCGAGGATACTGATCGTTGTCACGAAGACGATGATCGGCTTGAGCAGGGGCATCGTGATGACCACGAACTTCTGGATTGTTGAAGCTCCATCGATATCAGCAGCCTCGTACAGTTCCTTCGGGATCGTCTGCAGTCCGGAAAGGAAGTAGATGATGTTGATACCGGTCCATCGCCAGAGTGCAAGAATCAACAGCAGGAACATGGCATGTATCCGGGTGCCGTGCAGCCAGTTCTGCGGTTCAATGTTGAACTGTGCGATGAGCGTGTTTATCAGTGCGGTATCCGCTTGTGCAAAGATCAGACGTACGATTGTACCGGCAACAACGACTGATACAAGAGAGGGGACGAAGAATACCGAGCGGAAGAATCTGGAGCCTATGGAGGACTTGCTGTCCAGCATGGCCGCAAAGATCATCGGGACTGGTATCAGAAGTGAGATGGTCAGAACCGTGTATATCACAGAGTTCTGAATCGCCTTGAAGAAAGTGGGGTCAGCCAGTCTTCTGTAGTTTTTCGTTCCTATGAATTCGGTCTCACCCGGAACGATTTCCTGAAAACTCATGATCACCGTTGAAATAAGGGGATATAGGTAGATAATAAACAGCGATATGATGAATGGAGCAACAAAGAAATAAGGTGCAAGATTCTGTTTTTTTGTCAATGATTTCATGTTTTGTCACCTATAATAGTAGTACGGAAAAGCTTCCTACGCTATCTGGCAGCCAGCTTGCCTTTTCATAGGATCACTGGAGAATGGGTTAAAAGAAATCCTTCCGGAAAAAGTCCGGAAGGAACATCTTTGAAATTGAATTTACTGATTGGCTCTCATGGTAGCCGCAGCATCTGCGAGTGCCTTGGCAGGAGTCTTGGTTCTTTCACTCAGAGCCTGGTAGAGAATCTGTGTCTTTACGAGTTCTGAAGCGAGCGGGAAGGACTCAGTGATGTTTACAGGGTTGATCTCATCTTTGACTTCAAGGAGGAGACCGAAGATGTCGTCATTCGCGAAGTAATCAGTATACTTGTTCGGCTGATTCATGACAGGGTTATCCCATACAGACCACCGCGGGGGGTCGAAACCGAGGGTTGTCCAGATCATTTCGTTACCCTTTTCACTCAGCTTTGCAAATGCGAGGAAGTCCTTGGCAAGTTCAACATGCTTTGTCTGGTTGGTGACAACGGTACCTGTTCCACCCATACCAGCCGATCTGTTTCCTCCCGGAGTCAGGCGGGGCATCGGACGGATAGCGATCTTGCCTTTGAGGTCCGGCATATAGTCTGTGAATCTGCCCATATACCACATCGGCATCCAGATCGAACCGAAGTCTCCGTTATTCATCGCACCGTAGTACTCTTCAGCATGATGGTTACCACCGGGCGTCTTAACGGCAATCTTGTCAGTGTAGAGCATATCATACTGCAGTTGGAGCACTTCATTGTTGACCTTGCTGTCAAGGGCGGTGGAACCGTCGGGTCCTAAGTAGTCGCCTCCACCCTGGGAGATCATCGGCCAGAAAGACCACTGGTCAGTCACTTCAAGGGTTGCCATCGGCTTACCGGTCCTTGCGACCACCTGCTTGCCTGCCTCAACATAGTCAGCCCATGTGTCGATCGCATCGATGTCGACGCCGGCCGCATCCATGATCTCCGTATTGTAATAGATGACAGCTGCACCTACGTGGAAAGGAAGCCCGTAATAGTTGCCATCCTTTGAATAGATCTCGAGTCGTGAGGCGACCATGTCGTCAATGACTTCTTCGACCTTATCATTCATCGGCTCGAGCTGTACTTTTCCCTTCAGGTAGTTGGGGAACTTGCTGATCTCGATATCAACGATATCAGGGGCACCTACTCCTGACTGAAGAGCGATGAGGAGCTTGCTGTGCAGATCCTCATAGGGAAGGGTCTCACAGGTCAGGTCGATCTGCCTGTCGGGGTTCGCCTCGTTCCACAGAGCAGCAGCATCTTCAAACAATGTGGCATGTAATGCCTGGAAGGTCCAGAGTGTCATTTCTGCAGGACCGGAAGTGCTCTCGCCTTCTCCGCCCGCAAATACCGGCAAGGATAGGAGCAGTGCCATACATACAAGCAAAAGCGTTTTTGTGATCTTCATACAAAATTCTCCTTTTCGTGATTTTTGTATCATAACTTGTGATACGTACCAAATTATATGGTTCAATATAGATTCTGTCAAACTTTTTCTCAAGAAATTACACGGTGGTCTTCCTGCCCTCAGAAGCCTTTGTAAAAGAATACATAATATGTTTATTTATATATATTTGAATGGTTCTAAATTCTGTGTGTTCTGCTGATTCATCCACAGACAAGAACTCCTACACTGTGAGGAGGCATCGTGATACATAGTGGTTCTCCGTGGTCTGGTGCTGTAATTCCTGCTTCTGAAATAGATACTATATCAGGATTATTGATATCGTTGTATGCATCTGTTGATGGCCCATTGCGAATGTACAGTCTGCCCCCCTGAATACTTCTTCCATTGACAGCGAACTCCACCGAGACCGGCTCTTTTGGGTGTCGATTGGCGCAGGCGATGCTCAGAGTGCCTTCCTTATCAGTCGTGACTACGGTGTCCACGGACGGTATCGAGTGAACGTTGCCGTCCACGGTCACTTCGAAGGTCTCCTGTGAACTCACGTAACTATCGAGAACGGTATCACCGAGGAGGTTCGCATAGAGATGGAAGACATGATAGGTGGAGCGGAGGACGATCCCCTCCGGGTGGGTATAGATGGCTCCGCGGGTATTCACTGCAGGGGCAAAGTTCGCCATTTTTACGGTGTTGCAATGCTTGAGTACCTCATTGAGGAAGCAGGCACTGAACACGGCGTCTGCCATCGTGTAACTCTCATTGCGATCATTCTCATCCCGGGCTTTTACCTTGTCTTCGATCGCCGGGTCGAAGCGGGGATGGTACCATCCCCTCAGGTTCCATTCATCAAAGGCGATGTTCACCTTTCCCAGGAGATTGAGTACACCCAGGAGGTGTTCGGTTTTTTCTATAGAATTTCGAATGTCGAGTGTGTAGGTCATACACTTCTCGTAGGAAGCCAGATCATTGGTCTCTGAAACCATGTCCCAGTACTTGTGTACGGAGATCCAGTCCAGGTAATCACCTGCCTGCCCTAACAGTTCAAGATTCCATTCGTAATCATCCAGTGCTGCTGCGGCCGATAGTTCGACCGAGGGGTCAACAGCTTTCATCATTTTCGCAGATTCTCTGACGAAGGAAGCCCACTCTTTTCTGTCTTTGGCTCCAATTTCCCACCAGCCGTAGTTTTCATTGCCTATGCTCCATACAGGCACGTTGTGGGGTTCTTTATACCCGTGTTCTTTTCTGAGGCGGGCCCATTTTCCGCTTTCCTTCAGGTTGCAGTACTCGAGCCAGTCACTCATCTGCTCACTCGTCCCGGTCCCCCCATTCGTACAGATATACGGTTCACAGCCAAGTTCTCTGCAGTAGCGAATGAATTCGTCAGTACCGAACTGGTTCGATTCCTCTACAAGCCATGCCTTGTCATAGTAGGGGACCCGATTCTCTCCAATACCGCCACTCCAGTCGTAGGCTGAGACGAAACAGCCGCCAGGCCAGCGGATATTTCCCGGCTTGATGGCCTTCAGTGCTTCAAGAACATCGGTGCGGAATCCCTGTTCGTCTGACAGAGGGGAGCCCGGTTCGTAGATTCCTCCGTAGATCTGCCGATGAAAATGTTCGATGAACTGACCGAAAATTCGCGGGTCTCTTTTCCCGAGCACCCGTTCCGGGTCGATGTGTATCGTAGTGGTCATGGTAAGCATCCTTCTCCCCGGAGACTGGCGGGGACTGTTAATGTATCAACTAGTCAGGTATGTATCGATTATATGCATATGGAACAGGTAGTATATCACATGATCTCTGGTACATGAATCTCTTTTAGAAGATGATTATGTGGGTATTGTGCACTGTATGGGCAGTATTTTTTTTGAAACAAACTATATCAATAAAATTGATTGTAAAATCGTACCATCTATACTACAGTAGTCTATTAGAATAATTTTTTAAAAAAGGAATATCCATGCAGGGAAGAATCATGATCATTGATCCCCTTAACGACATCAATGTCATAAAGGGGTTAGCGTCACCAGTACGAGTCGGCATACTGAACGAACTCCGGAAGGGAGAGAAGAATGTGAATGAACTCGCGGAGCTCCTTCACCTTCCCCAGTCCACAGTGGCGACAAACGTCATGGCCCTTGAAAAGGCTCATCTCATTCAGATAGAGATCAAGAAGGCGACAAAGGGCAACCAGAAGGTATGCAGGAACCTATTCGATGAGTATGTGATCAACTTCGGCAGCAAGCAGAAGAGTACCGATGAGGTGATTACGGTGGAGATGCCGGTAGGGCTGTTCATCGAGTACAAAGTCTCAGCTCCCTGCGGCATGTGCACTCCCGAAAAGATAGTCGGGTACCTAGACACTCCTGAATCATTTCTTGAGCCCGAGAGGATCAAGGCGGGACTGCTCTGGTTCGAAAAAGGTTTTGTGAAATATCAGTTTCCGAACAACTCGTACAACAAGAAGAAGCCGGTGAAGAAGCTTGAGATCGTGGTGGAACTCTCTTCGGAGATTCCCGGGACGAACACCAAGTGGCTCAGTGATATCACCCTCTCGATAAATGATCATGAAGTGGGAACCTGGACGAGTCCCGGCGATTTCGGGGATAAACGGGGGGCTTTCACTCCTGAATGGTGGAAACTTGAAGGGTCTCAGTATGGTCTGCTGAAAACCTGGACGATCACCGATGAAGGGTCCTTCGTCGACGGCATGCAGATTTCTAAGCTGAAGATACGTGATCTCAACCTTTCAAACCATCACTCCATAAAAACCTGCTTCACGGTCAAAGAGGATGCTGAGAACGTTGGCGGGATCAATATCTTCGGTCAAGGGTTCGGCAACTACAACCACGATATACTCCTCAACCTCTATTTCTGATCCTGTACGGGCACTGCGAGGCAGTAGCCTGTTTTTACAGTGATGGTGGCGTCTCGACCTCTTCAAGAGACGGCCGGGTCAGCTCCCGGTACTCCTGAATTGCTGTAATCGTTGCCTGGATATGTTCTTCCATCAATCGTTCGCAGCGATCCTTATCGCGTAGGCGCAGAGCGGAGATCAGTTCCCTGTGGTAACGGATTCCGATCGCGCAGCCGATCAGGGAGACGATGGAGTCCATCGTATTGGCCAGAACTTCTTCTATGCCTGCGCTCGCAAGAATAAGTATCTGGTTCTTCGAGCACTCGGCTATCTTCCTGTGGAACAGGTAGTCCGCTTCACTGAATTTCTTGATGTTGTCATGATTGGTGAGCATCATGTTGAAAATCTCTTCAAGGTCAGCAAGATCTTCGTCAGTGATACGTTGAGCGGCGAGACCGATCGTACCCTTTTCCATCACGATGCGATACTCGAGGACGGTGATGATATCGGGGTGAAGGTCGATATGCTGGAGAGGGTTCAGGGCGGAATAGTGCCCTTTTACATGTGTTCTAAGCACTGTAGTACGGCCGCCCTGTTGCGTGCGCACAAGACCGATGGCCTCAAGCTGCTGGATGGCAGCACGAATCGTGATCCGGCTTACCCCGTACTCTTTGCACAGTTGACTTTCGGAAGGCAGTTTGCTTTCCACCTCCCATCGCCCCGTCTCGATTCTCTGTTTGAGATCGAGATAGATCTTCGTGCGCAGCGATTGCTTCACTTTATATTCTTCGGTCATCCATCATCTCCATAAATATAACTTAGCATACAGCAATGGAGATGACAATCTTAAAAATTGAACAAGGTGCAGTATTCTGATTATTCTCACAATATTTTCTGTAATCTAATGTATATATTGATGTTATAGGAGATGAGCGGGCAGGTATACCGCGATAGTTCACACCATACTGACGTAGTAACAGTATGGTGTATCTGCATCCTGTATGACAGGATGTCGAGAATAGTCGGTGTCATCTTCTGGTACATTCTTTTTGTGAGCTTTTTGAGAGCAAGAGGGGTTTTAAGGAGCTATTTGTGTATCCTGCTTATTAAGGATGGTATAAATAAATTAACATATGATACAAGTTATTAGAAATTTATTTTGTATTGATTGTTATTAGTGTACAATGAACATGCTATTAAA
>JAFGUP010000092.1 GCA_016938475.1 Sphaerochaetaceae bacterium
AAATGCCAGTTTCCCTGACCTCCTCGCCCGCCTTTCAGCAGGGTGTATGAGTCGAGACCGGTCAGGTCCTTGATCACGCGGCCTGAAAAAGGGTCCTTAAGTACCGTTCCAGGGGGAACCGGTACGATCATATCCACTCCATCCCGTCCGAAACAACGGGCGGAACGTCCGGGGTGGCCATTCTCTGCTTTGAAAGAGCGTATCTTCTTGAGGTGGGCGAGAGTTCGAAGGTTTTCCTTCACGACAAAGACAACATCTCCGCCTTTCCCTCCGTCACCACCGTCAGGACCACCCTTTGGGATGTATTTCTCTCTACGGAAGGAAACACAACCGTTGCCCCCGTTTCCGGAGGCAACATCTATATACGTTTCATCTGAAAATCCAAACATGTATCGTCTCTGACGCCTGAGAATCTGGAAAGATTACTCAGCGATGATTCTCACATACTTGCGGTTATTGCGTGTGTGAAAATCAACGGTGCCCGCAGATTTTGCGAACAGGGTATAATCCCTTCCGCATCCTACGAGATCTCCGGCGTGGAATGTGTTTCCGTGCTGTCTTACGATGATTTCACCGGCCTTAACTAACTGACCGCCAAATCTTTTTACACCAAGTCTCTGACTTCTTGAGTCTCGACCGTTCTTAGAGCTACCGCCACCTTTCTTATGTGCCATCTGAACACTCCTTACGCGTTGATCTTCTTCACAGTGATCATCGAATACTTTTCGCGATGGCCCTGGGTTCTGCGGTATCCTTTGCGCCTGTTGAACTTGAATACCTTAATCTTCTTCCCTTTCACGATATCATTCACAGTGACAGTCACCTGTGCACCATCAACATACGGGGTTCCAAACCTGGAATTCTCACCATCGCCCACAGCGACAACTGTGTCAAAGGTCAGTTCATTACCGCTATCGACACCGAGCTGATCGACCTGAAGGGTATCTCCTTCCTGAGCCTTATACTGCTTTCCTTTAATCTCTACCAGTGCGTACATGTTAATACATCCTTATCAAAAATATGCAGTGTTTCTTATATCACACAAGAATAATTATTACAAGTAGGTGTGCAAAAGGGATATCAGATAACCTGCACCCTGAATCTTGCTCTCTCTCTTTACATTGACTCCAGAAAGGGAATCCCCACCAGTGCATATGCATTCTTCAGTACCTGAAGCACCATAGTCACAAGAGCTACCCGTGCAACGATCAGTTCCCTGCTCTCCCCTTTCAGAACTGCATGATCATGATAGTATCGGCTGAACGTGCGTGAAAGGTCGTAGAGGAAACTGGTGATGATGGAGGGATTGTACTCACGAGCGGCCTGGGCGACAAGGGAGGGCCACAAAGCGATCATCTTTATCAGTTCCCTCTCATCCTGTACTGAAAGGAGGGACGGCTCGAAGGGGACATCCCCATATTCATCCTTCATTACCTCCCACTTTGCCAGCATGCTGCTTATTCTAGCCCCCATATATTGCAGGTAGGGGCCGGTATTACCGTTGAAGGAGATCGATTCAGCGGGATTGAAAATCATATCCTTCGTCGGAGAAGGTTGAAGCAGATAGTAGTTCAATGCACCTCGTGCGATCTTTTCGCTGACATCGTCGATATCACCGACTTCCTTCTCCCTGTTCTTCGCAATGATCTCGTCTTTAGCCATGGCCGTCAGAGAGGCAATCAGATCATCTGCGTCCACGACCGTACCCTCCCGACTTTTCATCTTCCCTTCCGGAAGGTTCACCATACCATATGATAGATGGTAGAGGTTTCCCGCCCATTGATACCCGAGTTTTGCCAGCACATGAAACAATACTTTGAAGTGATAAGCCTGTTCGCTGGCTACGACATAGATCAGCGAATCGAACGGCCACTTCTCATGACGCTGGATGGCGGTCCCGATGTCCTGAGTAAGATAGAGACTCGTCCCGTCCTTTCTCAGCAGCACCTTCTTATCGAGCTTGATATCTTCGAGATCAATCCAGATCGAGGAATCCTCGGCCCGGTAGAATATACCGTCTTCAAGGCCCTTGAGAATCGTATCTTTGCCGAGAGTGTATGTATCACTCTCATAATAGTAGGAGTCGAAACTGACACCAGTCTTCCGGTAGGTCTCCTCTATTCCTTCGATGGTCCACCGGTTCATACGGTTCCAGAGGTCCATTACTTCCTCATCACCCTCTTCCCATTTGCGAAGCATCTGCTGAGCCTGAATGAGAGCGGATGGATCCTCTTTCTCCCACGCCGCATAGCGCACATAGTACTTTCCGACCAGATGATCACCCTTGATACCAGAGCTTTCCGGGGTCTCCCCTTCGGAAAATTTCTGATAGGCAAGCATCGATTTACAGATATGAATACCCCTGTTGTTGATCAGGTTGACTTTTTCCACCTCAGCTTTGTTCGCCTTGAGGATGTGGCTGATACTCTCCCCGATCGCATCATTTCTCAAGTGCCCGAGGTGAAGGGGCTTGTTCGTATTGGGACAGCTGAACTCCACCATCATCCGCTTCCCTTCGAACAGATCGGTGTGACCGTACTCATCCCCTTCAGCGCAGACACTTTCCCTCAGTGAGCGGGCGAGCTGCGGTATGTCGATGAACACATTGAGGTAAGGACCGGAGGGAAGAAGCGAGTCGGGACTGACCCCTTCAACTTCTTTGAGACGTTTCACAATCTCCTGAGCGATATTCTGCGGTGAAGTTCTCAGAACCTTCGCGAAGGGAAACAGTGGAAAAGCCAGATCTCCCATGTCGGGACTCGGAGTGGTGTTTACAGCAAGTTCACCTGCCGCCCTGACCAGAGAAGCATCTACGCCCTTTTCCTGAGCTATCTGATGAAGCTGTTCTTCTATGAGATTCTTCCAATACTCTTTAACCTGCTGATACATACTATTCTCCAATTCATCTCAAGGGTGTCATGATGCTAGCACTATACAGATAAGCACAAGTGAGTTTCAAGGGATACCCTCCTTCTTGTGCAAATTCTCCTGTACAGGTATGCTTATGACATGACAAGAAAACAATTCGATATCACACCGTTCATTCCCTCCTATCTGGATAGTTTTGACCGGTTTTCCGACTCCCCGTACGTCTCCTTCCGTCCGGCTCCTCAGAGGGAGGCGCTTACCGGGATTATCAGCGATATATTCGAGCTTCTCTTTCCCGGCAGATCGGGAAACACGGTACTGAGCCGACATTCTGTGGTAGAGGTAGTTACCGCACTGATGGAGCAGGTGGCTGTCAAACTTGAACACCAGCTCTTTCTTGCATGGTTTTATGAAAACCCCCTATCACTTTCTGATAGCGATACATCCCAGTACGCCAGGAATGCACACGACACTATCGTGAGTCTCCTCGAGAATCTTCCCCAACTGAGGATCATGATGAAGGAGGATGCACAGAGCGCACTTGAAGGAGACCCTGCTGCCCGCTCGATTCACGAGATCGTCCTTGCCTACCCCGGGTTATGTGCCCTCACGATGCACCGTATCAGCCATTTCCTGTTTGAGAAACAGGTTCCCCTGATCCCTCGTATGATCTCGGAAATCATACATACCCAGACCGGAATCGACATTCACCCGGGAGCATCTATCGGCAGGTCGCTGTTCATAGACCACGGTACCGGAGTGGTCATCGGAGAGACAGCAGTTATCGGAAATCATGTGAAAATCTATCAGGGAGTGACCCTCGGAGCCCTCTCTTTTCCCAAGGACAGCTGCGGCGCCCTGATAAAGGGTGCAAAACGGCATCCAACGGTAGGGGACTACGTCACCATCTACGCAAACACGACAATACTCGGTGATATTCTCATCGGAGACCACACGATCATCGGTTCAAGCGCATGGGTTCACCACGACGTCCCTCCCTACTCCTTTGTTCAGAATGAAGATCCCAGAACGGTGATACGGGAAAGGAAGATGAAAAGCTAGCGCTGATGGATCATGTGAATGTATTCGGTCGGTGTCTGCTCACAGTAGCGCTTGAATACCTTTGAGAAATAGTTACTGTCCATGAAGCCCAGCCGGCGGGCGACTTCCTTGACTGAAACCTCTCCATCTTCGAAGTACAGTTTTGCCAGTGCCATCCGCTGCCTTGAAACATATTCGGGGATACTCATTCCCGTTTCTTTCTTGAATTTACGGGAAATATGGGAGATATGGGCAGAATGCATCCGCCCCAGATCATCAATTTTGACATCTTCGCTGAGGTGAACGGTGAGGTAGGTCACGATATCCCTGATCATGGGAGAATAGGAGCTCACTGAGAACTCGAGAACCGATTTGGCGTACTCGATCGCGATCTTGTTGTACAATACTTCATCAAGATAGTCGACCGAAACGGCATGCTCTATCATCAGGAGGAACTTGCTCTCCATCGTGTAGAGATACAGACTTTGAAGGCCACCCTGCCGTGCAGCATAGCAACACAACGCATTGAATGAGATGAGATGGTTCTTACAGCACCTCAAAGCCTTCGATGCGACGGTGTTACCGTCACAGCAGCTTCGTCCGGCACTTCCTCTCCTATAGGAGAGAACCTCTTCCACCTGATACGGATTACCCCACTTGATTGCGTGGAAGATCTCACTCTCGATTTCATACTCCCGCTCGATCTGAATCAGATTCAGGTCCTTCGGCACCTTGAAATTCACCTCATCGTTCATACTGGTCACTCTCTATCAATCGATTCGTCTCAGCTGCTCGAGACAGCTCTTCTGTACCATCATAAAGCCGAGTAAAGAAATAGTAAAGCTCACAGCGAAAAATCGCTGTACTCAATGAGACCTGACACGTTCTACTTCTCTTGTCTACACAGACATCCTCACCGATTCACGCCGGGCGACTTCGTTATCTGACTTCCTTCTTCATGGGGTTTCTGCTAATATATGCTCAGTATTATGATGAATTGCGAGGAGGATACCAATGAATCGTGTTCTTGAACATAAGGTCATTGCAGTTACCGGAGCAGGCGGGGTTCTGTGCAGTGAATTTGCCAGACACTATGCTGCTCTGGGAGCAAAAGTCGCACTGATCAACAGGTCGACCGAAAAGATCGAGGCTCTTGAAAAGGAACTGACTGCCCTAGGGCTCCAGGCTAAGGCCTACCAGGCAAATGTTATAGATGCAGAAGCTCTTGCAGCCGTGCATACCAGAATTCGAAAAGACTTCGGACAAGTCGACATACTCGTGAACGGAGCAGGTGGAAACATGGCAGCCGCTAACACCGGCAATGAATATCATGAAAAAGCGCTTGCCCCATCCTTGAGAACCTTCTTCGACCTCGATATGGATAGCGTCTCCGGTGTCTTCGAACTGAACTTTCTCGGGACTCTACTCCCAACCAAGGAATTTGCCTCCGACATGGTTGGTCGAGAAGGCTGCAGTATCCTGAATGTGTCTTCCATGTCTTCCTACAAGCCGCTTACGAAGGTACTCGGCTACTCGGCAGCGAAGGCTGCAGTGAACAATCTCACGCAGTGGCTTGCCGTCCACTTTTCCCACATGGGAATCCGTGTAAACGCTGTAGCTCCCGGCTTTTTCAGTACGAAGCAGAACAAGACGCTGCTGTATGATGAAGAAGGAAACCTCACCGAGCGAAGCAGGAAGATTCTTGCAGGAACTCCCATGGGTCGCTTCGGTGTTCCCGAAGATCTGCTGGGCACTGTCACCTATCTGGTAGACCCGAAGGCCAGCGGCTTCGTGACCGGCGTCATTATCCCGGTCGATGGGGGCTTTAACGCCTACTCAGGCGTATAGGAGTTTGCAATAGCGGGCCGTGACTGTAGCGTTATCAACAGTCAGGGCGGCCTCTATCAGCGCGCCCGGGGAAATGTGGTCAGGAGAGCCGACAATCGTGACCTTCAGATAGTTTCCGGTAATACCTGACAACTGCCCCTGATCCTTCTTCTCGACAAGAACTTCGACAATACTCCCTTCCTGATCGTTGATATACCGTCTATATTGTACACGTGAAAGATCTCTCAGCCGTTTTGCCCGCTCATCCCGCTTATATTGGGGCACCGTGTCTCGTGCATCCATGAGAGCTGTGCCCGGACGGGGTGAGAACGGAAAGACATGAAGCTGTGTGATACCGATCTCTTTCAATCCTGAGAAGGTTTTTTCAAAGTCCTCCTCCTCTTCTCCCGGTAATCCGGTTATCACATCCGCTGCAATAAACGCAGAGGGTTTTACCCTCCTGAGATTGGCTATAACCTCACGCACATCACTGTAGGTATAATGACGGTTCACCCGTTTCAGAATCTTGTCACTCAACGACTGGAGCGGGAGATGGAAATGGGGTTGAATTCGTGTATCCTTCATGACCTCATACAACAGGGGAGAGAACATATCAGGTTCCAGACTGCTCAGACGGATCCTGACACTCTCATCAAGGTGTTCGAGTAACAGGAGCAGAAGGTGTTCCAGTCTCTTGTCACCATCCCGGTAGGCGCTGATATTGACTCCGGTAAGGACGATCTCCCGATACCCGGAAGAGATAAGGGTACGGGAACGCTCAAGCACTTCACGTGCTGCCAGCGAACGGCTGTCACCGCGTGCAATGGTCACCCGGCAATAGGCACAGGAATTGTCGCATCCATCCTGTATCTTCAGAAAGGCACGAGAATGAAAAGAGAAGCTTGCAGCATCATAATCAAAGCTTGAAGCACGATTCTGTTCACTCTCAAGGGAGTCTCTGATTGCGTCGACCAGATCAAAATCTGCGATAAGTCTCTTACTTAGACGCTCAGGCAGCGTCAGCAGTCCTGGTTTGTCATCAAGAGAGACAACGATCACCCGATCGCTGATGGCCTGAAGCAGTTCCCGTTCCATCTGTGCGTAACAGCCTGTTATGATGATTGCACCTTGAGGATTGACCCTGTGGTACAGCCGAGCCATTCTTCTGGCCTTCTGTTCGGCCTTGCTTGTCACAGTGCAGGTATTGATGATGTAGATATCGGAGTCCTCATCCGAAGCTGCGAGGGTGAACCCCTGATGGACGAAGGCATCCGCGATAGCCTCGGATTCACACTGATTGAGTTTGCATCCCAATGTATAGAGCCTGACGGTCATAGATCCTCCATGGGTGCATCGTCCATGCGGGTGAGCAGAGCAAGGATCGTGGAAATAGCGCTGTTCAGGTCACTGTGCATCTGCTGCGCATAGGGATTGTATCGTTGAAGGTCAAGAAACAGCTGAAGCGGGTCGTTGCAGGTCTGTTCTACGATTTCAAGAAGTTTTATGTACCCTACCGTCGCCAGCTGTGTCTTCTGAAGTTTCAGCTCATCAAGCATCCTTCCAACAAAATGGGTCACTCCCTGGGAATAGGCCGCTTCTCTGTCATGCTGGTCACAACTCATATGCAAGACCTCAAGGCCCATGGAACGGAAGGTTTCACTCCAGTATACGGACGTTTCCTGCGGACACCTGAGGGGATCCATCATGATCGGGAGGCCCTGAACACCATCCTTGCCCGAGTCGGGACCGAACATCGGATGAGTGGCGATGATGGACACACTCTCAGGAAGCAAATCCTGCATGAGGCGCTTCGGATAGACTTTTACCGAACAGGTATCGATGATCAGCGCATCCTTCCTGACCGACGGAGCAAGTCGGGTAAGAACCTCGCGCAGTGAACTGATCGCCGTACAGATGAAGATCACATCACAGGTGACGAGGTATTCAAATTCAACGATATCGACACCTTTCAGTTCAATATCCCGTTTGCTTCTGTTATATGCCACGACAGGAAATCTGAGGGCAAGCTGCTCAGCCCAGAATCTTCCGAATCTTCCTAATCCGTATACGCCTACTTTCATATCGCCTCACCTTACCACACTTTTATTCCATCAGACAATCTCACAGGAAACGAAAAGGAAGTGTAGGATTCATCGATCGGATATGGTATGGTGTGTATGAGAAAACAAACCAGGTTAAGAGGTGTATGAATATGTCATTTTCGAAAAAAATGAAGCAGAAAGCTATTGCCCGTCAAAGAGTCCTCGTTCTCCCCGAAGGAACTGAAAAAAGAACTGTGATGGCTGCCCGCCAGATTATCGATGAGAAGATTGCCAAAGGTGTAGTCCTGCTCGGAGAACAGGATCAGGTGAAGGCTCTTGCTGCTGAACTGTCAGTCTCTCTCGACGGTATCACCGTGATCGACCCATCTTCGAGTGAAAAAAGAGAAGCGTACGCGTCAGAGTATTACCAGTTGAGAAACCATAAGGGTATGAGCGAAGAGCAGGCCTACGAACAAATTGCTGAACCTCTGAAGTATGGAGCTATGATGGCCCGCCTTGGTGATGCCCATGCAATGGTTGCCGGGGCAGAGAATACCACCGGGGATGTGCTTCGTGCTTCGTTCCAGATCATAGGGACAAAACCGGGGATCAAGAGTGCCTCAAGCTGCTTTGTCATGGAAACTTCGATGACAGACCTCGGGGCAGAGGGTTCATTCATCTTCAGTGACTGTGCCACCATACCGAATCCGAGTGCTGAACAGCTTGCAGAGATCGCTATGGCATCAGCCGAAAGCTGCAGTACGTATCTGGAAGCTGAACCGGTAGTAGCCATGTTGAGCTATTCCACAAAGGGCTCAGCCTCAGGGGACCTCGTAGACAAGGTAGTGGAAGCGACGAGAATACTGAACGAACGAGCTCCTGATCTGAAAGCTGACGGGGAACTCCAGCTCGATGCTGCCATCATTGAAAAAGTGGGTTCCTCGAAAGCTCCTGACTCATCTGTTGCAGGCCATGCCAACACCCTGATCTTCCCTGACCTTCAGGCCGGAAACATCGGGTATAAACTGGTGCAGCGTCTTGCAGGCGCGGAAGCATATGGCCCGATTCTTCAGGGGTTTGCCCGACCGGTCAGTGACCTCTCCCGTGGCTGCAGTGTCGAAGATATCGTGGTGACAAGTGCCATCACCCTCTCTCAGGATTGACCCATTACCATTCAACATGATGCACAAAGGCCATTCACTTCACCGGTGAGTGGCCTTCTGTTCAACCTACAGGAACTCCATGGCTGCTAGAAGACCGATGAAACAGGCCCCATCACTTATAGACGGGACCCGTTCGCCCAACCTCGTCATATTCTCTCTCTCCTGGCCGGTAATACTTGACCAGACCTTTCATACCCTGATGGGATATGTCGACACGGCAATGGTCGGTTCGCTCGGAGCTGCAGCCACCGCGAGCGTCGCTGTCACTGCGAGTACGATGTGGCTTCTCATGGGCATCATGTACGCTTTCGGCTCGGCCTACTCCATCCTCATCGCACGTGCTATCGGAGCTCAGGACCAGGAAAAGATCACCAGAGGGGTCCAGCAGTCGATCCTTGCTATTGTTATTCTCTCCTTCGTCATCACGACTCTCGTGAGAGGAATCAGTGGCCATCTCCCTCGTTGGATGGGGGTTGAACCCCTCGTAGCACCGATGAGCAGTTCCTACCTGAGTATCGTGAGTTTCTCCTTCCCCTTCTTTATCACCTTCGTCTTCTTTTCGAACATCATACGAACCAGCGGAGATACGAAGACCCCGCTGATCAGTAACGTATTCACCAATATCCTGAACGTGATAGGGAACTTCTTCCTGATCTTCCCTTCTCGTGTGATTCATATCGCGGGACAACCGTTTGATATCTGGGGTGCAGGCCTCGGCGTCGAAGGGGCGGCAATCGCGACCCTCACATCACGTATCGTCAGCGCACTGATCCTCCTGTGTGTAATGCTGTTCCGGGAAAATGCCATCAGGATACGATTCAAAGGCTTCCTTTTTCACTTCGAAAAAGGTTACAGCCGACAGGTCCTCACCATCGCCCTTCCCATGGCGGCAGAGCGTGCTACCCTGTCGACAGGACAGATCGTGCTCACAGGTCTTGCCTCTTCTCTGGGAACAGCATCTCTGGCCGCTCATCATCTGGCTATCACGGCAGAGTCAATCACCTTCATGCCGGTAAGCGGGTTTTCACTCGCTGCAGCGACTCTTGTTGCACAGTCTCTGGGAGCTGGAAAAAAAGAGATGGCTCGTGACTTCGCACGTCGCGTCCTGACAGGAGGGATACTCCTGATGAGTCTGGCCGGAGTTCTTCTCTATATCTTCTCGTATCATCTTCTGGGACTGTTCACACCAGATGAGCAGGTGATTCGACTCGGAGGGAAGGTATTACGCATAGAAGCCTTCGCTCAGCCCTTCTTCGCAATGAGTATCGTCATCAGCGGGATTCTGCGCGGTGCAGGTGATACCCGCTGGCCGTTCATATACTCGGTAATCGGGATGTGGGGAGTTAGACTGTTTCCCGCCTTCATCTTCGTGACCTTCTTCGACGGGTCTCTCATGGTTCTGTGGGTCTGTATGGTGGGGGATCTCGTGGTGAGAGGTCTTCTGAACTTCTATCGATACCGTACCGGGTCCTGGATAGAATTCTGGGAAAGCAGACATCAGGAATAAAGGAGGGGTGTACCCCCTCAGATTTCTGACATCCCGTACACCTTCCGAGTAAGGTGGAGGAACACACCCCTCTGAGTGCAAGACTATTCTCCTGTGTGAGGTATACTGCGTATACTCAAGAGAACGGGGAACGGTGAGTCTGAGAAGAAGATCAGCTCATGAAATGTAGGATCGAAGAGTTATGCGTCTTTCCCGTAGGCATAGATGACTTCTGAAAGAACTACGAGAGTTGAGATGGGAAGCTTTTCGGCCCTCTCCATAGGGGATATCCCCGCCTCTTTGAGAATCCGTTCAATCTGGTCGGCCTGTTGACCGATGAACGTGTTGAAGAGTCTTCCGTTGATCAGATTGTTTCTCACTGTCTTGCGCCGTGCAGCAAACAGGTCGTGCACGAGTAAAAAGAAGATCTCTCGCAGATGTTCACTCACGAGAGAGGTTTCCCTCAGAGTCAGTGTAACGAGAGCTGAGTCTACCTTCGGTGAGGGATAGAAGGATCCTGCTTTGATGGTCATGACCTTTTCCACATGATAATCCACCTGTGCAAGGATGGAGAGTGTTGAGAACATTTTCGAGCCGTGAGGAGAACACATCCTGTCGATGACCTCCTTCTGGAGGGTGAAGACCATACGGTTCACGCCGACCCGTTGTTCAAGCAGTCGGGCAAGGATGACCGACCCTACGTTGTAGGGAAGATTTCCTGCGATAACGTCGACCTTCGGCTCTTTCAGCCACTGCAGAGGCCATGTCTTGAGAAAGTCTCCTTCAACAAGGTGGAAGCCCGGCTCATCTACGAACGCCTCCTCTTTGAGAATCGATATAAAACCCCGATCGATTTCGAAGGCAGTGACATCACACCCCTTTTCGAGAAGCACCGAAGTGATATTGCCTATACCAGGACCTATTTCCCAAATGTTCCGTGCACCCTCACTGAGGATATGTTCTGCAATCTGAGTGCGCGTGTCGTGTGAAAGGAGGAAGTTCTGGCCGAACTTCTTGCTCATGGCAAGAGAATGGCTCTCCAGCAGATGGTGAATTTCTGAAGGCGAGTCGTATCGAAACGTCCAGCTCATATCTTTTAATGCTCCTCTTTTGCTGAATACGGCTACAGTACCACTGAAGGAGAAACCAGGTCAACATCATGATGAGAGCTGTCACTACAGGCAGGTATGTTTCAAGGGGCGCAATATTGTCAAGCTCCAGCAGGTACAGAACACCTGAAACAAGGTGCCTGTGCATCATCGAAAGCAAGGGTATCGGAACGGTGAAGATGATCAGAGTGAGGATGGAGAGTGGAAGCATGAGTGGAGAAAGAACCATCGTATAGAGGATTCCTTCGGGGTGAAGGGCAGAAAACAGCAGAAATGCGATAGGAGAGGTTCCTATGAAGGCTGAGAGCGAGAGAGCAAGCGGTACGGTGATAAATGGAGGAAACAGGGGAAACATAAGGGCGTTTACGGGCGGATACAGAAACATCAGCGCTGTAACGGCAGTATAGGAAAGAGCAGCAGAATAGGTGAACAGGTGATGGGGAACCAAAAAAGCATGAAGTGTGAAGGTTATAAGAAGCGATACCGAGCTCCTGTTGAGGATGACTGCCTTGCTGATAGTAATTGCTATCAGAGCACGTGTCAGTGAGGGAGCATATCCGGCGATAGCCACATACAGATGAGCGGCTGCAAGTATCAGAAATCGACTTTTTCTCCCGTGAAAGAGCAGTGAGAGTCCACCGGTGATCAGCTGCAGATGAAAGCCTGAAAGAACGAAGAGATGGCTCACACCCTTGTTTCGTGCCTGCTTCATGATCCGGTTTCCCTCCTCACTCACCATGGAAAGAAGCAGTAGCTGCAGCAACCCCCGTCCTTCGGCGCCTTTTTTCTTAAAAAGAGAATCAAGGTGTTCCATCACCTGCCTGCGTACCCGTATGAAGCCTGTATCATCCCCCATGGAAATACTGTCAGCTGACACATACACCTGCCTTCCTTCTTTGCTGACCCTGACAGTCGCTTCTCCCTTTTGCCCCTGTAGCAGCATCCGGTCACCGAACATAAGCGCCTGACGGGAACATACAGCCATGAGGCCTCTTCTGTCTCCAATCTCTGTGATACACACACGTGTCATCGGGCTCAGGTGCTTTGAGAGGTCACTATCCTCCAACACGATGAACCTGCAGGTAGAGATGCTTTCAGGTGGTATGGCCAGATCTGAATAGGCGAGCAGACTGTGATGCAGATGGTTCACTGAACAGCAGAGAATGATCGCGATGATATAAATCATGAAAGGTGAGATCCTGTTCAGGGTGATCAGAAAGGAAGAAAGTGCGAAAAAGATGAGCAGGGGGACCAGCGGTGGAGGAGAAGAGATCGTGAACCAGGCATGGCTGACTATACTGATTATGAGGATGAGAGAGTTGCTCATACTTCGAAAGTACGGGCAAAAAGACTTTTTTACTTCGAGAGAACGTGAGCTAGAGCAAACATCGGCAGATCAAGTGTGCCGTTCATAGATAGTTTCAGAAGTCTGGCACTGAAAGAGTTCTGCCGGGCACTGTCATGATTTATCCTTTCCAGGGCCCGCAGGAGCGGAAGGAACTGCTTTCTGTTGTACTTGACCCAGGTGAGGTACAGGTGAGCGAACTCTACCAGATTCCCCTCCTTCAGAGAACAGGGAAAGGTGATCTCATCCTGTGATATGCTCTCAGCGAGATCGATAGGATCGACCTGAGACAGTTCGTACAGATAATGCTCTACACACTTCAGTTCATCATCAAGATCATAAACAGCTTCCCCTACTCTGTTCTTCAGGGTAAGACGTTGTTTGAGTGCAAGCGAACTTTTTCTGTCTCGCCGACTCATTACGTTGACTGCTATCACAGTGGCCGCTCCTGCGATGAGAAGTTCATCGATCATGGGGAGAGGATCGCGTACAGCCAGCGAGAAAATGAAGTAGGTAAGAAGAAACACCAGACCTCCAAGGAAGAGTCGGGGCAGATAGCGGGTATCCTGCACCCAGCGGTCTACCCCCCGATCGATCTCCTTGTAGAGTGTGGTATAAAGCACATCTTTCTCATCCTGCGTCAGTGTCGTTGCACTATACACAGTGAGTGCTTCGTCCTCCTGCCAGTCAAGGACCTTCAGAGGGTCACTGAACGGGGAGATACACAGGAGATCCTTGGACGACCGGGAAAGCAGATAACAGTATTTCATGCGATATCCTATAGGTATGCTTTGATAGAAGCGATCTTCTCATCAAGGCTTGCAAGATAGCGTGAAAAGTCCTTTGAATCCGTCTTGAAGAAGAAGTAGTACTTGATCTTCGGTTCTGTTCCACTTGGCCTGATCACCATCTTTGTTCCTTCGGTGAACGTCAGAATCACCACATCACTCCTGGGGAAATCGGTCTGATCCCCGCCTGCAAGATCGAGGGTGCTTTCGATGGTTAGATCTGCAAAGACTTCCCCTCTTCTTCTGCTCCTGAACGATTCCATGATCTGCTTCATCTTCTCCTTCCCGCGTGCTCCCTCATAACTGAACGACAGAACCTTCTCGGTGTAGAAGCCGTACAGCTGATAAATCTCATTGAGACGATCCTGAAGTGTCTTTCCGACAGAGGCATAGTAACTCATCATCTCGACAGCAAGAACCGCAGAGGAAACTGCATCCTTATCGCGTACACCCTTGAGAGCATTGTAACCGAATGACTCTTCACATCCGAACAGATAGAACTCGGAAGATGAGGAGTCAACGTCGACGATCTGCTCCGCAATGTATTTGAACCCGGTGAGAACATCCTTACACCGTCCCCCATGAGCTTCAGTGATGGCTCGTACAAGATCTGTGGTGACAAAAGACTTCACCACCAGAGGGCGTTTATCAGTAAACCGCAGGTCGTTGTACCGTTCTATGAGGTAATCAGTGAGAAGTACCGCGATCTGATTTCCACTGAGAAGGGTATACTCACTCTTATCAGGTGATGAAGGAATGGCTATACCCAGGCGGTCTGAATCGGGATCGGTTCCCAGCACGATATCGGCACCCACATCTTTCGCCTTCTTGAGAACAAGGCGCATCGCTTCGGGGTCTTCAGGGTTCGGCATCGAGACTGTGGGGAAATCGCCGTCAGGCTGTACCTGCTCATCGACCACATGGCACTGAATAGAGAGACGCTCAAGCATCCGTCTCACGGGAATATTTCCTGCTCCATGCAGCGGTGTATAGGCAACCGACACCTTCTGTTGTCGTATCACATCCTTCCTCAGGACACTGGAGAGGACCATCGCATCATAGGCATCATCGACCTCTGCAGGGACCGGTAGCAGAAGACCCTTGTTCCGTGCCTCCTGTTCGCTGATCTCCCTGATCCGGTTGATATCAAGTCCGTTCACTTTCTCTGCGATCCCTATATCATGAGGCGGTGTCACCTGACCGCCATCCCGGTAATAGACCTTGTAGCCGTTGTATCGGGCAGGATTGTGTGATGCGGTGATGACGATACCGGCAGTAGTGTTCAGATGCTGCACAGCAAACGAGAGAACGGGAACCGGTTGGAGGGTGTCGTAGAGATACACCTTCACGTTATTCGCACAGAGTGTCAGTGCCGCTGCCTGGGCAAACAGATTTGAGTAGTTTCTTGAATCAAAGGCAATGGTCACCGAAGGTTTTTCCTCCTGTGTCAGCAGATACTCTGCAAGCCCCTGAGAGACTTTTCGGACCATGAACGGATTCATCCGGTTGGAACCTCCTCCGATCACACCTCGCATGCCGGCTGTCCCGAAGGCAAGAGCCGTATAGAATCGATCATATAGATCATCATCTGCATGTTCATCATAAGAAAGCATCACTTCCTGTCTGAAAGGGGCGCTCTTCTCATGTGCGATGTACTCTTCAGCTTTCCTGTAGATCTCTTTGTGTTCGTTATCGTTCATGCTAATTCCTCTTTTACAAGATGTGAAAAATCGTCATACACAGTAGACAATCCGGTAGCAACCAGTTCCATTCTATCACGAAACCCCCAGCTTACAAGAGCAGAACGGGTCCCGCTGTTCTGTGCTGTCAGGGCATCAACCTCTGTATCACCGATGAACAGCACCTCCTGTGGTGTCAGCTTATGATGTGAGATGAACTCATGCGTACTTGCAGGGTCAGGTTTCAAAGGAAACTCCTCGCCCGCTCCGCGTATGTAGGTGAATGGCTCATCGGGAAACATCTTGTGAACGATAGGGATCGTCAGTGAGTGGTCTTTGTTGCTCAGCACACCCATGGCATATCCTCGGGCTCTGCACTCATCGACAAACTCTCTGACTCCGGGATACAAAGTGGCATACCGAAAGGGGTTCTGCGAGTAGTAGGTCTTGAGAACCGGTAGCATCATCCCGAGTTCCTCCTCACTCAGTTCCTTTCCCTGTGTACGTGCAGCTGCCTTCAGAGCGTTGGTAAGCCCGTGTCCTACGACAGCTTTGGCAGTCTTCAAGTCAACGGGAAAGAGGGAGACTGACTCAAGAGCAGCGTTGATCGCAGCCAGAATATCGGTTATGGTATTTACAAGCGTCCCGTCCAGATCGAACAGAATTGCCCGTATTTCGTGCTTCTGCTTCATGGTTTTATTATACGGACCTATTGCCTTAGCTTCTAGAGGTATCTATACTCTTTTTTGTGTACAGATGGACGATAACAGCAACCTATATCGGAAACCTCGTAGGAGCTCTGGTGGTGAATCTTTCACCCCTTCTTTTTGTCACCTTCATGGAATCCTATGAGCTCAGGTATGAACAGATGGGGTTTCTGGTCCTTGTAAACTTTGTTACCCAGATAGCCAGCGATCTCATTCATTCGCATCTGGTAGACAGGTACGGAGTGAGGCCGTTCATCACAGCAGGTCATGCACTTGTCGCGGCGGGCTTCTTTCTTCTCTCCCTTGCACCGTTTATTCAACCTGATAACCCCTACCCGTTCATGATCCTTGCAACCGTCATCTTCAGTTATGGCGGAGGTATTCTCGAACTGCTGCTCAGTGCGATCGTGGCGGCCATCCCGTCACAGGAAAAGGCAAAGGCGATGAGTCTGCTACACTCCTTCTACGCATGGGGATTTATCTTCGTCGTCCTGGTCACCACCGGAGGACTTGCTGTGTTCACTCCTCAGAGGTGGTATTACCTCCCTATCATCTGGTCCGTCGTTCCGCTCATCAACTTCTTCCTCTTCCTTCGGGTACCCCTTGCCCCCATGGTCGATCACCACGAACGCACCCGCTTCAGTGCTCTGCTGCGCAGTCCCTTCTTCATCCTCATGATTCTCACCATTACCCTCGGTGGAGCAACAGAGGTCACGATGAGTCAGTGGGCATCCACCTTCGCAGAACGATCTCTCGGACTCACGAAGGAAGTCGGAGACCTCGGGGGAGTACTGATGTTCGCACTCTTCCTCGGTATCGGACGTCACCTGTTCGCACAACGTGGAAGAGAGGAGTATATCTGGCATGTCATGTTCATCGGTTCGATCCTTTCCCTGATAAGCTATCTTACAGTCAGCATATCACCATATCCTGCCATCTCTCTTATCGCCTGCTTTTTCAGCGGACTGGGAGTCTCTCTCCTGTGGCCGGGTTCAATCGTGCTATCACACAGAGCATTCCCTCATGCATCAGCAGGAATGTTCGCCCTTCTGGCAGCAGCCGGAGACACCGGCGCAGGAGTCGGACCGTACATCGTCGGCCTGGTAAGTGAAGCCAATATGGGAAAGGGGGCAGGAGAAGCCCTGAAGAGCGGGTTCCTTGCAGGAGCGATCTATCCCCTTGTACTGATCATCATCCTTCTGCTCGTAAGGAGAATGTTCCGTCACTATACGGCAACATCCTGAGGCGGCATATCGTCGTCATCGTGATCATCTGAGAGAACCGTGTTGGTCTCCTCCTGAGCATACTTGTGTGTGAGAAGGAGCTTCGAGATCTCCCGGAGGACTTGAGCAGGCAGAGCTTCTGCATCACCCGAGATAACCGATGATCCGAAATCGCTCATACTCTTCATCTGCTTGAGCACTTCGATATCAGTATGATCGAGGATCCGGTTCTCATACCCTTTGTCTGTGAACCGGCAGCTGCGGAAGCGGAGGTTTCCGTTCTTATCACGCGAAGGAAGTGAATTGAACGATCGACAGACAATAGGACGAACAGGATACACCTGACAGTGATGGGGGTCCTGAGGATCATAAAGAGGACAGGCACTTGTCGTATCGGCAGTATACAGAGCATCAAACAGTGTTCTTTGGTGTGTAACGTAGAGTAGATACAGCGCCACAAGGGTAGCCTCATCACCTGTAATGGCTGGAGTGAAGTGTTCACAGCAGGTGCCGCAGGAGGGAGGGCAGGCGATAGCGAAATGCGACGTGAAGAGGGAAGCAGACTCTTCCATGTCCGCATACATTGCCATGAGGGCCTCAGCCCTATCCAGTACACCATTGGTTCGAAACACAGAAGGAACAGACGAAAACATGTCCACAGCAATATCCACAACTATATGAAGAGTGATGCATGTATAGCTAACTTATGGGCACTGTGTCAATCACCTGAGACAGGTTTCGTCAAACAAGGATAAAGAAGGATGGGTCTCCATGCGGGGGAAGCATCTTTGTTTCCTTATCTCGATCACGTACACTATAGATCCAGATGACAGGTGCACTGACACCTGGATCATGAGAAAAATCGGCTATCTCAGTGCTCTGGCCGCGATTTCGGCTGCCTTGATGAGGGGGAACCCTGCGGGACTCGCAGTGAGCAGTGGCTGGGTGCCGATCTGCGTAATCAAAAGATCGTGGACAGTCATATGATTCTGGATTGCAATACCGATGGCGTTGATCAACTGACCGATACACTTGCCGCCCATCACTTCACCCCCGAGGATCACACCGGAACGCTTGGAAACGATGAGTTTAACAGTCTCCGCGTGTGAATCATCGATCTTGCCGGGATGGCGGTTTACACCGGTGAAGCTGCCGGTAACAATCTGAAAACCCTCTTTGCGGGCATTCTTTTCAATCAGTCCGGCGACTCCGTATGCTGTTTCACCGATACAGGTTGAGTAGATTCCTACTGTTCCGCGGAACACTGTGTAGGTGTTCAGCTCAAAGAGGTTGAGAGCTGCGATGCGGGCTTCGGTGCAGGCAGTGGAAGCCAGCATGATCTTGCTCAGTCGTCCTGTGGCGAAATCCAGCTTGCTTGCACAGTCTCCCGCTGCATAGACATCCTGCATACTGGTTCTTCTGTACTGGTCGGCCTTGATGAAACCGAAGTCGTTGATCTCCAGGCCCATTGCCTGAGCAAGTTCGATATTCGGTTTATACCCGAGAGAAAGGATAACCGCATCGGCAGGGATCGTCTCCCCGTTGTTGAAGGTGACAGATTCCACCTTACCCTCTCCATTGATGCTCGTGATCCCGAGGTTACTCCTGACAGTGACACCGCGAGCGATCAGTTTCTCCTGTGCTTCAGAAGCGAACTCATCATCAAAGGTAGCTCCAAGGATATAGGGAAGGATCTCTACGAGAACGACCTGCTTACCTGCCTTATGCAGTTCGTCGCTGGTCTCCACTCCGATGAAACCTGCACCGACGACAACTACCTTCTCAAGGCCGTTCAGACGATCCTGCAGGCCGTCAAGATAGGTCTTGTCCTTGGGTATCGTGAAGACGTTGCTCAGGTCCGTGCCCTTCAGCCAGCCGGGAATCACAGGTTCGCTTCCCGTACCGAGGATCAGTTTATCATAGGAGACGGTCTCTCCCTTCGCAGTGCGGCATATCTTCTTCTCTTTATCGACTTCAACCACTTCATCTACGATGATATCGACACCGAGCTTGACGAGCCCGCCGTCGGGGAGAATGTTGTTTTCACTGTTCTGTGTGGTCCCGTAAATATAGGGGATTCCACAGGGGATCATCACGATCTCCTCTTTACGGATCATGGTGACACTCTTGTCAGGGTTATCACTCTTTGCTGTCATTGCAGCCACAAGACCCGTGGCGCTCCCTCCGATGACAAGTACATCAGTCTGTTTCATAGTTGCATCCTTTTTGCTAATAAGATTGATTATCATTCACAGATTACAGCTGTACAGAGATACAGTCAACGATAAATCGATAAAAAGGTAGCAACATTCTGTTACAGGTACAGAATCGACTTCATTATTCGTATCTCTTAATAGGGAGGAAAGCTTCTGTCTTCCCTTTCCATCAGTATCAGATCCGGTTACGGCGCTTTTTCTCCTTCTTCTTCGAGGCATAATCCTGTTTTCCCTTCCCTCTCAGGAACCGCTTCTTATCACTGAGAATGAAGGTACTCACGAGGGCAGCGAAAAGAGATATTCCAAGGACTATGTACATCATCGAGGGCAGCGACTGGAATGGCAGCGCGATGTTCATTCCATAATACCCCACAAGAAAGGTGGGGAACATGAAGGCGATTGAGATGACGGTGAGACGACGCATGATGAAGCTGAGATTGTTGCTGATGACCGAGGCAAAGGCATCCATCGTCCCGGTGAGGATCGAGGAATAGATATTTGCCATTTCAATGGCCTGTTTATTGTCGATAATGACATCCTCAAGGAACTCTCTTTCCTCTTCGTCAAGTTTCCTGAAGTAAGGAGATTTCTGAAGCTTCTCCAGAAGAATTTCATTGGTCGCCAGACTCGTGGTGAAATAGACAAGTGATTTCTGAATCGACAGGAGTTGTATCAGTTCGTCATTCCTCACCGAACGGTGAAGCTCCTCTTCAACACGATTCTTCTGTCTGTTAAGATACTTCAGCAGTCTGATGTAAACCAGGGCAGCCCGTCCCATGATAGAGATGACAAACCCTTCCATCGTATCAACCGGGTAGTGACGGAATCGGTTTCGTGCAAAATCCTCGAGAATCACCGAATCACTCTGGCAGATGGTGATGATAGTGCGCTCCATCATCACGATTCCCAGCGGGACACAGTATTGATTAATTCCGTGTGCATCATCACTGAAAGCAGGAATACGCACGATCAGTGCAACATACTCATCCTCTTTCTCGATTCGAGCCTGTTCATCCATGTCCATGATATCCGCCAGAAGTTCCGACTCGATCGGATAATCCTCCTGAAGCTGGGCAATATCATCACGACTGACCTCTCTGGCGTCAACCCAGGTGTAGTCTATTTCGTTGCCGGACGGACCTGCAGTGCTCTTTCCTATGGTGTTTCTGATTGTAATCATGGTTCCTCCTGGTGTCTCCTGAAGAACCAGTGCTCATCATCGTGTCTGCGACACATCCTCAGGAGATTCGTTGTCTGAGATGGCTGGATGAGGGTGTAAACTACCTCCATCGTCTGAACTAGACATGTGGATCCTCCTGAAGAACAAAATAATTAGGGTGACTAAAACCCTTTCAGTATAGTATCATATCACAACAGTGATACAAAGAGGTTTCACACATTTTTCGTACCTAATAGCAAGGAGAGACCATGATTGATCGTGAAGAGGCATTAACATTGCTCAGGAAATATAACAAGGCGGATAATCTGATCAACCACGCACTCAGTGTGGAGGCTGTCATGAGACGTTTCGCGGAACATTACGGAGAAGATGTGGAGTACTGGGGGCTCATCGGTCTTTTGCATGACATCGACTATGAGCTCTATCCCGAACAGCACTGTACGATGGCCCCCGCTCTCCTCGAAGAGGCAGGTATCGATCAGGAGATGATCCGCGCGGTCGTCAGTCACGGATGGGGAATCTGCAGTGATGTCGAACCGGTGAAGAATGTAGAGAAAGTACTGTACACGATCGATGAGCTCACCGGGCTTATCACGGCAACTGCTCTGATGAGACCCTCAAGAAGCCTTCATGATTTAAGCGTCAAATCAGTCATCAAGAAATGGAAGACCAGGGGGTTCAGTGCTGGAGTGGATCGGGACCTTATCCAGAAGGGATGTGATATGCTCCCCATGGAGAGAAACGAAGTGATTCAACTCTCCATAGAAGGCATGAGAACAGTAGCCGCCGAAATCGGATTGGATGGAACAGGGACCGTGTAAGAATCAAAGAGCCTCTCCCGCACCTTTCCCGTCCGTTTGAAAAGCTGTCAGCCGTTCACCGAAACCGGCTCTATCCGTACGATCCCTTCGGTATTCATCACGATACGGTTCAGCTGCAGCTCCTCTGTATGTCCACTACCGTCCTGTATCATGCTCAGCAGGTGAAGGTGGTAGACCTTCATACACTTGGTTCGTGCAAGCCCGATATCCTCGGTCGGGATGAAGATATCATCCTCGGAATCATCCATCTCCTTCATCCAGTCATCAAGACGTATTCTGAGCACGACAGTAAGCGCTGAGAGTCTGTCGCTCACCTGATGGTCCTCCATGCTCCTGAACACCTTCGTGATTCTGCGATAGTGCACCACATCCTCTTCGGGAAGGATATCGAAAAACGGACTTGCTACTGACTCCCTCACCATTTGAACGACCTGAGGCTGATTCGAGGAAGGTGACATCTGGATCAGCATATTAGCCTTCATAAGCTTCCTGCCACTCCAGGGAGACCGGAAGTGAATGATCTTATCGGCCAGTATGTTGGGTATAGTCGCAGAGAACAGTGCCCTCAGTCCCTCCTTGATCCGATCCTTGAATACATAGGCAAGGATGATCATCATCGCCCAAGGCAGACTGTTCTCGATGAAGATAGCTTCTGCAAAGACAGCCGCGAGTGTGGCAAAAGTCATGGCGATCGCTGCGGCCGCTCCTGCAAGAATCGAACTCATTCTCTGCGGCGCTTTCGATATCACAGGGTGCAGATAGAGAAGCGATTGGGTCCATTTTTTCAGCTCAGCACATCGGAACTGGTACTTTTCATCCTTCCTTTTACCCTCTTCAGTCACTGATGCATATTTTTTTCTCTTACGATATTCAAGCTCTTCACGGGCAATGTCAAGGAGACACTTCAGTTCCATGCCCGCCTGATAGGCATTCACTGCGGCTGATTCAATCTGGAGGCTCATCTCCTCATCACCCCACTCAAAGGCGGTGGTGAGAGTGTTCCCTATGGGATAGACGAGCTTGATATTCTGTGTGATGCCTCTGTACCGTCTCAGGATCTCGCGTGCAGAGGCGAACCACTGATCAACCTGAGAAGCGTCCACAGAACGTCTACGCACCTGTGTATCCAATGAGGATTCATGACCTCGAAACGTATTGGCAAGCAGCTGAATCGTGTGGATGATCAGTGTGTCAGACTGGACCCTTCTGTTCTCACTGAGAAGACGGACACTGTGAGCGAGATAGATAAGGGGTGAGTTCTCGTTCTGCTCATCAAGGATCTCACCGAACGAAACCTTCGGTGTGCTGTATCGTCCATGAGACTGAAACTTTCTGATCAACGATTCCCGGCTTATGGTTTTAGGCGAAACGTTGAGCTGCGGAGGAGAAAAAATATAATGATCGATTACTTTGGTATATCCATGGGTTGAAAAGAACGGATAGGTGATTTTCACTTCTATGTGCTTTGAGGAATGACGACGAATATCAAACACACTGCTGCCTCCTATGCATTGAAGCAGTATACATCCGATAGATGAATAAGACAAACGCCCTCTTTGGACCCCTGTGAATACAGTTCAGTGAACGAGATTCTCCGTTACCAGAAGATCAAGAAAGATGATACAACCCAGGGTATCGGCTGTTCCTCCCGGACTCAGGTTTCTCTCCTTAAACTGCTTATTGAGATCATACAGACCCTTCAGATGTAGATCTTCTGTAACACCACCTCTCGAAAGGTAATCTGAACTCTGCCGTTGAACCCACTGGAGAGCATCCCGTCCACCGCGGCCGAGTATGTTCGTATCTTCAAGGGTGCTCATGATCTCCATGAGCACTTGAAGGAGGGATGTTCTGCGATCGTAGTATTCACGAAGAAATCTGAACCGGCGATACATCCTGAAAACTGAGGGAAACCCTCTCTCCGCTTCGCCCCGGATTCCCCTGACATGAGAAGAGACGAAGAGCTTCTCTCCGTAGGTCGTCGGTACCTGCAGTTTTTCAAGGTCATCTGAGACCAGATGAGAACACAGACGGGCGATGGTGTCCGGCATTCTATCCAGTTCTGAAGTAACAGAAGC
>JAFGUP010000093.1 GCA_016938475.1 Sphaerochaetaceae bacterium
AACCGTGAAATGGTACGCATTCGTACCACAGGAGACAAAAGACCTGGCGACAGGATCGACAGTACAGATCAGAGAGTATGCACAGGGTCAGGCAAGCCGGGACCTGCGTGAGCTCAAGAACATCTTCGAAGAATCCTCTTCGGCAGCTGTTCCCGAGAGCTTTTCATACCTCACTGATATAGCGAAACAGAACTACAAGAACAGGAAGATGGACGTGCCCGGTTCGTGGACACTCACTGATCTGTTCAAAGGGTTCGCTTCAGAGAAGGCACTGTATGATGCGATCGAAGGACACTATCGCGGTCTACTTCTTGACCTGAAGAATCTGAGTAATAAAGTGCTCAAGCTCGGTCTCGACCTTCGTGGTGGTATGAGTATCCTTCTTGAAGCTGATCCTGAATCCTATAGCGCCAGAACGGGAAAAGAGCCGAGCGCAGCTGATATCACCGCTCTTGTCTCAGACGACATAGCAATCCTCAACGAGAGAATTGACCAGTTCGGTGTTTCAGAGCCCAATATCAGGAAGCAGGGAGCTGACCAGATCCTTGTTGAGATCCCCGGAGCGGCAGATCCTGAACGGGTCAACAGCTTCCTCAAGGGGAAGGGCTCTCTCACCTTCCAGATCGTAGACCGGGAACTGACGAATGAGTTGAACACCTATTTCGCAGAGAACCCGAGTGAGGTCTTTGATGATGAGGGGCAGATCATACGGCCCGACTTCCTGCCTGCAGGAAAGATAGCCACCGCCTATTACGAGAATGACGCCTATGGGCTCGACCTTCTTTCAAGCTATGTCGTCCTCGAGGAGGAAATCGGTCTTGACGGTAACCATATCTCGAACGCGACCGTCGGTACCCATCCGATAACGGGGCAGCCTACGGTTAACTTCGAGCTCGATGCAAGCGGAGCCGAGATTTTCTACAAGCTGACCAGCACCAACGTCGGCGAGACCCTCGCTGTCGTTCAGGACGGTAAGGTCAAATCGATGGCTGGTATCAACGAAGGTATAAGAGGCAGTGGCCAGATCACCGGTTTTAATGCCGATGAAGCTGCGAACCTCTCTATCGTCTTGAAGACAGCGGCCCTTCCGATCGAACTGATCGTAGTCAGCCAGCAGGCTGTGGGTGCAAGTCTTGGTGAAGATACTGTTCAGGCAGGGCTCATCGCCATAATCGTTGGTCTCGCTCTTGTGTTCCTGTTCATGCTGGTCATCTACAAGGGCAGCGGCCTTATCGCGGATATCGCCCTTCTATTCAATCTGATCATCCTTGTATCGATTCTTTCCGCTTTTAACCTGACTCTGACACTGACCAGTATCGCCGGTCTTGTGCTGACAGTCGGTATGGCAGTTGATGCGAATGTCATCATTCTTGAGAGGATCAAAGAGGAACTGGCTCTGGGTAAGAGTGAAGCAGCTTCTGTTGAAGCCGGATTCGGGAAAGCATTCTGGACTATCATGGATGCCAACGTGACGACTATCATTGCCGCGCTCGTCCTTTCACAGCTTGGCTCCGGTGCGATCAAGGGATTCGCCAACACACTTGCAGTCGGTATCGTGAGCAGCATGTTTAATGCTCTGTTCGTTGTGAAACTCATGTATGATGCGCAGTTGTCCGGGAAGAATCCTCGCCTCAGCATCAGCTGGAGGAGGAAGTAGATCATGGCAAAAAAAATCTATCAGATAACCAAGTTCAAATATGCGGCTGTTTCTGTTTCAGTGGCTCTGCTGGTTCTCACCGCAGTGTTCTACTTCGCTCTTGGCGGTTTTAACCTTGGAATTGATTTCCAGAGCGGGTTCAGCCAGACGGTGAAGATCACTGACGTTTCTGTCGTGACGATCGATGATGTGAGAGCGGCACTCAGCGCTGATGCTTCTGTTCAGATCGTAGGAGATGAAGCGGATCAGACCTTCCAGGTGCGACTCGCTAACGAGGATGGACTGCTGGAAGAGGAGCTTTCGGGTTCCGTGAAGGATGCCCTCACCTCGAAATTCTCAGAAGTCAGTGTTCTTCAGAGCGACTTTGTCGGACCGAAGTACTCCTCCACTCTCGTGAGTGGCTCGATACTGATCGTCATTGTGGCTATTGCACTGATCCTGATCTATATCTGGATCCGGTTCCATCTTTCATTCGCCATTGCGGCCATCATCACCCTTGTGCATGATACCTTCCTGCTGATCGGATTCATCACAATCTTCCGACTCGAGGTTTCGAGCACGACAATCGCTGCACTGCTTACGATCATCGGATACTCGTTGAACAACGTCATCGTCATCTTTGACCGTATCCGCGAAAACAGGCCTCTTCTTACTTCGATGAGTATCAGTGGAATTATCGACACAAGCGTAAGTCAGTCACTGAGCAGGACTCTCCTGTCCTCGTTCACGACCGCTTTGGCGATTACCCCGCTTGCCATTTTCGCTTCCGGGGCAATTCAGCTCTTTGCAATCGAGATGGTTTTCGGTATCCTTGTTGGTGCCTATTCCTCCAACCTTCTTGCACCTGTACTCTATATGTGGATCAGCAAGAACAAGGTGGTAGCGAAGAAGATTGAACAGTCTGACAAGGCTAAGATTGAAGCTGTCGACGCTGAAGAGACTCCTGTCGTGCAGGATATTGAAGTCGTGAAAGCTGAACGTAAACCGAAGGGAAAGAGGCAGCAGAAAAAATAATACCCGTCATATGAGTCTATCAACAGGTCACTTGCTTCAGTATACTACTGAGTGAAGTGACCTGTTTTTGTTCTATGACAGGAGGAGAGTGATTGGGAATGAGAGTCGTTCGATCCAGAGTCATGGGGTACTGTAATGGTGTCTCTCAGGTTATACGGTTTGCTCAGGATGTGATTGATAGAGCCAGAGTTGAGGGGAAGAAAGCCTATTCGATCGGGTGGTTCATCCATAATCCGTCGGTTGTGAATCATTTCATCAGCCAAGGGATGGAGCACATCGATACTCCTGAAGGTCATGAACCGGGTATCGCTCTGATTCGCGCACATGGGATTGCCGATGATCTGAGAGAATGGTTTATCCAGGCGGGTTTCACTCTCATTGACGGCACCTGTGGCACCGTCGCTCATTCCCAGTCGATCATCCGTAGCGTCAGTGAAGACGAACACGTACTCATAATCGGACTCCACAATCATAGCGAGGTCAAGGCTCTCAGCAGGGTTCGTAGTGTGTCCGGTCGGTTTGTTCCCGTGCAGATCGTGCAGAGTGTTGATGAAGTAAACCTCCTTGATGTTCCTTCTCAGGGAACGATAGTCACCGTCGTGCAGACAACCTTTGAGCACGAGCTCTTCCACCAGATCCTGGAGCGTCTTAACCACGCGTTCCCCGACAGGATCGTCCAGGCAAACATTCTCTGTCCTTCGACGAAGCGCAGGCATGATTCACTTCTGTCAATGATTGACGAGGTGGAGGCGGTTCTTGTTGTCGGGGGGAAGATGAGTGCAAATACTCGAGCTCTGGCTGAGCTTGTAGAATCCCGGAAAGTGCCGGTGTGGCATATCGAAGAAGCTTCACAGATTCCCATCGACATCTTTCAGTATCAATCAGTAGGCATCACAGCAGGAACAAGTACCCCGGAAGAGGATATCCGCACCGTGATGGATACTCTACATAAAGGAGCAGGTGATGGAACAGAGTCACAGATTCTGCAGTGACGAGCAGCAGCTCGAATCAATTCGCTGCAAAGGAGCATTCCTGTGTGACATGGATGGGGTGATCTACCACGGAAACCGACTGCTTGCCGGAGCCGGTGAGTTTATCACCTGGCTGCAGAAGACCGGGAAGAAGTATCTTTTTTTCACCAATTCGAGTGAACGGAGTCGCTATGAACTTCACGTGAAGATGAAACGACTCTCCCTTGATATTGCGCCCGAGCACTTCTATACCTCTGCTCTTGCGACCGCAGGTTTCCTTGCCTCTCAGATACCGGGAGGATCTGCATACGTCATCGGAGAAGCGGGTTTGATCAACGCGCTGTACGATGCGGGCTATTCGATGAACGATGTCAATCCAGATTATGTGGTGGTCGGCGAATCCCGTTCCTACAGCTATGAAACGGTCATCAAAGCGATCTCGCTGGTAGAAAAGGGGGCGAAACTGATCGGGACTAACCCCGATACCTCCGGACCCGGAGAGCACGGAATACTTCCTGCAACCGGTTCTCTTATCCTTCCTATTGCGAAAACGACCGGCGTAGAACCATACTTTATCGGAAAGCCAAATCCTGTTATGATGAGACAAGGTCTGAAGCGGCTCGAGGCGATGAGGGAAGAGACAGCCATCATCGGGGACAGGATGGATACGGATATAGTAAGCGGCATAGAGGCCGAAATCGATACCGTTCTGGTCCTCTCCGGTGTCTCTCACAGAGAGACTCCCTCGGTATTCGCCTACAGACCGTCACTGATTCTTGATTCGGTTGGAACCATGGTTCCCGGGGGGTCGTATGATTCCTTATCGAAGAAGACGGAGGACAAGGGATGATATCGATACCTACAATTAAGCGCTTTCCCTCATATCTGAGACTTCTCAGGCAGTATAAGGAAGATGGTGAGAGCTGGATTTCAGCAACCAGGCTCGCGGGGGACCTCGGACTCACTGCCATTCAGGTGAGAAAGGACATGGCAGGCACCGGAGTGGAGGGGAAGCCGAAAGTCGGCTTCAGGATCGATGAACTCATCAAAGCCATCACGGAGAACCTGGGTTGGAACAATACAACCGATGCCATCATTATCGGATCCGGTCACCTTGGTGTTGCTCTCAGCAGGTATGACGGGTTCAGCACCTACGGGCTGCAGATAGTTGCCGCCTTTGACCAGGATCAGAATAAGGTAGGACTGCCGATCGGTCGGACTTTCGTGAGACCCATGAGCGAGCTCAAGGAATATATCAAAACATTTGACATTCACATTGCTGTGATAACTGTCCCCGGAGAAGCTGCTCAGGAGGTAGCCGACCTCCTTGTCGATGCCGGAATCCGTGCAATATGGAATTTTGCTCCCAAGGATCTCCGCCTCCCTGAGGATATTGTCCTGCAGAGGACCGACCTTGCTACAAGCTTTGCTGTTCTTTCGGCAAAGTGCAGGCGTCGCATGGAAGGGGACGACGGGTCTCATCCTGATGATGGAGATGAAGAACACCTTGACTGACGAATTGCTCTCACAGGTGGAAGCCTTTACCCGGGGTGTGGATACCTCATCGTTTCTCGACGTGAATGCCCTGTTTGCCAATGTGAGCGCATTACTCTTCGGTGCTCTTGATACCATAAACTGGTGTGGTTTCTATTATCTGAAGGATGACGGAGATCTGATTCTCGGTCCATTTGCAGGGAGACCGGCCTGTATTCTTCTGAAAAAAGGGCACGGAGTGTGTCAGAAAGCGATTGAGACCTCACGGATGGTCATTGTTAATGACGTTCATACCTTTGACGGTCATATTGCCTGTGACAGTGAGTCCATGAGTGAGTGTGTCTTTCCCCTTCACAGGGAAGGAAAGGTGTTTGCCGTCCTGGATATCGACAGTCCCGAGGCAGGCCACTTCACGAACGATGTTCTTGACCTATGGATCAGGACTGCGGCACTGCTCGATTCCATACTGTAGAAACCGCGTTGTTGTCATGCAATACGAAAGCACAACGTACCATATTTCATGACATGTGGTTGGTAGGATCAGCGATAATTATCTGACTATCAGGCAAGAACCTATCTCAAAACTTGCTGATCCGTCATCGCGATTCCTTGCGGTAAGCTCTCTTTCATGCCTTACATTTTCTGACTCTTGACAATTGAAAAGATAAAGAAGATATTCAAGGTAAGAGCTTTGACGGAGACGAGTAACCGGCGAACCGTGTGATGAGAGAGGGGCTTCCAGGCTGAGAAAGTCCCGTCACGGACCGAGTGAAAACCACTCCCGAGCTGTGGTGTGAACGGTTGAGTGTTTGAAGGCGAACCCTCAATTCAAATAGTACCGCCGTAAGCCGGCGAAAACGGCACAATGAAGGAGCCGGGGCAAGAGTACTTGCCTTGGAAGTAAGGTGGAACCGCGGAAACATGAACCTTCATGTTCTCGTCCTTACCAGAGTCGTGGAGATACGGCTGTGTGAGGATGAGAGTATGAAGGTTTTTTCTATTGTAACTGAAGGAGAATGAAACAATATGAAACAGCAGATTGATGAAAAACTGGCAAGAGTACGACACAGTATGTCTCACGTGATGGCTGAGGCTGTCCTTGAGATATTTCCCGATGCCCAGATCGCTATCGGACCGGCGATAGATAACGGCTTCTATTATGACTTCGATCTTCCCCGTTCGCTGACAAGCGACGATCTTGATGAAATCAGTGAGAGAATGAAGAATATTATCAGTGAGGATAAGGAGTTCAAACGGATCGTTGTCTCTCGTGATGAGGCGAAGAAAATGTTTGCCGACCAGGTCTACAAGATGGAACTGATCGATGCGATTCCTGAAGACCAGGAGGTCTCCATCTATAATCAGGGCGGCTTCACTGACCTCTGCAGGGGACCGCACGTCGAGAGTACCAGACAGCTCAATCCTCAGGCCTTCAAACTCCTGAATACCGCGGGAGCCTACTGGAGGGGTAAAGAGACCAATCCCATGCTCACCCGGATCTATGCAACAGCATGGAACACTCCAAAGGAGCTCAGAGGGTATCTCAAGCAGCTCGAAGAGATTGAGAAGAGGGATCACAGAAAGCTCGGTAAGGAACTCGATCTATTTAGCTTTCATGAAGAAGCAGGTCCCGGTCTTGCCTACTGGCACCCTCGCGGTATGAGGGTGAAAGGGGCGATCGAGAATTTCTGGAAGGACCAGCACTACAAGAACGGGTATGAGATGGTCGGCACTCCCCACGTCGGTAAGTCCTGGCTCTGGGAGACCAGTGGACACCTCGATTTCTACAAGGAAAGCATGTACTCACCGATGGAGATGGATAAGGCCGACTATTATGTGAAACCGATGAACTGTCCCTTCCATGTGATGATCTATCTCAACGGAAAACACTCCTACCGGGAACTTCCTTTCCGCTGGGCGGAACTGGGTACCGTGTATCGGTATGAGAAGGCGGGAGCGCTACATGGTCTGATGCGGGTCAGAGGCTTCACTCAGGATGACGCCCATCTGATCTGTACCCCTGATCAGATGGAGAGCGAAATCAGTGAAGTGTTGAGGTTCAGCCTCTTCATGCTTCGCTCGTTCGGGTTTACCGATATTGCAGCATACCTTTCCACTCAACCTGCCAAGAGTGTGGGAGAGAAGGAGAACTGGGATGCTGCGACCGAGTCTCTGAGAAAGGCGATCGAAGCTGAAGGACTCGAGTATGAGACCGATGAAGGCGGTGGAGCCTTCTACGGACCGAAGATAGACCTCAAGGTAAAGGATGCGATCGGGCGTGAGTGGCAGCTGTCAACGGTTCAGTTCGATTTCAACCTTCCTGAGCGATTCGATATGGTCTTCGTTGACAAGGACGGTACTGAAAAGCGTCCGTACATGATCCATCGCGCACTGCTCGGTTCGATCGAACGCTTCTTCGGTGTCCTTATCGAACATTTCGCAGGAGCTTTCCCTCTCTGGCTATCTCCTGAGCAGGTATGTATCATCCCGGTAGCCGAACACTTTAATGACTATGGGCAGAAGATCCTTTCCGCACTGAAGGAGAAGGGTATCAGAGCATATATCGATGACGGCAATGACCGGATGAATGCCAAGATCCGTAATGCTCAGAATAAGAAGGTGCCTCATATGCTGATCCTCGGAGAGAAGGAGGAGCAGGATCTTACCGTCAGTGTCCGCTACCGAACAGGGAAGCAGGATAACGGGATTACACTTGATGAGTATGTCTCGTCTCTCGTGGCGAAGATTGGTAGTCACGAAGACCTCTAAAGGAGAGCCTTATGACCAAAGATGCGGCAATACGCGAGCTCGATGCGCTTGATCGGGAACTGGTCCTGCTCAGTCACATATCGTCCACTCTGGTATGGGATCAGGATGCAACTCCACCTGCAGCAAAATCCGGGAGGGGGGAACAGCTCGGCTACCTTGACGCACTGATTCACAACAAGGCTACCTCTGGTGAGATGGAAGAGATCCTGAGTGCACTGGGAGCATCGGCCGATGCACCGGAGGGCTTTGATGAGCTACCCGAGCATACTCGGGCAGTGGTCCGCCAACGATACCGTGCCCTTCTGAAGGAGGGGAAGCTGAGTAGTGATTTCGTTCACAACTTCTCGGTTCTGACTGCGAGAGCGCATGAAGTGTGGACAGAAGCAAGAGCGTGTGATGATTTCAGTCTCTACGAACCGGTGTTAAGAGACTTGGTGGTCTTTATCAGGGAGAAGGCCGATCGGTACGGGTACGAGGATGACCCCTACGATCCGCTTCTTGATTCCTTCGAGCCGGGTATGAAGACCGGTGAGGTCGCGACTCTGTTTGGCGAGATGAAGAAAGATCTCTCTCAGCTTCTGGAAAGAATGAGAGGGAGAGAGCCTGTAGAGGATTCTTTTCTCTATCAGAGTTACGGAAAGGAGAGCCTGAAGGAGTTCAATGCGGATGTTTTGAAGGCTATGGGCTTTGACAGTGACAGGGGGATCGTAGGAGAGAGTACTCATCCGTATACGATTACCCTGGGAAGTGATGATATCAGGATAACCACCAGATACACGGAAAAGAGCGTCCTCAGTCCGATCTACTCGATCATTCATGAAGGTGGTCATGCACTGTATGAGATGGGCATGTCCTCTAAAGGCAACCGGGGAACCGTTGTCGCTAATGCCCCATCGCTGTCGTTTCATGAAAGCCAGTCCCGTTTCTGGGAGAATATCATCGGGAGGAGTTTTGCCTTCTGGGAGCACTTCTACCCGAAGTTTTCCTCGCTGTTCCCTTCACAGCTTTCAGGTGTCAGCCTTGAACAGTTCTACCGGGCTGTGAACAAAGTGTCTCCTACCGCGATTCGGGTCGATGCTGATGAGGTGACCTATTCCCTTCATATCATCCTCCGTTTCTCCCTTGAGCGTAAACTCCTTACAGGCGAACTTGAGGTCAGGGATCTTCCACAGGCGTGGAGGGAAGGAATGAAGGAACTTCTCGGGATAGACATAACGAATGACCGTGAGGGAGTTCTGCAGGACATCCACTGGTCTATGGGAGAGTTCGGGTACTTCCCCACCTACGCACTGGGTAACCTGGTAGGCGCTCAGATCACCAATACACTGAACTCGAAGATAGACATTGAAGATGTGGTGAGGACGGGTGATTTTGAACCGATTCACACATACCTGAGAGAGCATGTCTATGAGAAAGGTGCACTGTATGACCCGAAACCTCTTCTTCACCAACTGACCGGTGAAGATCTCAAAGCTCACTATTTCAGTGACTATCTGCGTCAGAAATACCTGTAGGAGGCATCCCATGAACCTGCCGAACAAAATAACCGTTGCACGAATCATACTGACTCCCCTGTTCTTTATCTCCTTTTTCCTGCCAGTCTGGTTTTCCGAGAACCTGGGAGTTCTCTCTGCTGTACTGATGCTTGTTCTATGGGCCCTGATCGAGATCTCCGATCTTGCCGACGGGATCATTGCACGAAAACACAATCTGGTGACCGATCTCGGTAAGGTGATGGATCCCTTCAGTGATACTCTAGCACGTCTGACCTACTTCGTTTCACTCGTAGCAGTGGACGTCATGCCGGTATGGGCATTCATTATCATCATGTACCGGGAATTCTCGATAGTGTTCCTGAGAATGCTCATGATGAAAACAGGAAAGGCAGTCGCTGCAAATATCTGGGGTAAGACGAAGGCAGTGATGTACGCTGTCAGCGGAATCGCAGGGATCTTCTATGTCTCGGCTGATCGTCTGATCCGGACCGCGAGCTGGAAAAGTATGGCGGACCCGGTGCTCCTGGCTCTCTTTACAGTCACGGCTCTGGCCTCTCTCATATCCTTTTTTACCTATGTGTCAGCTATGAAAAGAAGCGGTGCTCTTTCCACGTTATCACGCTGAAAATTGAGATGATGGGTAAAAAACAAAAAAAATCAAGTTTTTTTTCAAACCCCCCTAGACGGAGTGTTCTAAAACGGGTAGTATCCCACTCGTTGCTTAACGCAACAGCGACTCAAACGGGTTGCTGAAGCGGAACAGCAGCAAAATAAATCAATAGAAAGTTAAGTGAATCACTTGACAAGATCGTTTGATTATTGCTATAAAGATCGGGTGCCCCAAAACAAGGCACGATGGTTTTTAAGAGATTTTTGACAGAGATATAAGAGAAGAGAAGGAAGGAAATACAGATAATGATTACCCCTCGGGGTTGTTGATTATCTTGTTAAGAGGAAGTGTAAGGGCTTCCAAGTCAATTCACGAACGAAAGTGAAAAGCTAACGTTTGGTCATCCTGGAGACAGGGTGGCGCGAGAAGACAGG
>JAFGUP010000094.1 GCA_016938475.1 Sphaerochaetaceae bacterium
CCTGTCTTCTCGCGCCACCCTGTCTCCAGGATGACCAAACGTTAGCTTTTCACTTTCGTTCGTGAATTGACTTGGAAGCCCTTACACGTGATCAAAGCCTTACAGCTATGATCCCTTGCAAAAACTTGTCTAGCAATATTCTTGCTACTTCTCTCTTTCCTTCGCTTATTTCATTGTAAAAAATCAATTCCCGTTCTCACATGGTTCTCGTCATGATCTCAGGATTTTCCAAGCACTCTCTGTGAGCGTGCTCGACTAAGATACATCAACCAGAAACCAGTGTCAATAGGATTTTCTGTTATTCTGTGTCTGTTTTTCGCATTATCGACTCGTTCAAGTCTCAGTTGCAACAGGCAACGAATGGGATACTACCCGTTTTACATAAGTGTGTCTAGGGGGCTCAAGATTTTTTTTCACTTTTTTCTTTAAGGGGCGACAAACCCCTGATCACCTGCTATTCTTCACACTATACTTCCATCAGATTATTCATGGGTTAAGGAGAAAAGCAGAAGATGAATCTAGTATTACTCGGGCCTCCGGGAGCCGGAAAAGGGACGATCGCAGGAATCGTCCGGGAGAAACTTGGAATCCCACACATCTCTACCGGCGATCTGTTCAGAGCGGCTATCAAGAATGAGACCCCTCTCGGTCTCAAAGTGAAGGAAATACTTGCAAGCGGCGAGCTGGTCCCTGACAGTGTGACCGTCGATATGGTGAAAGAACGTATCGCGCAGAGCGATTGCAAGAACGGGATGATCCTTGACGGGTTCCCCCGAACGGTCTATCAGGCCGACGAACTTGCTAAGATGGTGAAGATCGACCATGTCATCAACTTTTCCCTCTCGGAAGAGAGTGTTGTGAAGCGTCTCAGCGGACGCAGGATGTGTGTGAGCACCGGAAAGATCTACCATATCATCTACAATCCGCCGAAGGTGGAGGGAAAGGATGATGATACCGGTGAGCCGCTTATCCAGCGTGATGACGATAAGGAAGACGCCATCCGCAACCGATTGAAGGTATATCAGGAATCAACAGAGCCCCTGATCACCTATTATAAGGAAAAGGGCCTGCTCAGAACCATCGATGCCTCGGCAGCACCAGATGCAGTTGCTGAGAGCTTCCTTACCGCACTCAATCTATGATGCTAAAAACCCTTCGTCACCGGAGGGTTTTTTCATAGGCCAGCACTTCGCTCCAGGGCGAACTTTCCTGATCGGAGAGGCTCGCAAGGAGCTCAATCACTTCAATAGATTCTGGATGGTAGGTATAGAGGGTACGTGCAACCTCAAAAACATCCTCGGTCCTGCCCTGGTCCCTCAACACATCGATCAGGGCGAGGCCGGTCTCAAGATCGTAGGGATTGCGCTGATGCATTTCACGGTAAAGTTGAACTGCCTTCCCCGTCTGCCCCGTTTCCAGCAACAGAAGAGCCTTCACCCCGTAGTGCCTGTACCACGAGTCCCGATCAACCTCTATAAGACGATCGATCAGTTCGAGTGCCCGTCTCACATCCATAGTCACGATAGCATGTTCGAGCGCAAGTGACAGAGTATCGACTGAGGTCCCGGTCTCATACAGCAGTTCCCCTATGATTCTAGATGCGCTCTCGTAATCTCCTTCATACAGAGCCCTCTGCGAACGGGCATAGCGTTCGGTGTACGATAAACTACTTACGCAACCGGTTGTAACGAGAACGGGCAACAGTATAAGAAGAAGAAGGATGTGTCTGAACATGGATTTCAGCTCTTACCACTTCCCCCGAGCACCGTCAGTTCGACCTCCCTAACCTGGTCCCGGTAGAGGTTGGTTATCGTGGTCCCGTAATCAGCCATCAGCTGGATCATGTTTCTCGGGTTGTCAGGAAGGTCCTCACCGTTGAGCCGATCTCCGGCATCCCCGAGTCCAGGAAGGATATAGGCTTTCTCATTGAGAATCGGGTCCATCCAGAGTGTATGCACATGAGCATTCTCGATAGCCCGCACCACTCTCAGAGAACCCTTCAAAGCCGAAATCACAGTGATGAACCGGATCGACTTCGGCTTCACTCCCTGACTTTCCAGATATTTCACGATCGTGACCAGAGATCCTCCTGTCGCGTTCATCGGATCTGCGAAGACAAGGTCTTTGCCTTCAAGAAGGGAAAGATCAAAGAACGAACGATCAAGATCAAGCAGGTAGTCCATATTCTTCTCCTTCTTGGAGTCATCCCGCTTGATCTTAAACAGCGCGAATGGTGTAATGTAGTTATTGCTTGAGTATTCCTGAATCTCCTTGGAGATGATCATGGAGGGTAAAAGCGCCCCTCGAAGCATGACGCACATCACTGAATTCTCTATGAACTGATCCACATCAGGAATTTTGTGAATCGCATAATTCTGTATAGGAAAGGAAACGGGAGTCCTTGTGACGATCGACCGTTTTGAAGGAAGTGCCCGGTCAGCATACACATGAGCAAACAGCAGTTCGTATGCTCTCTGAATGTAATAGAGAAACTCTTCACGGCTGGTCTGGGGTTTTCTCAGTTTGAAGATCAGACGGCTGGCAGCCCCATGCTGTTCTTTGGGTGTCTCGAATGAATAGACATGGATCCTGTCCTGTTCAGAGACCACATGCTTCAGGTACCTGCCGATGCGTTCAAACACACGCGTCATTTCCTGCTTTGTTCCCGCATCGTGAAGGAGAGACTGGTCACCCATCCGGTTGAAAAGGTCTGTCGTTTCTTCATAGATGGCATGCATCTCATCAAGATGAGCGATATCCCGGGAAGTGAGATATCCATCCAGGTCAGTTGCGTGAAGAGTCACTGTATTCATATGTGTATCGTTACCTCATATATCATTTTTGTTCGGGAACACCCGAACACGGCCTTCGGCAAGAACCGAACACTGAAAGCAGTGTACCGCATGAATGACAGTTGGACAACATCTACGACAGTCATACATGCAGTGAATGATACAGCATATTTCATGAGATGAGATCATTAGGTCTGAGGGGATTGCGCGCAAGACAGAGATCCCGTCCTCACTCCTTCAGTTCAACCAGCATGCGGGGCCGGTGAAAAGTAAAAGACACCCGGTAGCCGGGTGTCCGCATATACATCTCCAGGGGGAATTGAACCCCCGTTGCCGGGATGAAAACCCGGTGTCCTAACCACTAGACGATGGAGACTTGAAATCGTAAGGACTTGTACCATGCCGGCTGAAAAACGTCAAGTAGTTCGCCTGGTATTTCTTTTTTTTTACCTGCAGGGTCTCTTTACAATCTTCTGTTCAATGCACACAATACCCTGACAGGAGGCGAAGATGAAGATAGTGATTCTTGACGGATACACAGCAAACCCGGGAGACCTGTCCTGGAAGTGCCTGGAGGAACTGGGAGAGCTGGAGGTGTACGACAGGACCCTTCCTCAACAGATACCTGAGCGAATACGCGATGCCCACATGGTCCTCACCAACGACTACAGCCTCTCAAAGAGGGAACTTGCCGGAGCAGGGAACCTGGAATATATCGGAGTGCTTGCTACCGGATACAACGGTATCGACCTTGCATACACCTCCTCACGAGACATCTGTGTCACCAATGTCCCTTCGTACAGTACGCATTCGGTTGCCCAGCATACCTTCGCCCTGATACTGGAAGCCACCAACCATGCGGGAGAGTTCTCTCGCCGGGTACACAGTGGTCAATGGGTTGCAAGTGAAGATCCCACCTTCTATATATCGTCGCCTCTCAGCGAGCTCCACGATAAGACACTCGGCATTATCGGCTACGGCAGTATCGGGTCCAGGGTCGCCCGCATCGCACGGGCTTTCGGTATGCACATCAAGGCCCACCACCCCCGCAGAACCGGCCGGACGCTTGAAGATGGCGGTGAGTATGTGTCATTACAGAGCCTGTGCAGCTCCAGCGACATCATATCGCTGCACGCACCACTGAATGCCTCGAGTACGGGAATCATCGGGAAAGAAGAGCTCAAGGCAATGAGAGCTCATACCATCCTGATCAACACCTCCCGTGGAGCTCTCATTGATGAACAGGCGCTGCATGATGCACTGAGTGAAAACAGCATTGCCTGTGCCTGCCTCGATGTGCTGGCAGAAGAACCGATGCGAAAGGACCATCCACTGCTGGCGATGCATAACTGCATCATCACTCCTCACGTTGCCTGGGCACCGGTTGAAGCCCGTAGACGACTGATACAGATTGCCTGTGATAATATTCGCAACTACCTGAATGGGACACCGGTGAATGTCGTCACCTGACGGTGATAGTCCTTCTCAGGTAACATTCTCTCTATGACACAACAAGGCCTTTTAGAAAAAAACCTTGCACAATCCATCTGCTTCAGTGATACTGAACCTACAGAAAATACTAGTATAGACTGCCGGATATGCGTAAAAGACGAAAGGCCTTTACAGGCGGCCTCATGTCAGAGGCTATCTCAGACCCTGATGCCAGTGATGAACCTTTTCAGATACGAACGTCAGGCAGCAAAGGAGCATGCATGTCACGTCACATCCGTACGATCCAGGCACTCGCACTGATACTGAGTACTCTCATCCTCGTCACCTCCTGCCTCTCGATGAGCGAGCGGGCGTTGGAAGCACTGAATGACGGTAACTACTTCGCGGCAGCCCAATATGCGTTCGAAGCCCTGAAGGAGGAACCCGGAGACCCGGCAGTCAGGACAATCCTCGATCAGAGCTACGCAAACGCCAACAGAGAATGGCATGCATCGATCGAACAGGCTCTTGCACAGGAGGAGCCGCAGAGACAGGAACAGGCCCTTGCTCTCTACGATAAGCTCATCGCCATACACACGTTATATATGAAAAACGACTACACCTCAGTCTCTCCTGTTCCGGACCCGGAGGCACTGAAGGAAAGACGGGATGCTGTGCAGAAGGAAATTGCAAAACTCTACCTGAACCAAGGCTCCAGCCTTTATTATAAAGGAACACGGGAAAGTGCGCGACAGGCAGTCCTCCTGATTCGAACTGCATTTTCGCTTGATCCTGATCTAAAAACCAGGTTTACCTACATCCTTGATTCGGCTGTAAAAAAGGCTACGGTTCGAGTCTTTGTCTTCACCGGTCCTGATACGAACTTTTATCTCAACGGCGTGGAGATTGTTTCCCATCTGGAGGACCTTCTCGATTCGCGTGAATTCGTGGAAGCAGTCCGTGTACCAGCCCGCTATGCCGCACCTGTCGATGACGACCACAATGCGAAGGATTTCGCACGGGGCCATGGGGCTGACCTGATGCTCCATATTGAGCCTTCGACGACGTACTCGGTCAAAGTGAGGAAGGAGAGTGAGTCACTCAGTATCGCAACCTGGGAGATGGAACATACATCCCTTGAATCAGCGGGCGAATCACAGGTGAGGATGGTACTCATCGATCTCTCCAATGATTCGGTCCTCCATGACAGCACGATCAACGTCACCGGGGCACTGAAAAGCAAAGTCACCCTGCACTCCATCAGACCCACGGGAACCAAACGCCTCCAGCTTCATGCCATGCAGCAGCCTCGGGACCTGAAAGTTCACACAGTTCCTGCCGGAGTCAACAGCATGAACCTGAACAGCAGCCTGCTCATGGCAGGTATCGACCTTCCCGACTGGGGATTCGAAACAGGTCTGGAACCATTCTCTGTCAAGAAGATAGATCCGAGCAGCTACGGAAGCCTGCCAGAACTTGAGAACCTGAAGCAACTCAACGATCACACCTTCTTCCTCTTCGATGTGATCGAGTACGATCCCTACGCCGATTCACAGCTTTCATACGACTACACGTACGGGGCATACCTTGGAGAGGATGTAGAAGGGCGACTGGCCACATCAGCATCAGAAAGAGAACTGTATCAGGCCTTCGAACGCATCCTCACGAGCGAGGAGTCGAAGAAGGAACTGCAGAAGCGATTCCTGGAGACATTCTACAGACAGACGATTGCTGAGGCTGTTGCAAAGGATTCCATCGATCTGTTCTGAGGGTACTGGTATCACAACAGATCTTCGATCGTCTACGTATGGGGAAGGCCAGCAGTAAGGCGCATCCCTCTCGTTTCCCCTTCCCGCTCATACTTTTTTTAGAGAAAGATCGAGGTGTCCTTCAGGAAGAAAACAATCAGAGGGGTGCGAATGCTATGGAACCGTATCGCCCGGTACTGATATCACATGAACCGTCAATCATTCTCACAGATAGTGATTGACGTTACAAACGGAGATTTGAAGAACCGTGGATATTCCTCATCGTAATCCAGAAAGTGCCGTGAGGGGCGTCTTTCTGTTGAGACGACGAAACGCGCCCCGAAGAGCGCGTCTCATAAAAGAGCTGGTTACTTGAGAGGTTCGTCGACCTGACCACTTCTCCAGCAATGTTCAGGTACTTCCCAGGCCTTTTGTTAAATCCAGAATTAGATGACAGTGGTTTATCCAAGAAACCTTGAGAGAGATTGCGAAATCCAAGTGAAAATAGGGTGAAAGTTGTCCACAACCCACCAAATCAAAAACTTGTTTAATAATTGTAAACGAGTAGTAAACGCATAATAAACAGCTAGAATGCAGAAATAACCAATCCGTTTAATTATTTATCAGGCTGTCTGTTTCGCGGTTTCGCAGTTTGACCAGAGAAAATTGCGAAACGAGCAGAAGGCAAAATCTACCCAATTCTCACCATATCGTAAGCATCATAAATTACAGTCCGCTTGATCATCCTGGTGTAAGCATCGTCGTCTGCATATTTCAATAATCCATGGACAGAAATCAGGAGGTCTTCCAGATATGTAAGCAACTCTGGATCTTGGCTCACTCTATCCATAACTGCCTTGATGCGTCGAACAGCCCTCTTGAGTGTTGATCTACGAACATATAGCTTATCGGGGTAAACTCGATACCCGCAGAAATCTATTCCATTAGCCTCACTGTAAGGTTTCTTGAATGTTACAACCCGACACTTTCTCCCATTTACATCTAAGTTAAGCTCCTTTGAGGCAAAACCTGCTATTTGTTCGAGGTGGTCTTCCAAAACATCCCTGTTATTACCAAGAACATAAATGTCATCCATATATCTGCCGTACTTCTTGATCATCAAGCGATCAAGCGAGTAATGGTCAACTTCATTCAGCACCACATTGGCTAAAATCTGGCTAGTAAGTGATCCGATAGGCAGACCGGGGTTATAGCTATTGATTATTGAGTCCACAATATAGAGACCCAAATCGTCATCGAGATACTGTCGAAGGATCCTCTTGATGGTTTCATGGTTCACTGAATGGAAGAATTTTCTAAAATCAATCTTCAATACGAACCATTCCTCATTTCTACGAAGATTCCGCATGCTGCTCTGAAGATCGAGACACGCTCTAAGCATTCCTTTTCCAACTCTGCAGGCATAACTGTGTTCAATATAGCTTGACTCAAAAATAGGGTTCGTAATATTTGTCCACATCTGCTGGACGATTCTGTTTTCGAGACATGGAGCAGCTATCAACCTTTCTTTTGGTTCATAGATCGTAAACATTCTATATGGACCTGGTTTCCAATTCATCAAATCGAGGCTTTCTCTTAGATCCCATAGGTTATTAAGCAGGTCCTTTTCGAATCTTATCACTTGCCTGCTCCGGTGATGATTCTTACGTACCAGTTTCCATGCAAGATCTATATTTTCCCAACTAAGAATTTCCTTCTTCATATACCTACCCAAAAAAAATAAGGCGGTAGGAATCCCTTTAAACCGCCTGCTGCCATGAAAATTTGCACTTGCCAGGGCCCCTGTCCTTTTTGCAGCCCTAGGCACGTAGCTTTCGGGATTCTGCAGAGAGCGGCAGACACGAAACACAATGTTCATGTTCGTGTTGGACCGGGAGTTGTTGCCGTTACGGTATCCGAGCCCAGCGTTGCTGCTGTTGTTCGGGTTCCCGCCAGCATAAGGCCGGAGTAACTGGGTTCTAAGACCCATCATTGTTGCACAGACGCCCCTTGCGATCAGTGAGAGTTGACTGCCATCCTCCTATCAGACATCCCAATTCCTTCAAGACTCTGGAGCAGCATGCAGATCTTTCCAAAGGGATTGAGTATTTAACGATTCCGCCTTTCGCTATAATTGAAAGGTTTGGTGCTTGATTGACCCAGAATTTTACATTCTGCAAATGATGATCGGCCACTTCCAGTTTTCGAAGCATTGTGGAAGGATTTTTCTGGAAAACAGTCTCATTCAGGTAGGTTCCGCACTCTCCAATTTCTTTACAAATAACCGATCCGAAAAGTATGCGATATGCATTCGGCATCGAATTGTAGCAAAGCACTACCTCGCGTACCGCCTTCGTTAACGTCTGAAATACTGGATTGTTTTCTTCATATTTTGCCATTAGTTCACCTATAAAAATTTTTCGAGTGCTCTTGCAACACGCAAGAGCACAAAGAGAAGAGTCCAGAAGACATGAGACTAGATTAAGCGGCAGACACGAAACACAATGCTCATGCTCGTGCCGGACCGGGAGTAGTAGCCGTTACGGGACCCGAGCCCAGCGTTGCCGCCGCTGCTCGGGCTCCCGCCAGCATAAGGCGTCATCTCTCCAAGATTGCGCATCGTGTTGTATCCAGCAGGTGCCTGGGCACAGGGTGCAAGCAGCAGTTCCTTTGCCAACGCTGGTATTGTGACCCCATCTCTTGTTCCAAGGCTCGCGAACGTTACTCCTCCGTAGGGAGTTCCATCAGGTTGCTGGTTTATAACCGAAGAGGCGATTTCAAATGCAGCACTACCGGATGCAGGAGGAGCAGACACATAGTCGTAGCATAGCGTGCCTTCTGTTCCAGGTGTCACGAGAGCTCCGGTCTGATCCATTTCTTTGAACAAGGAGGAGGACGCGCTCAGGTCAACTCCGCTTACCGCAGCATTATTGTCAGGAACAATTCTCCATTTTCCGTCCTGGTATTTCAGGTCGGCATATCGCTCGAACCCATTGCCAACCAGGTCAGCTGGTTCAAACATGGATCCCAATAATTGCCACGCCTCGGGGCCTGTACCTGTTTTCATAAGATACACGTTGTTCCCGCTTATGGTTGCGCATTCTGCATATTCCGCAGCGGCATGTGATTTCCCGTATAAACTGTTTCCCCTTGGTTGGAAGGCGAGCCGCATGGAAAGTAGAGTCAGATATGACCAGATTGCATTTGTGCTTAAAGCAAAACTGTTTCCCATCGCATTACACAGAGCAAGAATCTGGTCCAGAGTTATTGAATACGATGGTGTCATGCCATACAAAGAGACGGAGGTGTTAGTGCCTCCAAGCCTTGCTGAAAGGTATTTTCCTACTTGGAATGCCCGCGGAGATCCATTCACATAAAACGCTGGATGAAG
>JAFGUP010000001.1 GCA_016938475.1 Sphaerochaetaceae bacterium
ATGAGAGTCGCCTCAGGCCCATTATCTGAGAAGTCGATGAAGGACTCATCAACAACGAGAGATATACTTTCCTTCTTTGTCCATTCGATAAGTTTTTCAACATCCTCTTCCCTGAGCATGTGACCGCTCGGATTATCAGGATTGATAATGACGAGAGACGAAATTCCCTTTCCAGAGAAATAGCTGATCAGATCGTCGACAGTATATGTATAGCCCCGTGTATCGGGGACGAAGGCAATGACAGAATCCTCTTTCATTCGATGTGCATACTCATCGAATGATGGTCTCACCACACCGGTCTTTCCGCTGAAAGTAGATACAAGGGATTTAATCAACTCTGCAGCTCCGTTTCCGACAACTACCCTCTCTTCCTTCACACCGAAATATTTTGCGGCAAGAAGGCTGTTCACTCCCTGACCCGAAGGGTACTGAGAAAGAAGAGTCGGGAACTCCGAAGTCATTTCCTCAATAAGTCTCCGAGGAGGGAAATAGGGATTCACCAGATAACAGTAATCTAGCAGAGCAGGATATCGCCAGTATCCACCGTAACGGCTCGTGAGTTTTCTGTATTTCTCTTCAGCTGTTTCCGTGAACAGAGACTGGGCAATATCGAGATCCTGAAGGTCATCGATTTCATACCAGAGTTCATTGCCGAGAATCTTCGCTTTGATTCCCGAATCCATCACAAGCGCGATGACCTTCAATACCTGCTCATAATACTCGTTATTCCCCAATGCCTTGCAATACGCCTCGAGGAAAGGCACGTAAAAACTTCTTGAGAAGTCTGCACCGAATTTATAGATATTGACCGTCTTATAATAGTCATGTCTGCGGCAGAAATTAAACTGTGTCTTGGACAGGAAATCGGTAATGATATGATCGTCATCAACTGTAATCACACCTCCATCCATCCAGCTTTCGTATTTTGCCGCGAGTGCAAGGGTCGGGTAAGGATCATCTACGAGAGCATCAAGGACACCCTTCTCGAATATGATATCTGATTCTAGAAGAAGAGTGTCCTCCTTCAGAAGGTACTCTCGAGCAAGAAAGAGAGAATAGATATTGTTTGTTGTGTCATAGATAGGATTATCAACTATCTCAACGGGAGTAGAGACAGGAAGAGTACGGATAAAGCTGATAAGGGACTCTGACTGATAGCCCACGACAAGAACAATCCTGGAGAGGTTCAGAGAATCCAGCTGTGTGAGAGCCCGCTCAATTAGAGTTACGCCGTTCACCGTGACCATACACTTCGTTTCATGGGCAGTCAGCTCTTTGAGCCTTTTCCCCATACCTGCTGCGAGTATAATTGCCTGCATACTGCGTACTCCCTCACCTGAATATACGCTATCGTACCATTAAAGGTGCTTTGCTTCTAGTAGCAGGCTGAAACCA
>JAFGUP010000095.1 GCA_016938475.1 Sphaerochaetaceae bacterium
ACAACAATATACAGAGAATTATCATTGATTCCACTCACGCATCAGTGCTACGATACACAGGTATGACGGCGAACATCAGAAGGCCTCTCTCCCCTGCACGGTACCTGTTCCTCATGTTCCTTGCCGCTGTTCTAGCAGGTTCCCTGTTGCTGTATCTCCCCGCCTCCCGTAACGAGGGTATCGACCTCTCCTTCCTCGATGCTCTGTTCACCGCAGTCAGTGCGGTGTGTGTGACCGGCCTCACCACGGTGGATGTCCATCAGGTCTACGCCCCCTTCGGGTGGACGGTTATCGCTGTGCTGATCATGATCGGGGGAATGGGGGTGGCGGGTCTGATCGTCTCGACGGCCCTGTTTCTCGGATTCCGTGTGGGCCTTTCTCAGAGAACCATCGTGCAGGCTTCCTACAATATAGGGTCTCTCAAGGGAACTTTCACTGTCCTCAAGACGGTGGTGCTGAGCTCAGCTGTCTTTCAGCTTGCAGGCGCAGCTCTCTATTATCGGTCGTTCAGACCGCTGATGGGATCTCTCGAAGCGGCAGGGTATTCGCTGTTTCATGCTATCAGTGCTTTCAATAATGCAGGATTCGACCTGATGGGTTCCTTCTCCTCTATCTCGCAGTTCTCTGATGACGGTCTGTATATCATGGTCACCGCTGTTCTCATCATTGCCGGAGGTCTGGGTTTCTTTGTCATTGCCGATACCATCCGTTCGGGGTTTTCCTGGAAGCAGATGACGATGCATTCAAAGATGGTCTACAGTTTCACCTTGCTGCTGCTGGTTGTCGGAGCACTCCTGTTCCTTGCGCCTGGTGATATTTCACTCCCCGATGCACTGTTCCTCAGTGTAACTGCACGAACCGCCGGCTTCTCCACCCTTGATATCGGGTCACTGAGACCCTTTTCAGTGCTGATACTGATGACTCTGATGTTCATCGGAGCTTCCCCTGGATCGACCGGAGGAGGTGTCAAGACGACGACTCTGCTCACCATCCTTCTATCACTGAATCCTCTGAAACGAACACGGGAGGTGGTACTCTTTACCCGCGCAATCGATGATCAGAGCGTTCAGAGAGCCTACCAGGTCCTTGCTCTGGGACTGTTCACCGTGATCGGAGGTACCGGTGTCCTCCTCGCTGCTGAGCAACATATGATGACATCGGGTTCGACAGGGAGATTCTCTCCCTTCTCACTTCTGTTCGAATCGGTCTCCGCCTTTGCCACTGTCGGTCTTTCTACAGGTGTCACTCCCTACCTTTCAGGGATATCGAAAGGTGTGCTGATGGTCTCGATGTTCATTGGAAGGGTGGGGCCGATCACGATAGCCTCTACGATACTTCGCAAGGAATCGAAGATAGGATATATCAGGGAACGAGTATTCATCGGCTGAAGGAGGATTCACGACGATGCGAAAGAAACATGTAGACAGGAATGCCTATGGGATTATCGGTCTAGGTCTGTTCGGTACCGCACTGGCTCTTGAGCTTGTGCATGCAGGCAAGCACGTGATCGTGCTTGACAACGATGAGGAGAAGCTCAATGGCATCAAGGATGAGATCACGAGTGCACATCTTGTCTCCGCTATCACGGCAGAAGTGCTCCAGGATTCGGGTATCAGTGACTGCGGTACGGTTGTGATAGCCATCGGTCGTGACATCGAGTCGAATATTCTCGCGACTCTCACGGTCAAGGAGGTCGGCGTTCCGAGAGTCATCAGCAAGGCGATGAGCGATGCACACGGACGTGTCCTCGAGAAGATCGGCGCTGAGATCATCCTTCCCGAACGTG
>JAFGUP010000096.1 GCA_016938475.1 Sphaerochaetaceae bacterium
CCCGCTATTTCTGATCTTCCGAGCGCCACCTGTATAGGTGGCGTGACAATCAGACCGTTGTGCACCACGGGACAGAACTATACCACATATTCAATCTGATCAGATGAAACGAATAGGTATTTCTTGCTCCTGAAGGCATCAGAGCGGAATCTGATATATCCTCCTGCATGGGATCTGTACGTGCTGCACATCTTCCCCTCTCCCGCATATTCCTTTCACTGATCATCTTCGATCCACATTGTCATTGATTCTCAGATGGCATCGTTCTGCAGTGAGGGACTGTGTGCTCTTCTGTGATTATTCTTTTGCACAGAAAAAAAACATTTGACAATGCATTCATGTTGATGCATAGTTGACAGAGTAGAATAAGAATCTTTTAAGTGGAGGGCGTATGAACATACTGAAAAAGATAGATGCCTATGTTTCACTTTTCACCGAATGGCTGTTGAGTGCGAGCATCCTTCTGATGGCTATCGTCCTTGTATCGAATGTGATAGCAAGGAAGGTGTTTTCTCACAGTATTCCGGCTGCAGATGAAATCGGTGTTACGCTGATAATTCTGGCAACCTTCAGCGGGATCGGGTACGCGGCAAAAAAAGGCCGCCACATCAGAATGTCCGCCCTCTTTGATGCCGTTCCGAAAAAAGTTCAGAAAGTCCTGATAATCCTCATTTCTGTCGTTACGGCGATTACCTACGTATATGTCTGCTATATCGCGATCGAATATATAGAGTACACGAAAATGCTCGGCAGGGTGACCTCGGCACTGGAGATGCCCGCATGGATACGGGTTGTAATCGTCCCTGTAGGATTTGCACTGGGAGCTATCCAGTATCTGCTGAACATAGTCATCAACATACAGTCTCCGGAAGTATATATCGGAACAGAAAAACCGGCGATGGAGGAATAATATGGTAATGAGTCTACTGTTTATTATGGTGCTGCTTCTTCTACTCGGTTTCCCGATGATTATGACGATGCTGTTCTCCACACTCTATTACATGATGATGTTCATGCCTGATGTAAAACTGTTTACTGTGGTCCAGCAGATGGTACTTGGCGTACAGAGTCCGGTGCTGATGGCTATTCCCATGTTCATGCTGGCAGCAGATATCATGACAACGGGTCATACCTCGAACAGATTGCTCGATTTTGTGGAGAGTTTTGTCGGACATCTGCCGGGAGGTATGGCGACAACTACCAGCCTGACCTGTGCCTTATTCGGGTCTATCAGCGGATCGACACAGGCTACAGTAGTTGCCGTAGGCCGACCTGTGCGGACGAAGCTGCTGGAGAGAGGGTATCCCGACAGCGAAGTCATGGCACTGATCATCAACTCAAGCAATCTCGCATATCTGATCCCGCCGAGCCTGGGCATGGTGGTCTACGGGGTTGCCAGCGGCGCATCGATCGGGAAACTGTTCATCGCCGGTCTGGGACCTGCAGCTGTCATTTTAGTCATGTTCGGTATATACAGTGCCGTCTACGCGAAGGTGAAGAAGATTCCCCGACTCGAGAAAGCCTCGTTCTCACAGCGCTGGAACGTGACAAAAAAGAGTTCCTTTGCTTTTGGGTTTCCCATTATTATCATGGGAGGTATCTATTCCGGGATTTTCAGTCCAACCGAAGCGGCAGCGGTCTCCGTACTCTATGCTCTTATTGTTGAGGTGTTCCTGTATAAGAGTATCAAGGTGTCGGATCTGTACAGAATAGCTCTTTCGACCGGTATCATCACCACGGTAGTCTTTATTCTTGTTGCTGTCGGAGGTGCCTTCTCCTGGGTGATATCGTATGCACGGGTACCTCAGCTGCTTACAACGGGATTGTTGGGGGAAGCCCCTTCAGTATTCATGATTCTTCTTGTTGTGAATATCCTCTTTTTCATCAGCTGTATGTTCGTTGAGGCTGTGGTTGTGATTCTGATTCTTACCCCGATCTTTGTCCCGATCGCAGCGGCAGCTGGTATCGATCTGGTGCATCTGGGAATTATCATCACACTTCAGGTAGCTATCGGATCAGGGACGCCCCCGTTCGGGACGAGTATTTTTACCTGCAGTGCAATCTTCGATAAACCGTTTCTCACTGTCATAAGAAATGAGGGGCCGTATATCGCGATTCTGCTTGTTGCATGTCTCCTGATATCGGCGTTCCCTGAAATTTCACTGTTTCTTGTGAACCTCATGGGATGATCGGCACTATGACATACACTCGCCCTATCTAAGAAATATGAAGTTTTACGTAAAAAGGAGAAATACGATGAAACACAAAATTGCATTAAGTCTGTTGGCTGTGGTCATGCTCGTACTGTTGATGTCCTGCGGAGGGAAAGCCTCTACCGGTTCTGCAGATACACAGGAGACGAAGAACCCAGAAAAGGTCTACACCTTCAAGATCACCCATGAAGAGTATGCCGACACCGTTCCTGACCTCTATGCGAAGGAACTTGCACGGCGGATCGAAGAAAAAAGCGAGGGAAGAATTCAGTTTGAGATTTTCCAGGTGGGACAGCTTGGCGTGGGAGTTGACCTCATCGAGCATCTGCTTACCGGCTCCACACAGATGGCCATCGTCAGTCCTGGGAATGTAGCGACCATAATCCCCGAGGGGCAGGTATTCGCTCTGCACTACCTTCTTCCCACCGATGTCAAGGATGCCTATGATTTCCTTGCTTCCAGTACTGTTGTCACCGAAGAACTTCCAGAGATCTATGCTGAAAAGAACCTCAGGCTCATGGACCTCTGGCCGCTGGGTGCGAGTGACTGGCTCAGCAACCGGGCGATACAATCACCGGAAGACTTCACGGGAATGCCTTTCAGGACGATGGATACTCCCCTGATTATTAAGAATTACGAAGCATATCAGGCAAATCCGACTCCGGTTCCCTATACCGATGTGTACAGTGCACTGCAGCTCAACATGGTCTCAGGGGTTGAAAATCCACTCGGGGCTCTTGTTGATATGAAATGGTATGAGGTACAGGATTATCTGATTCTCTCGAACCATATCATGTACCTTGAAGGTGTCTTCATGAATGACGAAGCATTCAATGCACTGCCTTCTGATCTTCAGAATATTGTATCTGAAACGATTCTTGAAATGCATGATGTAGCCTACGAGCTGCAGGATGAAGCAAATGCAAAAGCAAAAGAGATTCTTGAGGAGCATGTCGAGGTTCTTGATCTGTCCGATGAATCGATTGCTGAATTCAAACGGGCAGCGGCACCAGTGCGAGATTTCTTCAAAGATCAGTATGGTGAGCGTGCTGCCGGGATTCTTGAAGGCCTTGAGACAGAAGTCGAAGAATTCCTGAAATAACACATTAAGAACGGAAAAAGGAGATAGCAGATCATGTTTGCAGATAATGTGCCATTTGAGTTGTTTGAAACACGACAGGAGAAGTGTCGTCAGGAAGCATTGAAAAGAGGACTTACCGGAGTGTATATCTGCTCGAGAGGTGGGGGTACCTTTGACCGCTTTGCCGGCGCCGACTTCTTTGCAAACCATTACCAGCAACGCTGCTATCTTCCTGACAATCCTCCTCTCTGGAGTGGAAGGTCTCACTCGATGCTGTTGATACCTGCACAGGGAGAACCAGTGTTGCTTGTCACGACAACTGAGTACCGGAAGGATCTGGTGGCGATCAAAGACATTCGGTATGCACCTGATTTTCATGAGCTGCTTGCAGATACCGCCCGTGAACTGCACATGGATTCCGGACAGGCAGGAATCATATTTGAAGATACGCTCCATCTCACGATCTTCCGGTATATGCAGGAAAACCTTCCCGGCCTCACCCTCGTCCCCTCTGATGATATTCTTACCGACATGCAGGTTGTCAAACACCCGAGGGAGCGAGAGTCGATACGCGAAGCCTGCCGTATCGGGAGCGAGGCGGTTCGGATTATCATGAGCGGCGTCGAGGCCGGCAAGACTGAGAGCCAGATCATCGGGCCTGCAATGGATTATGTTTTCTCGAACGGTGCTGTGCTTTATTTTGTTGTGACCAACGGTGGACCTGACCACACGCCTGTACATAGTCTGGACTTTCCCGGGTACGACAGTAAGCGTTTACTCGAAACGGGTGATATCTTCAAGGTGGACCTGATAATCCTGTATGAAGGGTACATCTGTGATTTTGGAAGAACCACAGTGGTGGGTGGAGAACCGACTCTGCAGCAGCGGAGGATGATCGAAGAGGTTACGAAGTCCTGTGAACAGGTAATTCAGTCCATTCGTCCCGGTAGGAAGATCAGTGAAATCGTGAAGGAGGGAGATGAGTACCTGAGAACACAGGGGATTTCTCTCTCTTCAGTCCAGAATGATTCTCAGGAGATCTATGCTGCCTTCCCTCCGCACTGGGGACACGGGATCGGCATGACCTGGGAGAGACCCTGGTTTGTCCTTGAAGAGACACTTACGGTGCAGGAGCATATGTATCTTGCGGTGGAAAAATGTCTGTACAGTCCTTCGGTCGGTACAGTGAATTATGAACAGAACCTCCTTGTCACTGCTGATGGGGTCGAAGTTCTCACAACAACAGAGAAGTTCTGGATATAGGTGCTATGAAAAAATCACACATAGATACAGAAGCATTGACTGCCTTTATTCAGGATCTCATCCGAATCAAGAGTCTTTCAGGAAACGAAGAGGAGGTCGCACGGCGGATTATCACGGAGATGCATGCTCTGGGGTATGACGAAGTCAGTGTTGATGCCTACGGAAATGTGCTCGGAAAGATCAGGGGCAACAGTTCCCGTTCGATCCTCTTTGAAGGTCATATGGATATTGTCGATGTCCCGAATCCGGAAAGATGGAGTTATGATCCCTTCGATGGGACTGTACACCGGGGGTGTCTATACGGCAGAGGAGCTTCAGATATGAAAGCGGCACTGGCTGCGATGATTCATGGTGCAGCCGGATGCAGAGAAGATGCTGACCATGGAGATATCTATGTCTCTGCTGTCGTATATGAAGAGATTTTCGAGGGAGTCGGGTTCGGGAAAGTTCTGGACAGGATAACCCCTGATGCGGTGGTTCTCGGTGAGCCGAACGATCTGGAGATCGCCATCGGGCAGAAAGGGAGAGCGGAAATCGTTGTGGAAACCGCAGGGATCAATGCGCACTCTGCTCATCCCGAGCATGGAGTGAATGCAATTGATACGATGGTCACCCTGCTTCATCAGCTCCAGAAACTGCCCGTAGTGGAATCAGATGTGCTGGGGAAGGGAATTGTGGTTGCAACTGATATGATATCTACCCCGTATCCGGGGACGAGTATCATACCGAACAGGTGCCGTGCAACACTGGACAGGCGTCTGATCGAGGATGAGACAAGAGAAAGCGTGTTGAAGCCTCTCGTTGATACCATTGAATATCTTCAGGCTGCAGATTCGACGTTCCAGACGCAGGTTTCCTATGCGGTTGAAGAACTGCCGACGTATACCGGTGAAAGATTGCGTTCTGAAAGATTCTATCCCGGCTGGTCTCTTTCCGAGAGTGACCCACTGGTGAGTCTCGCCCTGGCTGCGTACCGTGAACTCGGTATTGAACCCGTCCTTTCCTCGTATCAGTTCTGTACCGATGGAAGTGAGTCTGCGGGAAAACGGCATATACCCACAATCGGTATCGGACCGGGAAAGGCCAGTATGGCACATGTCGTGAATGAGTGTGTCGAATTGGAAAAGGTCTTTTTAGCGGCAGATATATACTTTACATTGGCTAAAAGATTTAAATAGTGTAGAATGAGCTACTTTTGTGTAAGGAGACTCGGTTATTGCTTATGGATCAGGTAGCGATCGGATTGCGTATCAAGAAAATTCGAATGCAGCAGAGAAGGACACAGCAGGACATTGCTGATTTCTGCGGTTTTACGAAAAGCCACCTCTCGAAGATAGAAAAAGGCAAAGTCATGCCATCGATAGGTGTCCTCGCAAAAATCGCTAATTCATTGAGTATCAAGATATCCATCCTTCTTGATGAGGAGCATCACGAGACTATCACGCATGATGCAGGGGACCGGATTGCCGATAATCTCATTACAACGGCCAATGGGTACTCCATCTACCCGTTTGCAGCATCTCAGGAAGATAAGAACATGCAGCCGTTTTTCTTCGTGACCCGCAAGGATGAACACCGTCTCCATACAACGACGCATGACGGCGATGAGTTCCTCTATATACTTGAAGGTGAAATGCTTCTACGCATAGGTGCTCAGGAGTATCATCTCAAAGC
>JAFGUP010000010.1 GCA_016938475.1 Sphaerochaetaceae bacterium
CAACTGGTTCGACCCGCCGATGGAGTTGACCGTGTCCGTAGAGGCAGACTACCTGGAGGAATGCGACGACAGCTGGAGGGGCAACAATATGGCTTCATGCAATACTCAGTTGAATGACACATACCCTACCGAGGAAGGATGGCCTGTATCCGTCGAGGGGATTGTGGGAACCACTCCGATGCTCGTTAATCTGGACGAGGATACTGATCTAGAGATCGTGGCCCTCACCGGCACGTTTCTGACTACATATGAGAACGATGGATCCGTGATCTGGCGTATAGGCAATCAGGGATTTTCCTCAGATGAACAACCAATGGTGGCAGATCTTGATCATGACGGAACTACTGAACTGCTTCTGGACTCCAGCGAGGGGATCAAAGTGGTAAGCTCCACCGGCAGCATACTTGATTGTGTGGATGATCTGTCATGGGACTGCTTCGTTGTCGGAAACATGCATCCGACAGAAGGTCTGGAACTCTGTGCAGCGGATGGAGCATGTATCGCGCTATACTACTGGCACTCGACCAGGGAAGAATTCATCTATATAGAAGACGAGGATCTCCAGTCCTCTGGTCTTTGGTCCGGTGTGTCGCTTGCCTGCGCCGATCTTACCGGCAATTCTTACGAGGAAGTGGCTTACAGCTACAACAGCCTGGGGGTATCAACTGTAGATCGATACATCGATATATACGACTGGTCGTCTGACAGCGTTGCGTACTCAAATAACTGGAACGTATCACCTTATGTTTCATACGTCGCTGCCGGGGAGCTGGCTGGCAGGAAGGAAGTAGGGTATTCCTTCGGAAGCTACGTATCTGGGTCTTCCGATCCTGCTATGCTCGTTGAGTTCAATGGCTCCATTCAGGTATATGACTGTGATGAGGGAGATACCAGCGCAGGCAGTCTTCTGTGCGGTGTCTTTGCTGACTGGGACCCCTTAGTAACAGGTGCTGACGCATTCGTGCTTCCTTCAGAGATGCAGTGTCTTGCATGGAATGATGAAGGAGAGATGCTGGATAACTGGCCTACAGAAGTGTATTCTGGTTCCGTCTATGGATCTCCAACCAGCCCTACTGCATTGGGTGATCTGGATGACGTGGATGACTCCGATGCTCTGTTCGTTACTCTGCTTTCTGGTGATTACTCATTGCTTGCATATGGTTCAGATGGAGAAATCCTTGATAACTTGGATTTCCCGATAGTACTTCCTGAGGAAGTGTCGGCTCTTGGTGGCTTCAGCATTGCGGATATCGACCGTGACGGCTGCATAGAGATCGTATTCGGCACCAGTGACGGTCTTCTCCACTGCTGGGAACTTGGAGATTGCAGCACCGGCTATGCTCCATGGGTGCAGTTCCAGCATGACTGCGGAAGAACAGGGGTACTGGAATGACAGGCCTGCTGTTCCTGCTACTCGCGCTTCAGGGAGTCACGCCGAGTCCCGGGTGGAGCTATCCAATAGTGGTCACTGACTCTGCAAACACTCAAAGACGGAACCAGTTCATCAACAGAGACTCTCTTGAAAGATTCCACATGGTGTGGTCAGGATTCAATGATGAAAGCAGGATAGGCTACAAGATATTTCTGCTGGATGGCACAACAGTCTATCCAGAGACCATGATATCAAGAGATACCAACAGCCCCTACCTTTCAGAACTGACTATGGGTGACAGCCTCATGGCTTTCTGGAGAGAGTACGATCCAGTCTACTATGCAGCTCGGAGCCTTGAAGACGGTGGCGAGATCACTCCTGCAACATATCTCTTTACGACGTATACGCTCTATCCATACATCCGGGCATGTCCCGACAGTCTTGGGCGCCTGCATGTCCTGTACAACGACGGCGGCGAGGTTTACTACGCCGTCTGGACACCAGCCCCCGGCGCCGGCTTCATAACGGAGTACGAGTGGAAGATAGATGGTGCCGATGCGGGTGGGGTCCTGCTTGTGGACGGCAACAGAGTGCACGTGGTGGTTCAGGATCCGGTTCTTCACAACTATTCTTACCTGCAGTATGATCTTGAGGGGAATACTGTTGTACCTTTGACCAACTTCGTTGCCGGAGATCCTGAATGCAGCCGTGATCCGGAACTGAACCTGGATCCGGATGGCAACCTGATGGTTGTCGAGGATGTTGCGGACAGCTATGTGCTGTGGAAACTGGACAAGACTACAGGAAACTTGCTGATCGATGAGAAGGTAATAGTCTCTGATGTTCCACCTGAGATGTACATAAGCGTAAGCTTCATTTTAAGAAGACTCCCGGGAACGAATCGGTATTACCTCTGCTGGACGGATTCGGCGAAAGATAATCAGATACTCTATATGCTTATAGATGGAGAAGGTGATATCCTGCAGGACTGGCAGGTAGCCTACGATTACAGCGATGAGAATCCAGAAGATGTTAAGCACATCGATGGAGTAGTTGATGATATGGGGAATCTCTACATCATCTATAGCCAGGGAGAGACCGAACCCGTGCTCGGAGGTTATCCGACCTTCGGCTGGTTCGATCACGATTTCCTGAGTATAGAGCATGAGGTTAACACAGAACCGCAGGTAGTATCACTCAGGGCCTCGCTGAACCCCTCCTGTGGCAGTGTTCAGTTCTATCTTGAGGGTACTGATTCCATGGAACTCCGGGTCTTTGACATAACCGGCAGGCTGGTTGCTTATGTATCCCTTTCCAATGGCAGCGGCTTATGGAATGGTACCGGCTTTTCCGGCTCCAGACTGCCTGCAGGGGTTTACACTGTTGTGGGTAATCAGGGGGTTTCTCTGAGTATTACTCTCCTCGGGGAGTAAAGTGTGAATGTTAGGGATCATCTATTGCAGTATCCCTATCCGCTTCATCTTCCTAGCTCCCTGCTTTGCAGTCACATACTTCCAGCGTGATGTAACAACAGGCGCATGTATCAAATCGGCTCCAAAACGGGTCCCCGCTACCAATGAAACAGGGGATGCCTTTTGGTATCCCCTGTTTTATTACTAACGCGAATTATTTGAACCTCAGATCATTGATCTGAATAGTGAATTTATCCTGAGCGAGTGCTAACGAGTCGAAGGAAATCCTGTCCCCGCTACCAACGGAATCGGGAGTACCATTTGGTGCTCCCGATTTCATTCTAGCAACTATCATCACTTAGAATTCACACAAATCCTACAGCCTTACCACTTGACAATCGTCCTAAATTTTAGGACATTTGTCCCTGAAATGGGGACATATATGCTTGATGTGTTGTTTTCGAAGATCAGAAAGAAAATACTCGTTCTCTTCTTCACACATCCTGACACGGAATATCACCTGCGTGAGGTTGCAAGGTGTATCCAGGGTGGCAGGGGTGCCGTCGCAAGAGAGTTGAATGCTCTTGCGGAAGTAGGCATCCTGGTTAGAGAAGAGAGAGCAAACCTGGTGATCTACAGTGCAAATCATGATTGCCCAGTATACGATGAAATCCATAACCTCATCGTGAAGACTGCCGGAGTAGCTGATGTATTGCTGTCAGCACTCTCTAACCTTGAAGATGTTTCATACGCATTCATTTTCGGGAGTTCTGCCAGCGGGAATCTTGATGGGTTAAGTGACATCGATGTGTTTGCGATAGGCGACATCGATTTCACTGAAGTATCGAGAGTTCTTTTTCCAGCTGAGAAGACTCTTAGCCGTGATATTAGTCCAGTTGTTTACTCAGAAGAGGAGTATGCTAATAAGTTACTTGAGCACAATCATTTCGTTATGAATGTATTGGAGAAACCAATAATAATGCTGATCGGGGATGAGGATGAACTTAGAGCAATGGGTTCAGAACAATCGGGATGACTTGAATCAAGAGAAACCGAACTCATCTGCAATCAAAGAATTGTTATCCGTTGCAGAGCGTGAGATTACTGATGCAAAATCGGTCTCTTCTTCCGAAGGCAAACTGACCCATGCCTACGCAGCATGTCTGAGTATTGCTCGATCTTCTCTCGCTGTTTGTGGTTTCCGTATCCGAAGCGGATCAAAAAGCCATCATTACAAGAGTATCGCTTCACTGCAGTACACAATCAGTCTTTCTCCGGAAGAAGTACGGGAAATTCAGAATTATCGCCAGGCCAGACATCAGTCGATCTACGACTTCGCCAGCGTTGTATCAGAAAGCAAAGCTGATTGTGCACTGGAAACAGCTGAGATGTTACTGGTAAGGTATCGCGATTGGATCAAGGCAAATCACCCTGAATTTGCTTAATGCTTTTCCCATGGTGCTTAGATATTGAATCCCACGACCCACAGCAATACATGGTTCAAACGAAGCCGTGATCCGGGCTCAAGCTGACGCTTGAGCTTGGGAGTTTGCGAGCAAACTCCATCGCTGGATTGGAATTGTTCCGGTAACACGGCTCAAG
>JAFGUP010000097.1 GCA_016938475.1 Sphaerochaetaceae bacterium
CTTCCGCGGTGGACTGATGTCAATCGAACGTATCGGCAATACAATAGCGACTGCCACGACACTGATGCTTGTCGGTCTATCGGTGGCCTTCGCCTTCAGAACAGGACTGTTCAATATCGGAGCAGCGGGACAGATGCTGATCGGGGGACTTGCAGCGACCATCGTTGCTCACAATGTCTACCTTCCCAGAGTCCTCTATCTTATCGTTATCATTCTCGCAGCGCTCCTTGCCGGAGCAGTGTGGGGAATCATTCCCGGATTCCTGAAAGCGAAATTCAACGTACATGAGGTTGTTGCGACCATCATGATGAACTGGATTGCCTACTGGTCGATCTACTATTACGTACCCGCCTTCCTTAAAGGCCCTTCACTGGAGACCGAGTCGAAGTCGATTGCCCTTGAGCAGTCTCTCCGCTCTCCATGGCTTACCGAACTGTTCGATGGTGGATACATCAATCTCGGAATCTTTGTCGCTGTGGCCGGCGTGCTTTTGATCAAGTTCATTCTCGACCGTACAACACTCGGCTATGAGCTGAAGGCCGTGGGTGCCAACAGATTCTGCGCTGAGTATGCAGGTATTCAGGTGAACAGGAATGTTATCATCTCGATGATGATCGCCGGCGGTCTTGCAGGGCTTGCCGGACTGACCTACTATACCGGGTATTCAAGAAATATCCAGATCGGGGTACTTCCTCAGATGGGATTTGACGGCATTGCGGTAGCACTTCTGGGAGCAAGTAATCCTGTGGGTGTCTTCTTCTCAGCTCTCTTCTTCGGGCTGCTGCAGTCAGGGAAGGGTTTCATGAATGCAATGACTGAAGTCCCCCCTGAGATAGCAGATACTATCATAGCGACTATCATCTACTTTACTGCTACCAGTGTGCTGTTCAGTCGATTCTGGGACACGGTCGGACGAAGCAGGAAGAAAAGGAAACAAGATACAGATGAGGAAGGAGGTGCAGCATGAGCAGGAGCAGTGAAACATCATTTCTTTCCCGGTTCGGTGTCTACATTATCATAGCGGGAGTCCTCGTTATCATGGCTTTCGTGAGCGGGAATACGCTCATGAGACTCATCATGCCGTATGCGATAGCGTATACGATTCCTCTTCTCGTGACCGCACTCGGCGGCCTCTATTCTGAACGAAGCGGAGTAACGAATATCGGTCTTGAAGGGCTCATGCTTGTCGGCTATTTCGCATCCGCTCTCACGATTCACATGAGTGAGCAGGCTCTCGGAGTCGCGGCTCTCCCCATCGGATTGCTCGCCGGTGTTTTTGCCGGGGCATTGTTCTCGATGCTGCACGCTTTTGCCTCCATCAACCTAAAGGCTGACCAGATCATAAGCGGAACAGCGATCAACATGCTTGCTGGAGCTGTTACAGTCTACCTTGCCAGAACGATAGCAGGAAGCGGAAATATCAGGATCATGCTCGGTATCGTGAGAAAGAATATTCCTGTTCTCTCTGATATCCCGGGTATCGGAACCTTTTTCTTCACCCAGAGTTACTGGTCGACCTGGATAGCACTGGCAATCTGGGCCCTCAGCTGGTACCTGCTGTACAAGACCTCCTTCGGTCTTCGTCTGAGAGCCTGTGGCGAGCATCCCTCAGCTGTAGCCTCAGCGGGGGTGAATGTGTACAAGATGCGTTATTTCGGGGTTGGTATGTCGGGAGCTATGGCCGGTCTGGGTGGTGCGATCATTCTGGTCACCTATAGTGGAGAGTTCAACGGCACGGTCGCCGGTCTCGGATTCCTTTCTCTTGCCTCCCTGATTTTCGGTCAGTGGAAACCTCTCGGAATTCTCGGAGCAACCTTCTTCTTCGGAACAGCAACGACAATCGCCAATGTATCGCAGGTTATTCCTGAGTTCGGTGTCATACCGCCTGTTATTTTCAAGGTGTTCCCCTACGTGGTTACCTTGCTTGCCCTGGTGGCTTTTTCCAAGCGATCTGCTGCACCGAAAGCTATCGGAGAACCGTTCTAGAAGAATGTACTAAGGAGATTTATGATGAATGAGAGAGAAATTCGAGTGCAGGAGACCTCTCGGTATATCCGGGAGCAGATCACAGATGAACCGGTGTCTATCGCCATGATACTCGGAAGCGGTCTGGGGGTGATGGCACAGGAGCTGGAAACCCCCATCACGCTGAACTATCATGATATCCCCGGATTCCCCGTATCGACAGTCGTCGGCCATGCCGGAGAACTTGTCACCGGATATCTGGAGGGAAAGAGGGTGATGGTGATGAACGGAAGGTTTCACTATTATGAGGGGCATTCCATGGATACCCTCGCATTTCCCGTTCAGGTGATGAAGTCGCTGGGGATCGAACACCTGCTGGTCACCAACGCTGCCGGCTGTGTAAACGTCGCCTGGAATCCAGGTGACCTGATGGTGATCAGTGACCATATCAAGCTGATCAGTGATAATCCTCTGAGAGGTGAGAATCCGGGGATGCTCGGTGAGCGGTTCTTCGATATGTCCGAAGCGTACGATAAAAAGCTCAGGGCTCTGGCACACCGCTGTGCCGGTGAGATCGGGATAACGCTACGGGAGGGTATCTACCAGCTGTTCAGCGGTCCTTCTTTCGAGACTCCCGCTGAGGTGCGTTTCGCACGTATGTGCGGGGCCGACGCGGTAGGGATGTCGACGGTACCCGAGGTGATTGCGGCAAACCATGCAGGTATGAAGGTGCTCGGCATCTCCTGTATGACAAACATGGCTGCGGGAATTCTTTCACAGCCACTGAACCACCAGGAGGTCCTTGAGACCGGAGAGAACGTGAAGTCTACCTTCATCGCTCTTGTACGGAAGATAGTGGGAGCATGGGACCTTTAGCACAGAAGATCATAGCACAGTATCACCTCACTCCTCTTGACGGGGAGGGAGGGTATGTACGCAGGACTTTCACCAGCAGAGCTTCACTACAGACATCTGCAATTTCACCTCTGTTTAACGAACAGATGCTCCCCCTTGTTTCCCATATCTACTACTTGATCACACACGAGAGTTTTTCTTCTCTTCACCGCCTTCACTCCAGTGAAGTGTGGACCTGGCTTGAGGGCGACCCGGCAGTGATGATCACTCTCGATTCACCTCGGAAGCTGACTGAGACCGTGATCGGCCCCGAGGGGCTTATGCGTGCGGTGAAATTCGTGGAAGGGGGGGACTGGCAGGCTACGAGGCTTATCGACAGCGGGACCAGGGGGTACGCACTCTTTTCAATCTCCGTGGTGCCTTCCTTCGATAGAGCTGATTTTACCCTGGCAGATGAGGCTTTCCTATCGTCTCTTGATGAAGAGCTTC
>JAFGUP010000098.1 GCA_016938475.1 Sphaerochaetaceae bacterium
GATGTAGAGATTAAACAGTAATAGTTGAGGTAAGAGATGTTAGGGCTTATCGGAAAAAAAATAGGAATGACACAGGTGTTTGATGCCGACGGTATCTTGACTCCCGTGACTGTAATTAAAATTGAGGACAATGTGGTTGTAGCGAACAGAACCGTTGAAAAGAACGGATACAGTTCCTGCGTACTCGGCTCGTTCGACAAAAAGAAGAGTCAGACCACAAAACCATATGCAGGTCAGTTCACCGATGTGTGTGATCCCAAGAGGACACTGGTGGAGATGAAAGACTTCGACCGTGAAGCAACTGTAGGCGATGTCCTGAAGGTTGATGTATTCAAGGACGTCCTTTTCGTTGACGTAGAAGGAACATCAAAAGGTAAAGGATTTCAGGGTGGTATGAAACGGCATGGATTTGCCGGTGGACGTGCAACGCACGGTTCAAAGTTCCATCGTGATATCGGAGGTACAGCCATGGCATCAACTCCTTCCCGTACATTCAAGGGAAAGAAGATGGCAGGGCGCATGGGACACGACAAGGTCACTGTGCAGAATCTCCGTGTTGTCCGCGTTGATGAAGATATGCAGGTGCTTTTGGTCAAGGGTGCGATTCCCGGTCCCTCCCAGTCTGTCGTCATCGTGAAGAAAGCGAAGAAGAAGTAGAGGCGAGAAATGGAAACAAAGGTTTTTTCAACACAAGGTAAAGAATTGCGTACGCTCGAACTGAACGACGCGGTATTCAGCCGGGAAATCTCTGATGGCTCGATCTACAACGCGATCAACAATGAATTGGCGAACCGGAGAGTAGGGACAGCAAGTACCAAGACACGCGGTGAAGTGAATTACAGCAACTCGAAGCCTTATAAGCAGAAGGGAACCGGTAATGCGCGAGCTGGAGACAAGAAGTCTCCTGTGTGGGTAGGCGGTGGAACGATCTTCGGTCCGAAGCCGAGAGATTACTCGTATACCATTCCCAAGAAGATGAAGAGACTCGCCATGAAGTCCCTCCTTTCCCTCTCAGTGAAGGAAGAGAAGCTCGTGGTTGTTGAGGACTTCACGGTTGAAAGTGGAAAAACGAAGGAGCTGGCTTCAATCGTCACCAACTTCGTTACCGATAGGAAGCGTACCATTCTCATCCTGAAGGATGATGATGCGATGCTCAGACGTGCCGCACGGAATATTCCCTATCTGAAGGTCCTTTCTTATAACAGACTTTCAGCAAAGGAACTCCTGTACGGAAGAACAGTTCTGATGCTCGAAGGTGCAGCCAAGAATCTCAACGATTTCTTCGGTGATAAATAAGGGGTGTATCGATGAGAGCAGATCAAGTAATTATACAACCTGTCCTGACTGAGAAGTCAAACATAGCCAGGGAAGCAGAAGAGAAGAAGTACACTTTCAAGGTGGCTAAGGATGCGAACAAATATCAGATCGCATCTGCAGTTGCAGAACTGTTTAAGGTCACTGCAGTGAAGGTGCACGTAATCAGTGTCAAGGGTAAGCCCAAATACACCCGCGGAAAGAGCGGATACATCAAGGGCACTACCGGTGACTGGAAAAAAGCTATCGTCACGCTCGCCAAAGGTGATGTGATTCAGGATATCGAAGGACTATAGGAGATTTAGAACATGGCATTAAAGAAATATAAACCATACACTCCTGGACTGCGCCAGAAAACCACATTGGTCTTTGACGAACTCACCACGAACAGACCCGAGAAGTCTCTCACGCAGAAACTTCAGAAGAATGCAGGTAGAGATACCTTCGGCCGGATCAGTGTTCGCAGAAAGGGTGGCGGTCACAAGAGAGCATACAGAATCATCGACTTCAAACGCGAAAAACATGGAATACCTGCAACTGTCAAGACGATCGAATACGATCCGAACAGAAGTGCCAACATTGCTCTGGTTTTCTATGCAGACGGTGAGAAGCGGTACATCCTGGCCCCGAAAGGGATGAAGGTCGGTACCAAGGTCATGAGTGGTCCCACAGCACCTCTCGAGATCGGAAATACCCTTCCACTCAAGAACATCCCTCTCGGCCTCACCGTCCACAACGTCGAGCTTCAGCTCGGAAAGGGTGGCCAGATGGTCCGTTCTGCCGGTCTCGGAGCTACGATCGTTGCTAAAGAAGGGGACTACGTCACCCTCAAGCTTCCTTCAGGAGAGATGAGAATGGTATTCGGAGAGTGCAGCGCAACTCTCGGAAGACTTGGAAACGAAGACCACATGAATATCACACTCGGTAAAGCAGGTAGAGCCCGCTGGCTCGGCAGACGTCCGAAGGTGAGAGGTGTCGCGATGAACCCGGTTGATCACCCCCACGGTGGTGGTGAAGGGTCAACCAACGGTGGTCGCCATCCTGTTTCGCCATGGGGTGTTCAGACCAAGGGACACAAGACACGTAATGCTAAGAAGCCTTCGGGTAAATTCATCGTGAAGAAGCGTAAGTAGGAGTAGAGAAAGTGGCTAGGTCAATCAAAAAAGGTCCTTTTATCGAAAAGAAACTCTATAAGAGGATTACAGAGTCCAACAAGGCAGGGAAGAAACCTATGATCAAGACGTACTCACGCACTTCGACGATCATTCCCGAGATGGTTGGATACACGATTTCTGTCTACAACGGTAAGACATGGGTACCGGTCTTCGTAACCGAGAACCTTGTGGGACACAAGCTAGGGGAGTTCTCTCCCACTCGCCTGTTCCGCGGACACGCCGGAAGCGACAAGAAAGGTAGAAGGTAGTAGGTGGAGAAGATGGAAAACAGAAAAGGTTTTAAGGCGATTGCCAAATATTTACCCTCTTCACCCTCCAAGGTCCGCCCTGTTGCCGACCTCGTGAGAAACAAGAGGTATGTCGATGCCATTGCAATCCTTGACGCAATGCCCCAGAAGGGTGCACTGCTGATCAAGAAGGTAGTGAAGTCTGCTGCAGCGAACGCAATGAGCCAGAATAAGAAACTTGATGAAGAACAGCTCGTGGTCGCTCAGTTGTTCGTTGATGACGGTCCCCGCATGAAGCGGGTATGGCCGAGATCACACGGACGCCGTGACATTCTCCTGAAGAGACAGTGTCATATCACTGTTGTTCTTGATGAAAAGGGTGGTAGATAATGGGTCAGAAAGTAAATCCGATTGGACTTCGTCTTGGAGTCAACAAAACCTGGAAGTCGAAATGGTATGTAGATCCCAGAGAATATTCGGCAACCCTTCATGAGGATCTGAAGATCAAGAAAGCGCTCTTCGACTCTCCTGAAGTGCAGGGCGCTGAGATCTCTGATGTTGAGATCGTCAGAAAGCCTCAGAGGATCTCTCTCACCATTGCTACCAGCCGACCGGGGATTATCATCGGAGCCAAGGGCTCGAACGTTGAGAAGCTCGGCACCAGATTGCAGTCGATCACCGACAAGAAGGTGCAGATCAAGATCAAGCAGATCGATAAACCTGACATGGACGCTCAGATCGTTGCCCAGAACGTAGCCAGACAGCTGACCAATAGAGGCTCTCACAGACGTGCCCTCAAAATGGCTATAAGCAAGGCTATGCAGGCAGGTGCCCAGGGCATCAAGATCAAAGTATCCGGTCGTCTTGGTGGTAAGGAAATCGCAGGATCCGAATGGCTCAAAGATGGAAGAATCCCTCTTCACACCCTGAGAAGTGATATCGACTACGGATTCGCCCAGGCGAATACCACCTTCGGTGTCATCGGCGTAAAAGTCTGGGTGTACAACGGTGAGATTCTTGCAAAATCGAAGAAAGACGATGCCGGTCTCCTCGTCCGCAAGAGCGCACGTGAAAAGGCAGCATCTGCCGGAAATAGGAGTTAGTAGCTATGCTGAGTCCAAAGAGAATCAAATTCAGAAAGAAACATAGAGGCGTAAGAGACGGCGTCGCGCACCGCGGTAACAAGCTCTCTTTCGGGGAATACGGCCTGATGGCTCTTGAACCGAAATGGATCACAAACCGTCAGATCGAAGCTGCTCGTATCGCGATGACCCGACATATCAAGCGTGGAGGAAAGGTCTGGATCAGAATTTTCCCCGATATGCCGTACACCAAGAAACCTGCTGAAACCCGCCAGGGTAACGGTAAGGGAAACCCTGAAGGCTGGGTTGCTGTGGTGAAGACCGGTGCAATGATGTTTGAGATGGCAGGTGTTGATGAAGCGCTCGCTCGTGAAGCACTCAAGCTCGCGGCAAGCAAGCTTCCGATCAAGACGAAGTTCGTCAACAGAAGGGATGTGGAGTAGGTTATGAAGAATTCATTCAACGATCTATCGTATGCAGAGATGGTTGCAAAGCGCGATAAACTTCGCAAGGAAGCACTTGACCTCAGAATGTCGAAGGTTCTCGGCCATGTCGAGAATCCCTTAGCGATCAGAACGACCAAGAGGGCCATAGCCCGACTGAACACTCTGATCCACGAGTATGCTCTCGGCATACGACAGAATGCTAATTAAGTGAGGGGCGCATCCGATGCAAGTTAATAAGAAACGTTATACAGGAATCGTCAGCAGCGATAAGATGGACAAAACCATCGTCGTGACGGTTACCACAAGAAAGCTGCACCCGCTGTACAAGAAGTATGTGAATAGCACCAAGAAGGTGAAGGCTCATGATGAGACCAACAGTGCTGGAATGGGAGATACCGTTCGCGTTGTCGAATGCCGACCCATCAGCAAGGAAAAATCCTGGCGTCTCGAGCAGATTATCGAACGGGCCAAGTAAGGAAGGAGCAATTTCATGGTACAGATGCAGACATACCTTAATGTAGCAGACAACAGTGGTGCCAAACGTGTCCAGTGTATCAAGGTTCTAGGCGGAAGCCATAGAATGATCGCTGGAGTCGGTGACATTATTGTAGTTGCAGTGAAGGACGCACTTCCCAACGGCGCCATCAAGAAAGGTGACGTGCTCAAGGCAGTGATCGTTCGTACGAAAAAAGAATACCGAAGACCTGACGGTACCTATATCAGGTTCGATGACAACGCATGTGTTGTTATTGATGCCAACAATAACCCGCGTGGAAAGCGTATCTTCGGGCCGGTAGCCCGCGAACTCCGTGAAGACGGTTTCGTGAAGATCGTTTCACTCGCGCCGGAAGTGTTGTAGGAGAAAGCAATGAGACTGAAGAAGAATGACAACGTCAAGATTCTTGCCGGAAAAGATAAAGGTAAGACAGGACGGATTGTGAAAGTCGACCCGGTCACTCAGCGCGTGGTCGTCCAGGGCGTCAACATGGTCAAGAAGACCATGAAGAAGAAGAGCCAGCAGGACCAGGGTGGAATTAAGGAAATTGAGGCACCGATTCATATTTCCAATGTCGCTCTCGTGACGAAAAGCGGTGAAGCGACCAGAGTCGGGTATCGTGTAGAAGCTGACGGATCTAAGGTCCGTGTTGCGAAAAAGACCGGGGAAGTGATCTGATGGCCAAAAGCGTACCTAATTTTAAGAAGACCTACCTTGAAAAAGTCGCTCCGGAGCTGCTCAAGGAATTCGGATACAAGTCCAAGATGCAGATTCCTGCTCTTGAGAAGATTTCTGTCAGTGTCGGTGTCGGTGAAGCTATTACAAATAAGAAGCTTCTCGATGCAGCAGTGAAGGAACTCGAACAGATCACAGGTCAGCACGTGGTGAAGACCAAGGCAAGAAAGTCAATCGCGAACTTCAAGCTCCGTCAGGGCATGGAGATCGGTGCGATGGTAACCCTGCGTGGTGATAACATGTGGTACTTCCTCGAACGTCTCATCACTGTCGCTCTCCCCCGAGTCAAAGACTTCAGGGGTGTCAAGCCTAATGCGTTTGACGGTAACGGGAACTTTGCTATGGGTATAACCGAGCAGATCATCTTTCCCGAGATCGACTTTGATAAGATTGAACGTGTCAGCGGTCTGAACATTGCTATCGTGACCACTGCCAAAAGTGACGAAGAAGGGTTTGCCTTACTCAAGAAGCTCGGCATGCCGTTTGCTAAATAAGGTGGAGAGTTAAGATGGCGAAGAAATCGATGATCGCGAAAGCGAACAGAACCCCTAAATTCAGTACCAGAAAGGTAAACCGCTGTAAAGTGTGTGGACGACCCAGAGGGTACATGCGGAAATTCGAGATGTGCAGAATCTGCTTTCGTAAGTTAGCGAGCGAAGGCCAGATTCCCGGCGTCACCAAATCCAGTTGGTAGGAGATTAACATGGCTATAAGTGATCCAGTTGCCGATATGCTGACAAAGATCAGAAATGCCAGCATGGCAAAGCATGAAAAAGTAGAAATTCCGTCATCCAAGATGAAGCTGCAGATCATTAAGATCCTGAAGAACGAAGGATACATCAAGAATTTCAAAAAAGTAGTGAATAAAGATGGAATGAGCACTATCAAGGTGTTTCTTAAATATGACGAACAGCAGAACCCCGTCCTCCACGGTATTGATAGACTCTCTACCCCCGGACGTCGTGTCTATTCCGGTTACCGTGACATGCCCAGAGTCTACAATGGCTATGGCGTCGTGGTTGTTTCAACCTCAACCGGAATCATCACTGGGAAGAAAGCTAGTGAGAAAAAGGTCGGTGGCGAACTGATCTGTACAATTTGGTAAGGTGGTGAACTATGTCTCGAATAGGTAAATTACCGGTAGAAGTTCCAGGTGGCGTGAATGTTTCAGTCACTGACACGACTATCACCGCAGAAGGACCGAAAGGACGTCTGGTTCAGGACTATCGCAACGAAGTACAGATTGTTGTTGATGGGAATCAGGTTGTCGTGACCAGGAAGAATGACAGCAAGCCTGC
>JAFGUP010000099.1 GCA_016938475.1 Sphaerochaetaceae bacterium
GAGATAGCTGATCGTTCATTACCACAACGCCCCCTTTATCGGTCATAACCGGTCTATTTCCTTGTAATAACATCCTGAAAGGGATATACTGATTGATAAAAGAGATCGCTCATTACACCGTATTGAATCAAAGAAGGCTTTTTCTTACTGTAATCTGAGGAAATGAATGAAAGTAGAGAGTACAAGACGAAACCGCAGAATAGTTTTTTCGACATTCATCTTGAGCAGTCTCATCCTTGCAGGGGGAACCTACCTGTTCATCACAGTCATGATTCCCCTGTACAATCTGGATCAGGCGCAGATTCGATCAGTTCTTATACGTCTTCTGCCCATAGTCACAGGATTTCTCCTTGCTGTAATGGCTCTGGCAATCAGTCCACCCGCGATCGGCCGCAACAGTGAAGATGAGGATGAATTGGAACGCGACCCTTTCACTGCCCCTCTTTATGTCCTTCCTGATGAAGAATCGCACACCACTCTTACTCCGATTCTCGAACCGGTCGGACCTTCACCAAAACAGCAGAGCATCGTAGCAAGCACCCTCTCAGAGGTTGAACTGCCCCTGTCCGGAACCCTCGGTGAAGTAACGGCTCCTGCTCGCATCCTTGATACCCAGACAATCTTCACGATGGATCCGCCGGTGGAGAGCTCACAACCGGCCGTCAGTTCTGAACAGCCTCCCGAGGAACAGATTCGGGAACAGACCATTGAAGACAAAGGTGAAGACGTTCCTCGTTCTCAACTGGACAGACAGGTGCTGTTCTCAGCCTACCCATTCCCCATAGAAACAGGTTCTGCCATAGCACAGCTTCTCGAACCGATAGGAGCATCCAGACCTGTCGACGAAGAAGAAAATCCATCTTTGTATCTTGAGTATGATAATACGTTCAGCACCAGAGTCGATGTGGAACTCCAATACGCGAAGAGTATCGGATACCCGCTTTCTCTGGCCTCTCTTACCTGTGACGGTGATGACCAGATGCAGGAACTGACTGGTTCGCTTTCTTCCATTCATGGCATTCTCTATCATGAGGACCAGACTCTCAAGGTCATTCTTCCGTTCCTGTCGTTCGAGCAGTGCAGAGAGGTATTTACAACAGTTTTTGACCGTATCAGGAAGCAATATCCTGAGAACAGGCTATCGTGCGGCTATACGACTTTCTCAATACATGATCAGGAGAACACGCAGCTGGCAGAGCAGGTGGAAACAGCACTGAACATTGCTGTCGACCACGGCAGCTATGCCATTATCGGGTATGACTCGAACAGTGAAGAAGAATAACTGAGAGACTATTCCTTCAGAGCGAGTTCGATAATCTGCCTATCACGTGCAAGGAAGGTAGCGGGAAACACTTCTCTGGCCTCATCTCTGAGGATCTTGAGTTCCCGGTTCGTGTATCTGGGAGAATAATGAAAGAGTCCGAGGGAAGCGACATCGGCATCCCGCGCAATCGTGGCAGCCTGACGGGCACTCATATGTTTCTTCTCACGCGCACTTTCAAGCAGCGAGTCGTCAAACATACCTTCACAGAGAAGCAGATCAGAATCTCTGACATGCTCAGCGATACTGTCCATGTACAGCGTGTCGGTCACATAGGAAAACTTACGGCCTGAGCGTGCCGGTCCCATCACCATATCACTGGTTACAAGAGACCCGTTCTCAGCCGTGACCGGCTCCCCCTTCTGGAGAAGAGACCATTGCGGTCCCTTAGGAACTCCGAGAGCCAGTGCACGTTCCGGGTAGAACATGCCGGGACGGTCCTTTTCCGTCATCGTATATCCGACACAAGGCTTTGTGTGATCGAGATTGAAGGCTTCTATCGTATACTCGGGAGTCTCAAGGATCACACCCTCTTCTACACTCTTCACGATGATCTCATAGTTGATGTACATATCAAGCATCTTCCTGGTGGAGTGTATGTATTCGTGGAGTTTCTTAGGGCCATAGATCGTCAGAGGTTCACTCCGGTCTACCTGAGAGGACAGCATGAGCATTCCCGGCAGACCCGTTACATGGTCGGCATGCATATGGGAAATGAAGATCGCGCTGATTTTCTTCCACTTGAGGTTGAGCATCTTCAAAGAGATCTGAGTTCCTTCACCGCAGTCGAAAAGAAACAGTTCGCCTTCTCTTCTGAGAAGAGCTGATGTGAGAAAACGTCCGGGAAGAGGCATCATCCCGCTTGTGCCGAGAACAAATATTTCCAGATTCATACCGGATAATCTATCCTGTATTCAGTCTTGATGCAACACATCTAGAGGCCTGATATGTATGATATGTCGCAGGGAAGCTGCTACTGAGACCATACTCATCGCCAGAAGGGTCACGCTGAGAGTCACAATCTTCCTGACAGGGATATCGACATCGAACGAAAGAAGGTAGTAACTCAGCGCAGGTATATCGAGTTCCTTCAACACAACCAGTAGCGAAGTGATATTCTGTGCCAGGAGGATCCCTGTCATGGTCCCTGTGGCTATTGAGAGTGCTGTGACGGTGGTAACAGCAAGAAGGTACCCCGCAATGATGTGCCTCGACTGAGCGCCGAGTACCTTCATCATGGCGATTTCTTCTTTCGCGTCTTCAATCAGCTCATGAGCGACCGCTGTGATATAGAAGGCCGCCGTAACGAGAATCGTAAGAAATACTGCATAAATGACCTGTCTACTGGTAGCGAAGTTCTCATACATGTCGGTGTTGAACTGATCAAACCGTGCCCACTCAAGGTCACCATCAATCTGGTTCTTAAGACTCTGCATGAATGCCTCGGCTTGTTTCTCTCCGTAGGATTCAAACATGATCTCAGTGCGTATGTTTTCCTCCGGCAGCAGAAGCTGGCCACTCTCCTGATCTATGAACACGAGTGATTGATCAAGGGCATAGAACCCGGTGTCATAGATTCCCTGCACCTGTACGAGAGCCGGTCTCACCCGCCTTTCCCCGTGTGAAGGAATGAGGACCAGGGCAAGTCTGTCCTGAATATCAACCCCGAAATGCTCTGCCAGATCTCTGCTCAGATAGATTCCGGGAAGAACTCCTGTACGGGCAAGATCCTCTGTCGTGCCCAAGGACAGTTCCTTCACCCTCCTCTCATTGAAATAGGAGGGGGCAACCCCTTTGAGATAGACCTCCTGTGTCTGATCCTTTCCGTAGAGGATACCGTAACCGCCGACAGTCTGATCTACCGTGATACCCGCTTCCGTGCTGTCATCTGATGTTCCCTGGAGCTTGGACATCGATCTCTGAGCATCGATGATGACCTCTGATTCCGTGTATACCTGCAGATGGCCATCCAGTAGAAGGATATACTTGTCCGTGATTCCTTCTATCATCCCCTCGGTGAAACTAAGAGAGAGTACAAGGGGTACCATAAGAACGGTGACAAGAACGAACAGGCGGATGATCGCGGTATTCTTCTGCCTTTTGCCAGGATGATGGAGGATCGACCGGGCAAGGGTGAACATGTAGCGCGAGGGTGTGCTCATGAGTACCTCTCGCACCTGTGATGTATGAGCTGATACATATGTGTACAGCGCTCAGCGAGTGCGATGTCATGAGTTACCAGAAGCAGGGTCTTGTTCTGTTCGTTTACAAGGTCGAACAGGAGACTTTCAATACCACTGCTGCTCTGTTCATCAAGGCTGCCAGTCGGTTCATCAGCGATGATGATATCAGGGTCGTTGATAAGAGCCCTGCAGAGAGCCACCCGCTGCCGCTCCCCGCCACTGAGTTTTCCCGGATGATGGGATGCTCGTGAAGCGAGATCCACTCTCTCCAGAAGTTTCTGTGCCGTATAACGTATCTCTCGAGGTCTCATCCCCTTGATGAGAGAAGGCATCATGACATTCTCAAGTGCGGTGAAATCTTCAAGAAGGATGTGTGACTGAAAAACAAAACCGATATTGCTGTTACGGTATTCACTCAGCTGCCGATCTTTCATGCTCGAAAGGACTCGATCTTTGTAGATGACCGCTCCTTCCTGCGGAGTGTCCAGGCCCCCTGCAATATTGAGAAGCGTTGTCTTACCGCTACCGCTCTTGCCGATAATTGCCACAGAGGCTCCGCGGGGGACTGTGAGTGAGAGATCTTCAAGAACGGTAAGCTGTGTTTCGCCGCTTTGAAAACGCTTGGTGATGTTCTGAAGAGTCAGTAGTGTATCATGCATGGTGCAGCAGCTCCATAGGCTCCTTCTTCAAGGCTTTCGAAACGACCTTTGCTGAAAAGAGGAACGAGAGAAAGAGAATCAGAGACCCGCTTATCAGCAGTTCCCCGATATTCAGAATAGGTGTGATCGGGTAGGAAAGAAGGGGGTTGCTCGTGCCGAACACCCGTATATGAATACGGTTGGCCAAAGCGAACATTCCCGGGAGATGGCGAACAACGAGAACGCCAAGGGCAGCTCCGATGGCGATTCCGCTGCTCGATACCACCATTGCTGTTTGGATCATCATCCACCTGACGTTCTCCCTGCTCATACCGATCGAACGGAGAATCGCGAGCTCACGTTGTTTCGAATGATACAGGCGCAAAGTCGAGTTCTTCTGGTGAAAGGTGATGATGACGAACATGAAAAAGAGAAACACATACATCAGTGACTTCTCAAGAAGTAAAGCTGAATAGAAGGGACCATGAATCTCCTGCCACTTGTGTATAACAGATCCGGGCAGAAGCTCGGCAATGTGTCCGGCAATCCGGTTTCCCTCTCTGACCGAGAGATCCTGTACATACAACCCGAAAGATAGTTCATCATCTTCTTCTCTGTCATTGAGGAAGGAGAGGGGAACCAGCACCGAACCGGTACTCACATCCTTGAGCTGGGTCGAGAATAGCCCCGTCACGGAGGCACTTTTTTCCTGAACGGTACGTGCAAGCGTGACTCCCCGACTCAGGAGAGTGAACGAGAGGGTTTCACCGTAGGAAAGATTCAGAGAATTCATCAGAGACAGGGACAGATACACTCCCTCAGAGGAAGGACTCGAGGCAATGGAGTCAAGAAACACCCGACGGGTGAACGGGTTATCCTCCCTAAAGAATTCCGGCGCATAGCCAATGACAAGAACACTTGCACTGCGGCTCTCTGATGCGATGACCGAGCGTACGCGTTTGAACGGATAAACATGCTGAACACCATCTATCTGCTTCAAAGCACTCACAACCGCAGCAGAGTCCCGCCTGCCGACTCCCTCGATTTCGATATGGAAAGACTGAACGTTCCTCAGCTGGTCAAGAACCTCATCCTGAAGGGAGTTCATCACTGACATGATAACGATGAGGGCAGCAAGCCCTACAGCCAGAGAAGCCATGATGAGGAGACTCATCCTGCGATGCCTGTTTCTTGTACTGAACGTGTATCTCCAGGTAAGAGAAGCCCGGTTCATCACTGTTCCTTTCTGTATTCTATGCTGATGATGCGTTTCCCATCCGAAGCGTAGTTGACATCGGCATACGGAAGGCCCTCTTCGAAGATCGTGACGACCATCGTTCCGTCCCCGTTATACCGTGTTGACCTCTGGGGAACCCCATCAAGCCACTGGGTTTCTGTTTTAAGAGCAGCGTTCACATACCAACGCTCTATGCGCTCCTTCTGTCCATTCTCGTTGAGCTCATCGGAACGGATAAGCGTTCCATCACTGTCATATTCATACCTCGTAGTCGACCTGATGTCCTGATCCTTTTCCTCCACTCTGGATAGAAGCAGCCCTTCAGGGCTGAATACACGAACCAGCTTATTACCGAGGATGATCTCCTCAAGTGTGAGGGTACCCTCATCATCATATGCAGCTGTATAGGTTTCAATCGGGACTCCGTCACGCAATGAGGCTTGTGCCATGAGGTTGCCAGACAGAATCTCGGTTATACGAACCTCAGAACCTCCCTGCCTGGAAAGGGTAAGCAGGGTCCCATCGGTATTGAACAGAGTCAGCATGCTCTTACCCTCACGGTCTATCAATCGTGTACCGCCGAGGGTACCGTCCTCATGCCGGTAGTAGGTGATAAGCTGTTCCAGTGTCCCTTGAACGATATTCTTCCGCTCGGTCAGCTGACCCTCAGTATAAGAAAACTCCATCCGGCTTGACTCATCACCGGCACCTTGAACCACGGCACTCAGCAGCCCGTCAGTGTAGATGTTTTTCGTATACCGTCCATCCTGATAGGTAATGGTCACCTCTCTTGAATCCTCTGTGCTGAGATCAATCCTTCGTGCATAGACAGTACCATCTTTATAGAGTATCTCACCTTCACTATCGGAGATGATCTCGAGAGCCCACGGCATGCTCAGAGCAGTGAACTCGTCACTCTCCTGAATACTCTGCATGAGTTCATTGGAAATATACCAGGTACTATCAGAGGCCATGAGAGGCAGAGATGCGAGGAAAACGATGGTTACAGCCTTCCACAGGTGTTTCATGTCACGATTCCAAGCAATGTATCGAGGAAGTCATCAGGATCAAAATCAATCAGGTCATCATAGGATTCACCTACTCCCACGAAGGTAATGGGAATCCCGAGCTTATCACATATCTGAATGAGAGAGCCCCCTTTTGCCGCTGAATCGTATTTTGTCAGCACAACACCGTCAAGCCCTATCGCCTCGTGGAACATCTGTGCCTGAGAGATTCCGTTCTGTCCGGTCGTCGCATCTATCACCAGCAGCTTTTTATAATCAGGTTCGCCGACCCCGCGTGTCCGGATCACCTTGTCGATCTTCTGTAGTTCACGCAGGAGATTCTCTTTATTGTGCATCCTTCCTGCCGTATCTGCAAGTACTAACTGATCACCTTTTGCTTTTGCACTCTCGATTGCATCGAAAAGGACTGAGGCAGGATCGGAGTTGGGTTTCTGCTTGACGATGCGGGCTTTGAGGCGGTTGGCATGGAGTTCTAGCTGATCGATCGCAGCTGCGCGGAAGGTATCACCGGCTGCCAGAACTACCTGATTCCCTTGTTTCATGAACCGGTGAGCCATCTTCGCAATACTCGTGGTCTTACCGACACCGTTCACCCCGAGGATGAGATACACAGAGGGCGAACCCTTCGAGGGATCCAGTGTACTGTGTTTGATCTTGGGCAGCAGGATCTCCTTCATCAGGTGTTGAAGAACATCAGGGTCTTTGACCTTATCCTGCTTGACCCGAGCTCTCAAAGCATCTGAAAGTTCCATCGCATTGGCGGCTCCAAGATCCCCTTCGATGAGGAGGTCTTCCAGTTCTTCATAGAACGATTCATCAATTCTCTGTATGGTAAAAAGTGCCTTGATCCGGGCACCGAAACTCTTTTTCATATCACAGTATCCTTATTAATCGGCAAGTACGGTGCTCACACTATACTTGCTTTTTGCGTAATAATCAAACAACAAACGAACAGTATCGCCTGCACTGATGATTGCGATTCCGTCCAGAAGGTTCGAAACAACAGGGCGACTCCCTTCACTTACGATATCGTAGATACGGGATACGGCAAACGAGAGCATAGTACGTGCAAGAGAGGAATAGAAGGTACGTTGAACTCTGGCGATAGTCACCTCCGGATCGAATGCAAGTGGTTTTAACCTGATGTCGACGGCCTCCGTACTCTCTTCGAATATCAGCATCTCCTCTATAAAGCCATCAGATGTCACCTTCAGTGTGACAGGCAATGGCTTTTCGCTCACGACGAAAGGAAGGTCTTTCATCAGGTCATGTCCAACCGAAGCCTTCCCCTGACCTGTTACGAGCATCCCCTTGAGCATCACCGGGTCAAGTTCTGCGTCTATGGACTGAAAAGTGCGATCCATGACCGTGATGTGCCGCGTCTCACTGTGATGAAATGGTGCTGAAAGTGTTATCTGATGGGTTCCATACGGTATCAGGTACAGAGGAGAGGTGGGGACACTGGTGCCGTCAAGAGAGAGGTTCAGGGCGTGTTGAAAGGAGTTTAATTTGAGAGTGGCTACCTTCTGATTATACAGCACTTCATAAAGAACAGGAAGCAACCAGGCGGTAAACTCCTCCTGAGTGGAAAGATCTACCAGTTCATCAACTGCCAGGTCCCCGGTCTCCTTACCTCTGTGATACACAGTAACTTTCCCGATGAACAGATCACCGGCGTTCTTCAGCGAGATGATCCACAGGGCATCGACCTTCTCTTTCACCATGATATGTTCTCTCAGAGGAAACGAGCGCAGAGACGCCCCTGTATCTGAAAGATCCATCCAGGTGATCTTTTCATCGATTCTCTGTGATTCGGTGACAGCAGGTGCCTCTTCCTGAGGTATCTCACTGCCACTGAGATATCTCTCATGAGCGACTTCTGCCTGCTCTCTCATCGCCTCGTAGCGTTCTGTCGTGAGCATATCATTGATGAGCTGTGCATCAGTGACTGGCAGGCTCAGGTAGACCCGTTCGAGTTCGTAGGAGTGGTCTCCTTCCAATACGTAGGCGAATCGGGCTGCCGTGAGGGTCTCAAGAGAGAACAAAAGTAGGATCATGATGAGGAGAAACGATCCGCTTCTGTTTCTCATCACTCCTCTCCATTTGCCCACTTGAGATATGCTTCTATGAACTGAGTAATATCGCCGTCCATCACTCCCTGAATATTGCCGGCCTGCTGATTTGTCCGGTGATCTTTGACCATGGTATACGGCTGGAAGACATACGAACGTATCTGGTTTCCCCAGGAGATATCTTTCTTCTCGACAGCGAACTGCGCATGTTCCTTCTCCTGCTCCACCCGGTAGTGTTCGTAGAGTCGGCTTGTAAGGATCTTCATGGCAAGAGCCTTGTTCATATGCTGCGAGCGTTCGTTCTGACATGCTACGACGATACCGGTTTTCAGATGGGTGATCCGAACTGCGGAGTCTGTCTTGTTCACATGCTGTCCCCCTGCCCCACCTGCACGATACGTATCGATGCGCAGTTCCGAGGGGTCGATATTCACTTCCACCTCATCATCGATCACAGGAGATGCATAGACACTGGTGAACGAGGTGTGTCTGCGGTTCTGGGAATCGAAGGGAGAAATCCTTACGAGGCGGTGTACGCCGGCTTCACCTTTCAGGTACCCGTAGGCATAGGGGCCCTTCACCTGCAAAGTGACTGACTTCACACCCCCCTCTGCCTCCAACAGATCCACTACAACCACCTTGTAGTCGTTGCGTTCACACCAGCGCATATACATGCGCATCAGCATCTGCGCCCAGTCACAGGCCTCGGTGCCACCTGCTCCGGAATGGACAGTGAGAAAACAGTCGTTCTTATCGAACTTTCCATCAAGAAGCGTCTTCAGACGGAGATCATGATAGGTGGTCTCTATCTTGAGGATAATCTCATCGATTTCGGCAGTATCCTCTTCGCTGGCAGACCCTTCCTCTTCATACAGTTCTATAAGATCACTGGTTTCATCAATCTCATCAATGAGCTCCTTCCACGGAGAGTATGTCTCACGAAGGGTGTTGAGTTCCTTGAAAACGGCTTCAGCCCGCTCCTTATCATCCCAAAAGTCTACCGCTGCCGATTCGTTCTCTAGTTTTTCTATCGAACCAAGCAGCTGTGCAGAGTCAAAGCCGCCTCCATACGTCGTAGGCTTCTATCTTTATCGTTTCAAATAAATTCTGATGTTCAAGATTCATGTAGACTCCTTCTGTCTTCTACGCGGTCTTCGGTCTATTCGCCATCCGACCGTCCAGTGTATGCTCTCGCCCGGTTCCAGTGAATACTGCCAGTTGAGCAGGAACAGTGTATGCTGATACAGCTGTTCCCTTCCCACGATGGTATTCATCTCGTGAGAATAGTCAAGATGTAAGAGTGAAAAACGTGTATTGCATGCTACAGAGAGAATGGTACGATTGACGTTATCCGCAATGCGGAAGTTGCTGATACTCTTTGTGAACGATGTATCACTGATTACCCTGTTCTTGTTCGTCTCTATACTGTATAACTGGCTCGTCTCATCACGAGTGCCCAGGGCAAGATTCATCTCAGTGGCATAGATACCTTTCACGGAGGAAGAGGAATCATTGGTTATGTGATAGTCGACCACGAGAGAATTGTTCTTCAGGGAAAATTCTTTAGTGATCGAAAGACGCTTGATCTGGGCGGTGCTGATAATATGCTGGGCTCGTTTCTCATCTATCTCGGTTGTCCACGTATCATCTGCGGTGTCATGAACAGATGGATGGTTTTTTGAATACCGGGTGTAATCGAAGCCTTCAAAGGGCAGAAGCACATCATGAAAGGCATTCTGAAAACTGCCATCGATCGTGGAACTCATGGTTGAACGCTTCGCTTCACTGTGGTAGCCGCTGAACGTGTTGAGATAATTCCACCCGGTGGGCAGATAGTTCATCTCCTGAACCTTCCCCCCCAGCGGATGAATCACCACCAGAAGGTTTCGACTCATGGCAAGGATCTCCTTGTGCCCGTCAAAGTCGAGGTCGCTCTCACGCGGGTACGATACCCCCTCATGAAAAGAAAGAAGATTCTCTGCCTCATTGAGATACCGGTACACATACTGGCGGTATTCTCTTCTGTAACAGCCTGCGAAACGGTCTCTGACGAAGGCCGCTCCGTTCTGAGCCTTCCTGAGAAGGACTTCCACCCGTTTTTTAACATCCTTGTTCTTTCGATGTATACGGGCAAGTTCTATGACATGATTCATCCGGCCGTACAGATGATTGAGTTCTTCATACTTGGTGATCATATCATTGACATTCACCTCTGTAGTGAGCGTGGAATCATAGCCATACCACCCCATCGGCAGGTATCCTCTGTGCCGGGTAAGCTTCCCAACCGGTACAGTAGAGAGTAAGACAGAGTTTCCCTCAGGGGCAATGATACGTGAATGGACAAGATTGAACAGCGAGGAAGCCTCCTCAAAGTGCTCGGCAGCAAGAGAAGACTTGCACAGGGAATCAAGATCAATCATCACGGCAGCAGAGGAAGAGCGTATGTCCTGCTCGTAGAGACTCAGCAGCTCTTCGAACTGGGCAAGTCCCATCTCACCCTGACCTACCTGGTGAACCCATTGTTCAATGCGATGCTCCAGAGGGACAACCTCAATGGTTTTTCCTATGTCCTGCATCGTATAAGGTTCATCAAAGTAGAGCGAATCATGTAGCTGGCAGTAATTGCTGATGATCAGGCGATCAACCGTGGAAAGGTTCATTACCGAGACCAGATGGGGAGACCACGACTGGTTGTACAACCACATAGTCTTCGGTCGTCTGATAAATCGTTTGCGGATATACGTCGTTGTCTGTTCTATCTGCAGTGATCTGTCCTTGGGAGGAAGCAGTGAAAGAATGGCGTGATCGGAAGGACCGGTGAGCAATTCCACCTGGTCCTTCTTCACGAGGTCCGCTATCAGCATGTTCATCTCGGGATGGTTCAGTTCGAACCATTCAAGAACAGTAAGGGACAGGTACAGGTGCACCTTCATCCCGGGATTCTGATAGATACTGGTCAGTACCGGCTTGTACACTTCAGAAAGCAATGACTGAAGAATCGTATGTGGAGTCCCAGGGGGCACCTGGCTGTACGCACCGAATATCATGTGATCACCCTAGAGGACTCAATGAGCCTCAACGATACATTTCGTAGGGCAGGCGGCAGCTGCCTCGGCTATCTGAGTATCAGGTTTTGAATAGTCGCAATGCGAGAGGAAGTCCTCTACCACACAACCCGACTCGGGGAACTTTTTCGCACAGATGTTACAGGCGATACACCCCACTTCACAGATCTTACGCACCACTCCGCCTTTGTCATGGTTGTTACAGGCTACCGCATGACTTCCCCGATAGGGAATCATCTTTATGACGTTGGTAGGACATACCAGAGTACACTTCTTGCACCCGATACAGGCTTCGGGGTCCACAACGATATTACCCAATTCATTCCGGTGAATGGCATCAACGGGGCACACATCTATGCAGGAACCGAGGTGATGACACCCGTACTTGCAGCTCGCCTCTCCCTTGAACAGGAGATGGGCTGCAGAACAGCTGTCCAGTCCTTCATAGTGGAAGTCCCGTTTTGACACTGCGGCATGACCGGTACAGTGAACGAAGGCGACCATCTTTTCCTGAGCCTCGCCCGCAGCGATACCAAGGATACTTGCTATATCCTCTACTGTCTGTGCACCGCCGGGAGAACACAGACCGTTCTCGGTTGTTCCCTTCGAGAGTGCATCAGCATACCCCGCACAGCCGGGGAATCCGCATGCACCACAGTTGGCGCCTGGAAGGATCTCGAGAATCTCCTCGGCGACAACATCTTTTTGCACAGCGAATTTTTTTGCTGCTACCGAAAGTCCCAGGCCGAGAAGCAGACCGAGAGATCCAATGATAATGAAAGCAAACAGTATATTCATCTGAATTATCCTAATAGATTAGCCAGTAGGGCTTTATCAAATGCCATGAAGGCAAGGGCCATGAGACCACCGCTGATGAATGCGATGGGTACACCTTTGAACGATTTTCTGACCGGGGCCATATCAAGCTGCTCCCTGATATTGCTCATCAGAACAATCGCAAGAGTGAAGCCGATTCCGCTGGCAATTCCTGCCGTGAAGGACTGCATGAAGGTGTAGCCTTCCGTAATATTGATCAGAGCGATACCAAGTACTGCACAGTTCGTCGTAATCAGGGGAAGGAAGATCCCGAGAGCCTGATACAGGCTCGGTGAGTTCTTCTGTATCACCATCTCGACGAATTGCACGAGGGATGCAATGACCAGAATGAAACTCAGGGTCTGCAGATAGGTCAGATTCAGCGGCACAAGCAGGAAATGATATACCAGATAGGTGATGATCGATGCCAGTGCCATGACAAAGGTTACGGCCATCCCCATCCCTATGGCGGACTCGGAGCTCTTTGACACACCAATAAATGGACAGAGCCCGAGGAACTGTGTCAGGACGATATTGCTGATGAATATGTAGGTTATAAACAATCCAATGTAGAACATGTGCGATTACCCCCTCTTCCTATTGCCGTACCAGACGAAGAATGCCTTCAGATAGCCCATCAGTGCCAGAGCACCGGCAGCCAGAGTAAGAATCCTTACGGGATAGGTGTACAGCAGTGGAATCTCTATGACTCCGTCGAACGAACCGATCTTGAACAGTGTGATGGTCCCCGAACCGAAGACTTCACGTATCAGTGAGATGAGGAGAATGGCAAGAGTGAAGCCGCTTCCCATACCTATCGCATCAAGGAAGGAGTCGAACATCGAGTTCTTGCTTGCGAATGCCTCAGCTCTTCCGAGAATGATACAGTTCACCACGATAAGAGGAAGGAAGATACCGAGTGACTGATACACACTCGGAGCATAGGCATGCATGACCATCTCAACGATCGTAACGAACGTTGCTATGATGACGATATATGCCGGGATTCTGACATTGCTCGGAATAACACTCTTCAGCATGGAAACCAGAAGATTGCTGAAGATAAGGACGAAGATGACCCCGGCGCCCATTCCCAGTGCGTTCACCACCTGTGTGGTTACACCGAGAGTCGGGCAGAGACCGAGCATCAGGATAAATACGGGATTCTCTTTGAACAACCCGCGTGTGATAATCGTTTTCTTATCTGTTGCCATCTACTTACCCCCTAAGCCCATCACGTACTCAGACCCGTAGGCGAGAGTCTTTGCTATGCCGCTAAAGGTGACTGTGGAGCCACCGATGCTGTCTGCTTCCGCTGAGGACAGTTCGCTCTTCTTGAGCGGTATCGAATCCTTGTTTGTATATTTCTCCATATATTCGGGATTCTCGGCTTTTTTCCCAAGTCCGGGTGTTTCCGCGTTGTTCAGAAGACGTGCATCGAGAAGTGCACCCTGCGGTGAGTAACTTGCCATGATCGTCATGGCTCCACCATATCCATTACCGATAAGGGAGAGGATATAGCCGGCATTCTGTCCATTCTCATCGGTAAGGGCATACAATGCACTCACCGACACATTATCGGATTCCTGCGCCTCACCCACTGTAAAACCGCCGGCCACCTGGGCAAGCGTATTCTGTATCACCTGGGCATCATATGCCGCTATACGAGGAGCTGTGACCGAATTGATCAGAGCAAGTGCTGTAGCTGCGATTGCAGCGATGAGGGCCAGTGTAACGCCTGTTTTAATCATTGCCTTCATGCCCGCTCCTCCTTCTTTTCCTTGACCGGAGGGATGACTTCTCCGAACTTTCTGGGTTTCACATATCTATCTATCGCCGGGACGAAAATATTGACGAGGATGATGGCCAGTGAGACAGACTCGGGTAAGGAGCCGTAATAACGGATCAGGAACGTGAAGAAACCGATCAGAACACCGTACAGTATCATCCCTCTATAGGTTACAGGGCTTGTGACCATGTCGGTGGCCATGAAGATGGCACCAAGCATCAGACCGCCGCTGAACACAGGAAGGAGAACCTCTCCGCTGAACAGACCGTTACCGTTTCTCAACCCTCCGAAGGCCCATGCAAGCAGAATGAAAGAGCCGAGGAAACTTACGGGAATGTGCCAGGTGATAATCTTTCTGACGAGCATGTATATTCCGCCGAGAAGGAGAAGAAAGGCGCTGACCTCTCCAAGCGAACCGCTGATATTACCGAAGAAGGCATCCACGGTATAGGGACTGAGATTGATTCCCATAGAAGCGAACAGTCCGCTGACCTGTTGTGCAAAGCCAGTGGTCGCAGTACCCAGATGAGAGAGCACCTGAGAGCCGCTGGCCTGTGTCAGCACCTGGTCACTCATCGCCATCTTGACACTCGAAAGGTAGGTCGCACTAGCAACCGAATCACCTGTACTGCTGATCAGAGTACGCGGTATCGGATAGGTGTTCATCAGATTCGTGAACGAGAAGAAGACGAACACTCGCCCTGCCAGAGCTGGATTCATCCAGTTTGCACCGAGTCCTCCGAATGTCCACTTCACCACGAAGATAGCGAAAGCGGAAGCGAGAACGGGGATGATAAACGAAGAGCCGGATGGAAGGTTCATTCCGATGAGCAGTCCGGTAAGGAACGCCGAACCATCCTGTACACTTGCATCCTTGCTGATCTTGAGTAGAAGATACTCGAAACCGACTGAACTTGCGATACTGATCAATATGATCAGAAGGGCTCTGAAACCGAAGACATACACACCCCACATAGCTGCAGGGAGCAGGGCCAGAGAGACATTCCACATGATCTTCGAAGTGCTCATTGTCCCCTTGAGATGAGGTGACGATGAGACTGTTACTACCTGGTTCTGTTCCACTTATTTCCTCCCCAATCGTTTTCCGAGTTTCATCGCATGGACAAGAGGGAGCTGAGCCGGACAGGTATAGGCACAGCAACCACATTCCTTACAGTCCATGAGATCAATCTGCATCGCTTCCTCATACCGTCTGTTATCGATATAGCGGTACAGCTTTGTCGGCTGCAGTCCCATGGGACACACGGCTATGCATTTACCACAACGGATACAGGCAGTCTGAGGCGCCTTCTTTCGAGAGGAAAGAGCAAGAAGACCGCTGGTACCCTTGATCACAGGAGTCGCATGATCATAGAAGGCAAACCCCATCATAGGGCCGCCAGAGACAAGCTTTTCGGGAACCGAGGAGAAGCCGCCGGCAAAGTCTATCAGTGCTCCGATAGTCGTGCCGATCGGAGTACGGACATTCTTCTTCTCAGTCATCGCCTCCCCGCTGACAGTCACAATACGGTCTATAAGGGGTTTCCTCTTCGCTACCGCTTCGTAGATAGCAAAGGCAGTCCCTACATTCAGTACGACCGCACCGACATCGAGAGGGAGTTTTCCCGAGGGAATCTCACGGTTTATGGTTGCCTTGAGCAGCTGTTTCTCATCACCCTGAGGATATTTCACTTCAAGAGCCATCACCGTTATATCGACATGCATCTCCTTCACGGTCTGCTTCAGCATCTCTACTGCATCAGGCTTGTTGTTCTCTACACCGATGATAACCGTATCGGCTTCAGTGATCCTCTGAGCAATCAGAATTCCCTCAATGACCTCCCTGCTCTGTTCGAGCATGAGACGATGATCACTTGTGAGGTAGGGTTCGCACTCCACTCCGTTGATCACCAGGTGCTGGACATGTTTGCCCTTGGGGACCATAAGCTTCACGTTGGTTGGGAAGGTAGCTCCGCCGGTACCGACAACACCCATATCCTTCACAATGGCAAGCATCTCCTCTTTGGATAGTGCATCATAGTCCTGCTTCTCGAAGGTAACGGGCTGTGCTTCCTTATCAACAGTTATCACGAAGGCATCACAGACAACCGAATTGGCCAGCGTGATCGATCGGATTTCCTTGATGGTCCCGCTTGCTGGCGCGTGAATATCGGCAGAGATGAATGAGGCAGCCTCCCCGATCTTCTCTCCCATGATGACCGAATCGCCCTTCACCTTGAGAGGTTTCGCAGGTGCACCGAGATGCTGGCTGAGCGGCACGATGAGTTCATCTGGACACGGGAGCTCTTCAACAGGGGCAGAACAGGACAATTCCTTATAGTCATGAGGATGTATCCCGCCTTTCCTGAAAGTAGGCAATCTAGACATGTTCTTTAACTCCTTCTTTGATCACACGGTAATAGACCTACCACACTTCAGAGAGAAATTCTAGGTTTTTTACGCAATGTCTTTTTATTGTACCTGAAAACCTGTATAACAGTAAATATGAATCGCATCTTCCGGTACCTTTTTTGGAAAATAAAAGGTATCAAGGTATATGCCCTGGTAGGCAAGAGTGGAACGGGAAAAAGTTTTCGCTCGAAACTGGTGGCACAAAAATACAACATCGAACTCATAGTGGATGACGGTCTCCTGATCAAAGGGGATCGTATTATTGCAGGCAAGAGTGCCAAAAGGGAGGAGAACTTCCTCAAAGCGGTGAAAACCGCTTTGTTTGATGATGATGAGCACATGAACGAGACCCTTGCCGCCCTGCAGAAGGAATCATTTCATCGCATCATGCTCATCGGCACGAGTGAGAAGATGGTCTACAAGATTGCTTCACGCCTCAAGATTCCGGAGCCTGAGAAGATCTTCCGGATAGAAGATATCGCGAGCAAGGAAGATATCGAGACGGCCATGCGTATCCGGTTCAGCGAGGGAAAGCATGTCATCCCTGTTCCCACTATCGAAATCACCCGGTCGTATCCTCAGATCGTATATGATTCTATGCGTGTGTTCTTCAAGAACAAGAACCAGTTGCCGTGGAGGAAGGAGCAGGCATTTGAGAAGACGATTGTCCGTCCTGAGTTCTCCAAGTACGGCAAGATAACTATGAGTGAAGCCGCCCTCAGCCAGATGGTGATACACTGCCTTGATGAGTTCGATCACCTGATGAAGGTGAAGAAGGTGACGATGAAGATAGAACCGAGTGGATACAACCTGTCAGTCAAACTCAGGGTTCCCATCAAGCACGAGATATCCTCCACACTGGCGGAACTGCAGGAGTACATCGCCGACTCCCTCGAGAAGTACGGCGGCATCTTCATCAGTGCAGTCAATCTTGAGATTGAGGAGTGGGGCTAGAGGGCTTCTTTCTCCGTTTCCGGTTGCGCGGGAGTTTCCCCTTCTTGACCTTGTGCACCTGCACTGCCCTTCCAGGATAATTTGCCGGAATTCGCGACCGATACCAGGAATCAGGAATCGAAAGGCCCGACTCCTGCAGGATCTCTGCAGCAGCATACTCCACATCATAGTTTGCCGGAGTGATAGGCTGGATGATCTGTTTAAGATGATGGAAGACACTTTGGAAGTACTCCTTGTCGCTCTCACCCTCTTCTCTGGCCGGAAGTGCAATGTCCCCGGCCAGGCAGGCCAGCATCTCACCCCGGGTCACCATCTCCCGCTCTGCAGCGGCATGTTTGACATCGTTAACCCGACGGTCAAGAACCTTAAGGCGGTTCAGCACAGCTTCGAACTCTGCCGATATACTGATAGAAGGAAGCATGTAGACCAGAATCTTGTGCTTCTGAAGACTCTGCATGATCTGTGCCGCATATCCCGAGGAGAGAATCTTCATGACCTCTTCGGTGATCCGTGATGAACTGATACGAATCAGCTCATGACCGTCACGGCGAATAGCCCGTTTCACCGGATAGGCAAGGATGAACCCGGTCGTCACCGAATACTTCACAGCTCTGACCATCCTCACAGGATCCTCCTTGAAAGAGGTATCCAGGGGAAGGATAGAGGAGATTCGTTTTTTCTTGAAATCCTTCATCGCGTTGTTGAAGTCTATCAGTTTCCGCTCTGTCGGGTCATAGTACAAAGAATTGATTGTGAAGTCCCTGCGTGCCGAATCCTGTTCTATGGTGCCGTAGATCGCTGTAGGATCCTCGGTGTTTTCCACTCCGCTCCTGAACGTGGACACTTCAATGATCTTGTCCGCAAAGGTAAGATGAACGAGTTTGAAGCGTCTTCCGATGATACGGGCATTATAGAAGAGTTTCTGGATCTGTCGGGGTCGTGCACTGGTGACGATGTCGAAATCTTTCGGGATATTTCCCAGCAGTAGATCCCGCACCGCGCCACCAACAAGATAGGCACTGTGGTTCCTGCTCTGCAGCTTCCGAATAATCCACAGAGCATCAGTGTCCATGGAGTTCTGACCGATGTGGTGCTCACTCTCATCGTAAATATAAGCTATGGGAATATTCTTGCCCGATTCGTGTACCTTGTATCTTGTCAACATCGACCTATGAACCTTGTGTGTGATATGCTTATTGCAGTTTGTGTACGATTTCTTTACACTATAATTCTGTGTACCTCATTTTATGAAAAAAAGCAACAGGAGCCGCACAAAGATGATTCAGAGCAGAGTACTGAAAGGGTTCAGAGATTCCCTTCCACGGGGAGAACAGATACGCAAGAGCCTCATTGCACGCCTTGAAAAAACATTCGAATCGTACGGGTTTGTTCCCATCGACACCCCTGCCCTCGAATATACAGAGATTCTCCTGGGTAAGGGTGGGGGCGAAACCGACAAGCAGATATTTCAGTTCAGGGATAACGGAGGAAGGGACGTGGCACTGCGCTACGACCTGACCGTCCCGTTCGCCCGTTTCTTCTCGATGCATCATGCGACCCTTCCCAGCCCGTTCAAACGCTACCATATCGCAAAGGTCTGGAGAGGAGAGAAGCCGCAGAACGGAAGGTACCGCGAGTTCTTCCAGTGTGATTTCGACATCGTTGGAACCGACTCCGTCTTCAGCGATGCAGAGATCCTCATGATGATGATCTCCTCATTCAGGAACCTCGGTATCGATGGGGTGCGGATACACGTCGCTCACAGGGGACTGTTCAATACGTTCCTCATGCATGCGGGTATCAGTGAGAAATCTGAAGACATCCTCAGAACCGTTGACAAGATGAGGAAGATCGGCACGGATGCGACCAGAGATCAGCTTGTGGACATCCTGTCTTCTCTTGATGGTGTTGACGCAGTCACCTCAGCCCGGACGGTCCTTGACTTTATCACCTGCAGAGAAGAATCCCTGTCTAACATGGAACGCATTGACCTTCTTGAATCACTCAGCGGAGGAGAAAGCGCCTCCTCTTCACGATTGAGACAGCTGCTCACGATCCTGGAGTCTTCCGGCATGGCAGATGCGATCATGATTGATCCATCGATCACACGCGGTCTGGATTACTATACGGGAATCGTCTATGAAACATTTTTCACGGACCTCCCTTCAATCGGTTCGGTGTGCTCGGGCGGCCGCTATGACAATCTCACAGGTTTGTACATGAAGGAACCGGTAACCGGCGTCGGTTCCTCGATCGGACTCGACCGCCTTATAGCAGCACTCGAAGAGCTCACCCACCCGCTTGTTCAGGAGAGCCCGAGCGCAGAGATACTCATCTTCAACGATGACAGAACCTCGTTTCAGTCACGAGTCAGTGTGGCAGAACAACTGCGCACGGAAGGCCTGCGTGTTGACCTCTATCTCGACCAGAAGAAGATGGCTCTCCAGTTCAAATATGCACAGCAACATGATATCCCCTACGGTCTCTTTGTCCGTGAGGATGATTCCCTCCTGGTGAGGGATCTGAAGACCCGGAAAGACATTACGGTACAGCCGGATATGACCGATACGATCAAGCGTTTTATAACGCAAAGGAACTAGATGAAGACAATGACCCATCTGCCTGTGTATCAGCACAGACAGGAAATACTTGATGCCCTTGTACAGCACGACGTAATCGTTGTGGAAAGCCCCACGGGAAGCGGAAAGACGACACAGATTCCACTCATTCTGCACGAGGCGGGGTATGCTGATGGCGGCATCATAGGGGTGACTCAGCCACGCAGGATCGCAACCCTCAGTGTGTGTGACTTCATGATGCGCCAGCTTGAAGATGAATCTGGCTACGTCGGGTACAAGATGCGCTTCGCGGATACGACCAATCAGCTGACCAGGCTCAAGATCATGACCGACGGAATCCTGCTCATGGAACTCAAGGCCGACCCTCTGCTGAGAAAGTACTCGGTGATCCTCGTCGACGAAGCTCATGAGCGATCTCTGAACATAGATTTCATCCTCGGACTCCTCAAACAGATCCTCAAGGAACGAGATGACTTCAAGGTGATCATCTCTTCTGCGACGATAAACACGAAGATCTTCAGTGACTTCTTCGATCACTGCCCGGTGGTCTCCATCTCCAGCCGGGTCTATCCGGTCGATATCTTCTACCGGCCTCTCGAGAGGGCAAGCAGTGAAGAGGAACTGATAAACTCAATCCGATCTCTCGGGGAAGACATCGTGAAGAACGGACGGGGTGATACCCTGATATTCCTTCACGGAGAGGCTGTGATCAAAAAGACGATGGAAGCTCTATCGGTCTCTCCTCTGGCTTCACAGATGGAGCTCTACCCTTTGTACGGGAGACTCAGCAAGGAAGAACAGGAGAGAGTCTTCACTCCCACAGGCAAAGGAAAGACCAAGTTCGTCATCGCAACGAATATTGCCGAGACCAGTGTGACCATTGACGGTATCAAGGTGGTCATCGATTCGGGTATCGCAAAGATGAACTACTACAACCAGAAGGATTTCACAAGCTCTCTCATCACCCTGCCGGTCAGCCGCTCCTCCTGCGATCAGAGGACAGGCCGCGCAGGAAGAACCTCCAGCGGAACCTGTTTCCGCCTGTACAGTGAACAGGATTATCAACTGCGCGGCGATTATACGGTAGAGGAAATTCTCAGGACCGACCTCTCTGAGGTTATACTGCGTATGAGTGAGCTCGGCATCTATGACTATGACAACTTCCCGTTCATCACGAAGCCCAAGAGCTCTGCCATCCACTCAGGAGAGAATACCCTGAAGTTCATCGGAGCGATCGATGAGAAACGCCACCTGACACCCACAGGGGAGAAGATGGTAGCCTTCCCCCTGATTCCCCGTCATTCGCGGGTCATCATCGAAGCGATGATGAATCATCCGGGGGTACTCGAAGAGGTGATCATCGCGATCAGCTTCCTTTCCACCCGCTCTCCCTTCTTCCTGCCGCCCGGAGAGGAGGACGCTGCGCGTGATGCACACAAACAGTTTGCCAATGAGTGGGGTGACTTTGTCAGTTATCTCACGATATTCTACACGATACGAGGCCTGAAGGGGCCGAAACAGAAGGAGAACTTCTGCACCTCGCACTATCTTGATGTAACGATCATCAACGAGATATTCCATATCTACGAACAGCTATGTGAGATCGTCAGTGCCTTCGGCATCCCCATCGGGCATGGAGGGAGTAAAAAAGAGTATCTGATAAGCCTTTCGGCCGGATTACTTCAGTATGTACTGATGAAGGGAAATCGCTACGAATACCACAGTGTCACCGCACAGAAGATATTCATCCACCCGGGCTCCGCCTGGTTCAGGGACCTTCCTCAGTATCTTCTGGCCGGAGAGATCGTATACACGACCAAGATGTATGCACGCACCGTATCACCGATCAGGAAGGAGTGGCTCGATGAGATCTCCACCGGTCTGAGAGCGCGTCTCAGTGAAGCCGCCGTCGGTCCAGGTCAGAAATCTTCCAGAAAAGGTGACAGTACACGAAAAGATAAACAGTCTGCGAACACTGAACAGGATTCGGTCAGTATCGGGGGGATCGAGTTCAAGACCATCCCCTCCAAGAAAAACCGGAAGGGAATCATCGTCATTCCACTGGACAGAGCTCAGGAGCTTGGCAGACGACTTTCGGGCAATTCAAGACGCGGAAATAAGATGCGTGGTGCTCTCCAGTGGAGAGATGGATATATACACCTTGGAGACTCCCTCAATGAGGTACTCGCTGCCATACCGCTTATCGACACTTCCAAGGGTGTTCTCGATATGCCGCCGAAGGGAGGGTTCTCGAGTTATGACCCGGCTCTGCTGATCGAAAATCTCGAGTGGATTCTTGCTCTGACACGGGTAAAAGGGAAGAAGAACCGGTTCTTCTTCGTTCATCTGGACACGAAGGGACATGGGTACTACCGATTCGAGAGTACACGCAGTGCTTTTGATGCACTGGACACCTCCCTGTACGCCCTGGGCCAACTGATAGATGAGATTCCCCAAGATTCATTTCCCGTGGAAAAGAAGAAAGCTGAAAAGAAGTTCAACCAGTTACTGAGACTCTTTGACGCTCAGTGAGCCTTTCCGACGAACAGAACCGGGAGAGTATCAGACGAGAGCTCTGACTTCCCAGGTATCGAGCGGAACAAGCACCGGCTGACCCTGACCTTCGAGCAATACGAATCTGACCAGACCTCCCCGTTTCTTCTTGTCATTAGCGATTGCATCAAGGTAGGCATCCACATCATCGATGCAGAACTCACTGTCAAACTGATACAGATCGAACAGCTTTTTACCGTAATCAAGGAACTGTGGAGAACAGAGGTTCCGCTCAGTGCTCAACCTGAGTGCCCTGACCACCCCCCAGGCAACGGCCTCTCCGTGACTGAACCGGGAGAGACCTCCCATGGTCTCGAGGCCATGGGCAAAGGTGTGACCGAGATTAAGAGCCTCTCTGATTCCCTCGGTCTCCTTCGGGTCCCGTTCTATGAAGCTTCGCTTCACTTCCAGGGAGAGTCTGATCATCTTCCCGATAGCCTCTCCGTCCCGTGCAATAATCTGGTCATGATGAGTCATCAGGAACTGATAGAGTTCATCATCTGAAGAGAGAAGAGCATGTTTAAGCACTTCCCCCAGCCCGTTCTTGAATTCAGGATCAGGCAGCACCTGCAAAGTCTCAGTCGAGAGGAATATCATGGAAGCGGGATAGAAGGAACCGACGAGGTTCTTGACTCCTTCGAAATCAACACCGGTCTTCCCTCCAAGGGAGGCATCGACCTGGGAAAGCAGGGTTGTCGGAGCGAGTGCAAGGCGTGCACCGCGCATATAGAGACTGGCGGCGAAGGCCGTGACGTCGCATATCACCCCACCCCCTACGGCTACGAACATATCATCACGTGCGAACGAAAGCTGCTTCGCACGGGAGAGGATGGCACTCACCGTGTCGAGAGTCTTTGCCTCCTCCCCTGTTTCGACGAGGATATATGCAACACCCTCGGGAACGAACCTCAGTGTATTGGTATCAGCAACGGCAAGGATCCTTGATTGCTGCTGGGCCAGAGATTCGAAGAGCTGTTCAACCGCTGTGCCCTGAAACACCTGCGATTCCTTTTCAGAAAGTGTTGCTGTGAATAACCGTTTCATAGATAGAATTTATACCACGGGTCTCTTGTAAAAGTCACCTGATTACTGGAAAATACCTCATATGAAACAGTTCTACTTCGATACCGCCTCCACGACACGAATCTCCCCGGCGGCACTTGATGCATATGACAGATACAGCAAAAAGGCCTACGGGAATCCCTCGAGCCTTCATGATACGGGAAAAGCTGCAAAAAACGTGCTTGAAACCGCACGTGCGAACATGGAGGGACTCCTTGGGTCACATGAATACAACCTCATCTTCACCAGCGGCGCAAGTGAGTCGAATTCGATTGTACTCTCCTCACTGCTGTGGAAGCGAAAGCCCGGGGCCATTCTCGTCTCTCCGTTGGAACATCCTTCGGTCACCGGCTACAGAGTATTCCTGAAAGAGAAGGGATACAGCTGGGTCGTCTGTGAAGCCCCTCGCGGTATCACATCTGTCGACAGTGTCCTTGAGTCTCTCAGCTCACAGACTCAGCTTCTCGTGCTCTCAGCGGTGCACAACATCCTCGGCACC
>JAFGUP010000100.1 GCA_016938475.1 Sphaerochaetaceae bacterium
CGGAGTTTCAGACCCGTTCGTCTACACGATCTGACCCGATCCTGTCTGGTTGTTCACTACACACTCCCCCCGACTTCATCACGTATCATAGCAATTCGGCTACAGCCCGGTTCAAAGCCACTGTATTATGATGTAGATATGAATTCATTCTGCAAGTCATTGACAGCCACCACTTCCTGATGTAAATTACTACCAATAAGATCTATTTAGTAGAGATACCTGAAGGAGTACATAATGCGTATACACGAGTCGATGAAGGACCTCATTGGAAACACCCCCCTGATACGGTTGAACGCCCTCAATACAGAAGGAAGCGCTCAAGTGCTTGTGAAACTTGAAGCAGCAAATCCCTATTCCAGTGTGAAGGACAGAATAGGACTGGCACTCATAGAACACGCCGAGGCACGTGGAGAACTCAGAAGCGGAAGTGTTATCATTGAACCGACAAGCGGAAATACCGGTATAGCACTTGCTGCTATCGGAGCCGCCAAAGGGTATAGAGTGATTCTCACCATGCCCGAGACGATGAGCATAGAAAGACGTAAGGTTCTGCTCGCTTTCGGAGCGGAAATCGTTCTCACGGAAGGGACAAAGGGGATGAAAGGATCGATTGAAAAGGCTCAGGAATTGAAAGCCCAGATTCCCGACTCCTTCATACCTCAGCAGTTTCTCAACCCCGCGAATCCCGAGATACACAGAAAGACGACAGCACAAGAGATCTGGCGGGACACTGATGGAACTGTAGACATCTTCGTTGCCGGAGTGGGAACCGGCGGAACGATCACCGGCACGGGAGAGGCCCTCAAGGCCAAAAACCCATCGCTTCAGGTAGTAGCCGTAGAGCCTGACACCTCTCCTGTCCTCTCGGGAGGACAGGCTGGGGGGCATAAGATACAGGGAATCGGTGCAGGATTCATTCCTGCGATTCTCAACACTGAGATCATTGACGAGGTGATACGGGTGACAGATGCGGATGCTGGGAAGACCGCTCGCTCTGCTGCACGACGTGAAGGCATGCTTATCGGCATTTCATCGGGAGCTGCCCTCTGGGCAGCGCTGGAACTCTCGAAGCGAAAGGAGCATGCAGGAAAAACCATTGTAGTGCTTTTGCCCGATACGGGAGAGCGCTACCTTTCCACATGGCTGTTCGACGACACTGCAGTATAATACTGAATACAGGAGAAATCATCATGTCAGATAGAGAATATCATTTTGAAACACAGACACTTCATGCGGGGCAGACAGTAGATGAGACAGGTTCACGCGGAGTTCCGATTCACCGGACCTCCGCCTATCTGTTCAGGAACACTGAGCATGCATCGAACCTCTTCGCTCTGAAGGAACTGGGAAACATATATACACGACTGGGAAACCCGACCCAGAGTGTGCTGGAACAACGGATTTCGGCTCTGGAAGGGGGTGCAGCCTCGGTGGCACTTGCCTCGGGGACCAGCGCGATACACTATACCATCATAACCATTGCTCAGAGTGGAGATGAGATTGTATCGGCAAACAACCTCTACGGTGGCAGCTATACGATGTTCTCATCCATTCTTCCCCAGTTCGGTATAACAGCACGGTTTGTAGACCAGAAGGATCCTGAGAACTTCAGGAAGGCGATCACAGACAAGACGAAACTGATCTATATCGAAGCAATCGGTAACCCGTTACTCGATGTAGCAGACATTGCATCTATTGCGGCGATCGCCCACGAACACAACCTTCCCCTTGTGGTTGACGCGACCTTTGCAACACCCTACCTTCTCCGTCCTATAGAACACGGTGCGGATATCGTCATTCACTCTCTGACGAAATGGATAGGCGGACATGGAACAGCCATCGGCGGAATTGTGACTGATTCAGGACGATTTGACTGGAGAAGGGGCAACTTCCCCCTTTTCAAGGAACCCGATTCCAACTACCACGGTATCAGATGGGCCTACGACCTGCCTGAACCGCTGGCACCGGTTGCCTTTGCCCTCAGGCTGAGAACGGTTCCGCTGAGAAATCTCGGAGCTTCGATCTCCCCGGACAATGCCTGGATCTTCCTGCAGGGGCTCGAGACACTGCCGGTGAGGATGGAACGTCATTCATCAAACGCGCTCACAGTAGCGCGATTCCTTAAAGAAGATGAAAGGATTGCGTGGGTTAGACATCCGGGACTCGAGGATGACCCTTCACATCCGCTTGCATCCAGATACCTGAAAAACGGGTATGGCGGGATGGTGGTGTTCGGTATACACGGAGGGTATGACAGCGCGGTACAATTCATAGACTCCATTCCTCTGTTCAGTCATGTAGCGAATGTGGGAGATGCAAAGTCGCTTGTTCTCCATCCATCTTCTACCAGCCATTCACAGTTGAGTGAGGAAGAACAACGCTCGGGAGGTCTCAGCCCTGA
>JAFGUP010000101.1 GCA_016938475.1 Sphaerochaetaceae bacterium
AGAAAATGAGACACTCACTTATGATGAACTCGTCAAGAAAGACCTGTCTGAGGCTCTAGAAGTTCAAGTCTCAAATTACATTAACTCCCTCGTGTAGAGGGAGAAAGGAGTGGAAAATGTGGAAGCGTTTAAGCGTATCCTTCGTGTTTTTGGTATTGGTACTCTCACAGGTGCTGGCCTTGGGTTCCTTCTTTACCGAAAAGTTAGGGATGGATCCGAACACGGAGAAGGAGTACAAGGCTCTTATCGTCGAGTACCAGAAGACAGACAAAGCTCAGAAGGCAGAGATCGCGTCTCTGAAGCAGTACATCGCAACCTTGGAGAGTCAATCGGAAGAATTGGCGAAGGACTCGATCGAGCAGTCGAAACAGGAAGAGAGCTACGTGAGTCAGGTGAACTACTACAAGAAGAAGGTAGAAGCCTTACAGAGCGAGCTCACGACATTGCAGAGCGAAGCGAAGAACTCCTCGAGTCTATTAGAGATCGCAACTATCGACTCAGAAGAGAAGGACAGGGAGATCGAGACTCTGGAGACAACTCCGGTACGTGATCCTATGGTGCCTCTGATTGGAGCTGGAGCGACCTGGGATCCGAATACGGGAAACTTCGGAGCGACTCTCGATCTGGGGGTGAAGCTCAACAGATTCTCACTGCTCGCGGGGCTGGAATACTCGCCTTCAGAATGGACTTTGGAGATTCCTTCTCTGGACGACTTGTCGTTCTCAGCCGGAGGGCAGGTGGAGTTCTGATCATCGATTTGTAGCCAACTGGGAGGTGGCTACTTCATTATCGAAAAACTACAAAATCTGTGATATGAATTTGAAAGTTTCTTAACGGTACTATATGATGCTTTCAAGAGGTAATGGATGATCAGTTTTATCGACCTGTTCGCCGGTATCGGTGGAATGAGGATCGCGTTTGAAAAAAATGGCGGTGAGTGTGTTTTTTCCTGCGAGTGGGACAAGTATTGCCAGATAACATATGAAGAGAATTTCGGCGAAGTACCGGTTGGTGATATTAAACAGGTTGATGAGAAAGATATTCCTGATCATGACATCCTTGTCGCTGGGTTCCCTTGTCAGCCATTCTCCATTGCAGGAGTATCAAAGAAAAACAGTCTTGGACGTGTTACCGGTTTTCTGGATAAAACGCAGGGAACGCTTTTCTTTGATGTGGTGAGGATTATTAATGAGAAACGGCCGAAGGCCTTCCTTCTGGAAAATGTGAAAAACCTCAAGAGCCATGATAAAGGTCGGACATGGGCAATTATCATGGAAGCTTTGGATGTTCTGGACTATGAGGTGTTCCCCTCCGTTTTGGACGGTCAGGATTTTGTTCCGCAGCACAGGGAACGTGTATTCATAGTCGGATTTGACAGGAAACGATATGGGAAAGAAATCACGTTTTCATATGATCTGGACAAGCCTGATACTAAACTGGCTATTAAGAATATCCTCGAGAAGAAGGTTGATCCGAAGTACACCCTGTCGGACAAACTCTGGCAGTACCTGCAGGATTACGCTGCGAAACACAAGGCGAAAGGAAACGGGTTCGGTTTCGGCCTGGTCAATCCAGATGGAGTAGCGCGTACTCTGAGTGCCCGATACTACAAGGACGGCTCCGAGATCCTGATCCCGCAGAAGGACTCAAATCCCCGGAGACTCACTCCCAAGGAGTGTTCCCGTCTACAGGGGTTCCCGGAAGATTTCAAGATTCCCGTCTCAGACACTCAGGCTTACCGCCAGTTCGGGAATTCTGTTGTCGTTCCTCTCGTGACAGCCATCGCTGAGATAATTGTTGCGAAAGTTGCTTCTTTGGAACAGAATGTATTGAGGAGTAAAGGCCGTGGAGAATACGACGATTCTAGCACAGAAGGCGATTCAGGCAGCGAGCACAGGGGAAATAGCATACTGTAAATTTCTCTCAGCAAACGATACCGGAGAAACTCAGGCTCATCAGGTTGGAATTTATATTGCAAAACAGGCTATTCCAATACTTTTCGACTCCCCGGGAATAAGAGGACAGAACAAGGACCGCTGGGTAGAGATTTCATGGCAGGATGATTTTTCAACTAGAAGCCGATTCATTTATTATGGACGAGGGACCAGGAACGAGTACCGGATTACTCAGTTCGGAAGAGGTTTCCCATTCCTAAGACCTGACCATACAGGGGACCTGTTCGTCCTGACGAAGTATGATGAAGAGAGCTATAAAGCTTATATCCTGAGTACCGAGGATGAGATGGAAGAGTTTCTGTCCGCATTCGGGATGAGCGCAGCTGATACTGGATATCTGATCCAGGCTGATAATCTGACAACTGAAACTGATGTAGACCTATCTATTGATGCTTTCATTCAGACACTCAAAGAAGAATTCCCTTCATCAGTTATCATGTCTGCAGCTGCTAGAGATATTTTTCATAGGATCTATGATCATGAAGAGAGAATTATCAGTAAACCGGGGAATGTGATTGTAGACTGGACTGCAATGGAATACCGCCTCTTTAGAAGACTTGAATTCCACCGTTACGGAAAAACGATACAAAGCGGGTTCAATGATCTTGAGACCTTTATAAAAATGGCAAATATGGTCCTCAACCGCAGAAAAAGCAGGGCAGGTAAATCTCTGGAAAACCACCTTTCGGCCATCTTTACTGGAAACAGACTTTCGTTTGAAGAACAGGTTATCACCGAAGGTAATAAAAGGCCTGACTTCATCTTCCCGGGGAGCTCAGCTTATCACGATGTTCATTTCAGGAATGATAAATTGATTTTTCTCGGTGCGAAGACAACCTGCAAGGATAGATGGAGACAGGTTATCAATGAGGCGAACAGAATCCCTCAGAAGCATCTATTCACACTTCAGCAGGGGATATCTTCAAAGCAGATTAACGAAATGAAAGAGGAGGGAGTTACCTTGGTTGTTCCCTCTCCCTATCTTACCTCCTTTCCGGATACACAACGTTCCTCGATCTGGACCTTGGAGAAATTTATCTCCTTTTGCAGAGAAACTCAGAAGCCATGAAAAAGTGGGTCCACCCTAGACCCACTAAAAGACCCACTTTTCAGACTTTGTGTTCCAATTAGATAGTATCTAGTGTTGTTTGGGTGGAAAACGTGCTATGATATACATGATAAACACACTAGACAGTAATCCGAGCTTTTCTTCCAAGCTGAAGAGGCGGGTTCGATTCCCGTCGGGCGCTTTACGAGAAGACTCTGCGAAGGCAGAGTCTTTCTGATTATTGGGGGCCACAGCGACAGGAGCAGGGCAGGTAGCACCTCTCAGCTAAGTGGCCTCTTTCACAGGTCGTACCAGGCACCTACTGCGAAGTGAGATTCCCTTTTCAGCTCCTGCCAGGAAACCACAGTCTGCGTATGATTGAATGAAGCAATCTGGGCCCTGCCATAATGATACTCAAAACCTACTCTGAATTCCCTGTTGCTCTCTTTTTGACTCAGTGCTCTTCCCGCGTGAATGGTTGTGCTCGGAAACCAGGATGATTCCTGATACATCGAAACGTGAAATGCTGCATACCACCTCCAGGTTTCCCTTTCTTTCTTTGGTTCCCTGTATTCGAAAGAGAGTGAAGTATGCCAGGGGAAATCATTGTATCGAAGCATGTATCGAAGCATGTTCATCGAGTAGCGAACTTCGGTTGTGAAGCGGAACGATGGGCTTATCTGGAAGGAAAGACCGCCGTATAGCGCATCTCTCACATAATCCATGCCGTAGGTGCTGCCACTAAGGAGGTTCGCCTGGTCATCAAGAGGCAGGGCAATCACCTCATAGCGTGCAAGGTATTCATCTCCGACATGGCTGGACAGGTGATGGAAACCGAACCGGAAGCTCAAGAAGTTTTTTACTCTGAGATCGAACGTGAGAAATCCTGTCCCTTCCCACCCGAAATTTTCCAGTGCATCTTCAAACGTGTCGAACATAGTGGTGAGCCCGGCACCCACCGACACCTCTGCAGCAGTTGCTCCCTGAGCATCGAAAGAACATCGAAAGAGACTTTGAATGCCACCGAACTTCATGATCTCCCGGGCACTGAGTATGGTGTCTCCCTGCAGTGTATCGATACTCTGTTCTATATAGAAGGGAAAGGACAGAGTGAAACGTGGATAGTCCGCATCAGCGATCGAGGATGGGTAGAGCGTATCATCAGGAA
>JAFGUP010000102.1 GCA_016938475.1 Sphaerochaetaceae bacterium
GAGTATCGGCCTTTGTAAGCTACAATGAAGCGAAACGCTCCTCGAAGCATCCGGAGAATTTCGGGAAAGGTGAGATGGCAGGAGTCGTCGCCTCCGAATCAGCGAACAACGGTGCAACTGGAGCAACACTCATTCCGCTGCTTACTCTCGGTATTCCAGGTGATGTGGTTACAGCTGTTCTTCTCGGTGCCTTCATGATTCAGGGACTTACCCCGGGGCCTCTTCTCTTCAAAGATCACGGATCAACTATTTTCGCTATCTTTGCAGGGTTCTTTATTATCAACATCGTGATGATGATATTCGGTATCGTCGGAGTGAAGTATTTTGCTCACGTGAACAGCCTTCCGGCAGAACTCCTGTACAGCATTATTTTTGTGATGTGTGCAGTAGGTTCATTCGCGGTAGATAACACCCTGTTCAACGTTGGTGTTGTCCTAGTCTTCGGTCTTGTTGGATATGTCTTTAGAAAACTCGAATTGCCCGGTGGACCCTTTCTCATTGCATTCCTTCTTGGACCCCTATTTGAATCGAATCTGAGAAGAACGGTGATCCTGTTCGACGGAAATATGGCTCTCATTTTTACGAAGCCCATCGCCGTGTTCTTCCTTGTTCTCTGTGCTGTATCTCTTTTCTTTATTCTCAGGAATAACAGAAAGGAGTCATCTAAATAAGAATATCTCCACTGTATAGTGGAGGAAAACAAAAAGGAGTATTTTATGAAAAAAATACTGATGATTATGCTGATTGCTCTTTTAGCATTCGGCACCCTGTTCGCAGAAGGTCAGGCAGAGACTGCTGAAACTGCTGACTCATATCCTACAAAGCCGATGAAGGTCATCGTCGAATACAATGCTGGCGGATCAACAGATATGCTCGGTCGTGCAATTGCATCTATCATTCCAAAATATCTTGATCAGCCCATGGTTGTCGAGAACAGACCAGGCGGAAGCGGTATGATCGGTGTTGATGCTGTTCTCAAGGCTAAAGCTGACGGTTATACCCTCGGTACAACTTCCTCAGGGCCTTTTACAACCGTTCCGATGACACAGAAGGCTCCCTACGATCCTGTGAATGATGTTAAGTTTATTGCTACATTCACCCTTGGACCTATCATTGTATGTGCATCTGCAGATGCTCCATGGGATGACCTCACCGACCTCGTTGCTGATGCAAAAGCAGCTCCCGGCAAATATATCTATGGGCAGAATGCTCCTGGTGGAACAACACATATCGCAATGGAAATCTTCAGAGCTACTTCCGGTATCGACATGAAGATGATTCCATACAATAGCGGTTCTGAAGTTGCAGCCGCTTTGCTCGGTGGTCACGTAGATACCGGAACTCTCTCACCTGCTGAAGCATCAGAACATGTGAAGGCCGGTACTCTGAAGATGCTCGGCGTTTTTAATCCCGGAAGAATGGCAGACTACCCAGACATAAAGACTGCTCTTGAACAGGGTTATGACGTACAGGTAGCTGTTCCTAAGGGTATCTTCGCTCCAGCAGGAATCTCCGATGACATCGCTGAAAAACTTGAAGCGGCGCTTGAGAAGGTCTACAATGATGAAGAGTTCAAAGCAATCGTGAAACAGATAGGTCTTGCCCCTGAACTATATTGGATGAATATGGGTGATTCACAAAAATTCATGAAGGGTCTGTACGACTCAATGAAACCTGTTGTTGAAGAACTCGGACTTGGCAACTAACCGTTCTTTTCTTAGGTGGAGGGTTGTCGCAGAGACAACCCTCTCGTATTTTATATCAATTTTTCCTAACTATCTGAAACGGAACAGGAACGGGAACACGTAGACAACAAGTACACACCACAGAGCGTACAGAGGAAGAAATCCTGTTTTTGCCCTCAGGATGATTCCATTGTCACCGGTGTTGACCAGATACGCTCTACCTAGACGGCATAGATGGAGAAAGATCAGGATATTGAGCCCCAGAGCAGTGACCTTGTTTGGTGTCAGGCCGGATGCGATCAGACGCGAAGCAATTGAGATAAGTGCTGTGAGGTCAAGAATGAGAGCTGAGGCTATGAGAATCAGTTCAAGATAGAAGAATACCGTTTTAGGCCTGCGGACCGGACTGATGAGCATACAGGAGATCACAAGGATAAGAATACCGTCGATCAGGATAAGGAGGTCTCTGTCAGGTGAGGCATTCCCCGATGTAAGGATACGTGCGACAGACAGCACGAGCAGGAGCACAGCCAGTATCGGGATAAAAAGTGTGCACAGCGTCTGTACGAGGGATTGTCCTTCGCGGAACCTTTTCACTGAAACGAATGCGGCAGCCGGTACCAGGGCGGAAAATCCGCAGGGAATCAGCCAGGTTTCGATGATCTGATTGCTTTCAAGACCGAACAGGTCCATGGCCGTTGAGAATAGTCCGGTAACGACGAGCCAGCCGATCATCGCGAGCACTGCCACCAGAGCCGTCTCGCCCGCAAGCACAAGAGCGAGAGA
>JAFGUP010000103.1 GCA_016938475.1 Sphaerochaetaceae bacterium
GGGGGAGAATCAGCAGTAGCGGATGATGGATTGGGTGTGTGTTTTCTACGTGGTACCGTTTCTGGCTCACACTCCTCTCTTCAGGAGAGTATCTCCTGGCTCTTATGCTTCAGGTATCTTTTCAGAAGGAATGCGCAGAAATAGGGGAAGGAGTACACCTCATTACTGAAGCCGATATTGCCCGCATGAAACTTGATGCCGTATGAGATGTCGCTATATTTCCTGCTTTGAATGAGGGTCCTGAGAGATTTTGACCTCCCTCCCCTTGATTTGACCTCTACAGGAATAAGAGAAGCGGCGGTTCTGACGAAAAAATCTTCTTCCAACGTGCTGTCATCACGTGAGTAGTAATAGAGTGAATAGCCGCTTTTTACGAGAGCTTCGGCCACAATATTCTCGTATAATGCACCTTTATAGACTCCGAGATTCTTATGTGCCCTGAGATCTTCCTGCGCTTCCTCATCAAGCATCGCAACGAGAAGTCCTGTATCGGCAAGGTACACCTTCTGTTTCTTCTCATTATAGTTGCCTTTAAGTGGAAGCTCAGGGAATTCCAGACAATAACAGATATTGATGATACCTGCATCATTGAGCCAGTCGAGACATCCACGATACTGTTGAAACCGTGCACCTTTCGCTACTTTCGAGATCTGAAACTTCTTGTTCTCTTTAGCCAGTTGCACCGGGATGTGGTCGAAGACGTTCAGGATACGTGACTGATCCATCCCTTGAGCATATTTTCGTACATCATCACGATAATCGGCAAGCAGCTGCCGCTGAGCAGCAAGGGATCCCTCGAAGGTCCCCTTCTCGATGAAATCCCGTATAATAGCCGGCATACCTCCAAGGATGGTGAAATCGAGGAAAAGTGAGTGAAATACACTCATCTGTGTATCTGAAAAGGGTTGCTCCTCTATCATATGGGTCAGCAGGTTCGTGATAAAGGGCTCATCATACTCTTTTGCCCAGAGAAACTCTTCAAAATCGAGAGAGCTCATCAGATAATCCGTTTTATACCCCACGCTATTACTTTCGATCTGCTTATAATTGATGCCGAGCATCGA
>JAFGUP010000104.1 GCA_016938475.1 Sphaerochaetaceae bacterium
CGGAGTTGGTAAAACAGCGATTGTAGAAGGTCTTGCCCAGAGAATGGTTGCAGGTGATGTCCCGGAGAATCTGAAAAACAAAAGGCTCATTGCTCTTGACATGGGCGCGATTATCGCCGGTGCAAAGTTCCGCGGTGAGTTTGAGGAGCGTCTTAAAGCTGTAATTGAGGAGGTGGAGGAGTCAGCAGGTGAGATTATTCTCTTCATTGATGAGCTCCATACTCTCATTGGTGCCGGTGCCGCGGAAGGGGGTATGGATGCGTCTAATATGCTGAAGCCCGCTCTCGCCCGTGGGGAGATGCGTACAATCGGAGCCACTACACTTAATGAGTACCAGAAGTATATTGAAAAGGATAAGGCCCTGGAGAGGAGATTCCAGCCTGTTTATACAACTGAGCCGTCAGTTGAGGATACCATTGCGATTCTCCGAGGCCTTAAAGAAAAGTACGAGGTTCACCATGGTGTGCGAATATCAGATTCAGCATGTGTGGCAGCTGCTGTTCTCTCCGACAGGTATATAACCGCGCGTTTTCTACCTGACAAAGCTATAGACCTTGTGGATGAGGCTGCGTCCATCATTAAGATGGAGATTGACTCAATGCCTCTTGAGATTGATGAGATTGAGAGACGCATCAGGCAGCTTATGATTGAGAGCGAGGCCCTCAAGAAGGAGAAGGACGCGGCTTCCAAAGAGCGTCTTGAAAAGATTATGAAGGAGCTTGCTGACCTTAATGAGCGTAAGAGTGTACTGGTTGCGCAGTGGCAGCAGGAGAAGGAGATAATAAAGAAGATCAGCAACGTGAAGGAGGCAATCGAACAGTACCGCGTTGAAGAGCAGCGGGCGGAGCGTGAAGGTAACCTGAACCGCGTTGCCGAGATCCGTTACGGCAAGATTGTTGAGCTTGAAAAGCAGATTGAGGAGCTGAATAGAAGCGCCCGTGAGATTCAGGGGGAGACTTCTCTTCTGAAAGAAGAGGTAACTGACCAGGAGATTGCAGCAGTTGTGTCACGCTGGACAGGCATACCTGTCTCACGAATGCTTGAGGGTGAAAAAGAGAAGCTCCTGCATATGGAGAAGCTTCTTGAGAAGCGCGTAATCGGTCAGCACAGGGCAATTGAAGCTATATCAAATGCGGTGCGGAGATCCCGCTCCGGGATCCAGGATCCGGACAGGCCAATGGGCACATTCATATTTCTCGGGCCAACGGGTGTTGGTAAAACCGAGACGGCAAAGGCTGTGGCGGAGTTCCTCTTCAATGATGAGAAAGCCATTGTGCGCATTGATATGTCTGAGTACATGGAGAAGCACGCAGTTGCGCGTCTCATCGGCGCTCCTCCCGGATATGTAGGCTACGAGGAGGGGGGCCAGCTCACAGAGGCCGTGCGGCGCAGGCCGTACAGCGTGATTCTCTTCGATGAGATAGAGAAGGCACACCATGATGTGTACAACATCTTTCTGCAGATTCTGGATGAGGGGAGGCTTACAGACTCCAAGGGCCGTGTAGTGGATTTTAAGAATACCCTAATCATCATGACTTCGAATATTGGGACATCTTATATAAGCGATCAGTCGATCCCTGAAGATGACAGGTATGCAGGAGTCGAACAGGAACTTAAGATGTTCTTTAAGCCTGAGTTCCTGAACAGAATCGATGAGACAATAATATTCAACCCTCTTACAAAAGAGAATATTGCGTCAATCGTCAAAAATCAGCTTGCAGATGTCGCGGTGCGTCTGAAGGAGCGCGGCATTTCACTTGAGATGACACAGCGGTTCCTCGATTTTCTTGTGAAGGAGGGCTATGATCCGCAGTTCGGCGCAAGGCCTCTTAAACGTGCGATTCAGGCTCACATTCTTAATCCGCTATCAATGAAGCTCCTTTCAGGGGAGATGAAGGATACCGGTACTCTGAAAATCGATATTAAAGGTGGAGAGGTTGTAATCGGGTAGTTTTTTTGCAGGAATGGGGCTCTGACCCCGGAATAAAAAAGGGTCTTTGAGAGATTAAAGTCCCTTTTTTTATGCATTGATGTGACAGGGGTCAGAGCCCGATATATTGCACTTTATCAGGCAGATGTATGCTCTGACCCCCTTTATACGCTTCGTTTTTATAGGCCTATTCACTGATAGTTAGATCGGGTCTGACACCTTTAAATGAATTCA
>JAFGUP010000105.1 GCA_016938475.1 Sphaerochaetaceae bacterium
ACAAGGTCATGGGCATGCCGACAAGAATTACAACCAGTAAAAGCAGTAATGTCTTCTTCATCGATTTCTCCTTTTTTGTATTTTTTTCAGCTCACTATAAAATCGTATGGAAACAAAACTCTGCCTGTTTAACCCCACTTGGATTCAACAATGAACCAAACTACCGAATTGGTCATGGAACCTACCATCAAGATGTTCGGGAGGATCGTAGTACGTGATACACTTCTCAGACCCAGCAGAGTCCTCTGTGAGAGATTTTCAGACTGGGACGCTGAGAAATGATCACGGGTCAATTTGACCAGAACCTTGCATCTGTGGATTATCGATCCTTGCCACAGGATCTAGAACTTCTCGGCAATTACCGTGAATATGATTCCCAAAGCCATCGCCCCGGCATCCGGGTAGCTGATACTCCGGTCACCCACATAACTTGCACGTCCCTTGGTCGCCCCGTATTCCTTCGTCTTCTCTGCCCCTTCGACTGCAGCACGTGCTCCAATCGTGAAGGCCTCTTTGAAGGAACTACCTGCAAGGGCACTCTGTTTGAGTGACTCTGTTGTAGGTATGAGGGCATCAAGCAGGGTCTTGTCGCCAAGTTTGGCTCCGCCCCGCTTCTGAATACCATCGACAGCGCTCTGCATGAGTTCCGCAAACTCAGATAAGTTCAGCTCGATTTTCCCTGCAGAATATTTTGCGGCGCTCATGAAAGCCGATCCCCAGATGGGACCAGAGGCGCCTCCACAATGCTCTGTGATGATCATGCCGCAGGATCTGAGGAATTTCCCGATATTCGCAGTACTCAGATCATCCCATTCCGCTTTCAATACCTTGAACCCTTTAGCGACCGACATTCCGAAATCTCCGTCGCCTGCCGCTGAATCGAGGTCACAAAAAGGTTTCTCATTCTCAATGATCACATCAGCCATCACATTGATGATTCGCATGATATCCGAAGTTTTTATAGTTTCCATATCTTCCCCCTGGTGTTCTGTGCTACACATGAAGTGCCGAAGTATCAGCTGGAGCATCAAGAAGGTTCTTTAGTTCAGCATCGAGTTTCAGTAGCGTGAGTGATGCACCTGCCATATCAATAGATGTCATATAGTTACCCACGAATGTTCGATGGAGAGATATCTTCTTTGATGCAAGAAGGTCGGTTACGGAGTTATTCAGCACGAACAGCTCCTGAAGCGGAGTAGCTCCAAATCCGTTCACCATGATCGCAACTTCATCACCCTGGTCGCATGGAAGATCTGCCAGTATCTTTTCCAGCAGTTTGCTTGCAAGCTCATCTGCACTCACGATCTTTTCCCGTACGATTCCCGGTTCGCCGTGGATCCCGACACCGAACTCCATCTCATCTTCTTCGAGAGTGAAGGTCGGAGTTCCTTTGGCAGGAACTGTACAGCTGGTCAAAGCAAAACCCATAGAGCGGACATTGGCAATCACTTTTTCAGCGACCGCTTTCACGGCGAGCAAATCAGAGCCGGCCTCGGCGGCTGCCCCAGCGATCTTATGGACAAAGACTGTCCCGGCAACCCCGCGGCGCCCCACTGTGTAGAGGCTGTCTTTGACAGCGACATCGTCATTCACATAGACGCGCTCTACCTGCACATCCTCATCATCTTCGGCCATCTCTGCTGCAGCATCGAAATTCATGCAATCACCTGAGTAGTTCTTGACGATCAGAAGCGTACCCTTTGATGAACTGGTCTGATTGATAGCATTATAGACCTGAATGGTCGAAGGTGAGGCGAACACATCGCCGCAGACAGCAGCATCGAGCATTCCCGTCCCGACAAATCCAGCATGGGCGGGCTCATGCCCGCTCCCCCCACCGCTGATAAGGCTCACCTTATCTTTGTTCAGTTCTTTCCTGCGCATGATCTTATACTTTGGTTCAAACACAAGAGAGCGGGGATAGGCTTTTTGCATGCCTTCACACATCTCGACGACCAGGTCCTCTGCTTTGTTCATGATCTTCTTCATAGCTGACTCCCGAGTTTATCTGCAGTGACGATCGCTGCATACACAGAATCGACGGTTACCGGGAAGGGCATGTTATAGATGCTCTCACCTGCCGCTGTCGAGGTCTCTGCAACCGCCATGATCTTCTCTCTTGTCACTTCCATGACGCCCAGATCCTTCAGACACGTGGGCAGACCGACTGACTTACAGAAATCGATGACAGTCTTGATCTCTTCCATAGGAGCGTTTTCGAGAACAAGATGAACGATAGTACCGAAGGCGACTTTCTCGCCGTGGAAGTTGTGGTGAGCTTCCTCAAGGACAGTGAGCCCGTTGTGCACAGCATGAGCTGCTGCAAGTCCACCGCTCTCAAACCCTAATCCTGACAGAAGGATATTCGTTTCTATGATGTTTTCCAGGGCCGGTGTAACGGCTTTGCTTTCACACGATAGTTTTGCCTTCAGCCCATCTTCCAGCAAGGTGTCATAACAGAGCTTGGCGAGAGCCATAGCTGTGAGAGTACCGGTAGCATCAGGTCTCCCGTGTCCGCTTGCATTGACTCGGGCAAAGGCTCGTTGACAGGAACGTGCTTCGAAGTAGGTCGAAAGAGCGTCGCCCATCCCGGAAACGAGAAAACGCGCAGGCGCCATGGCGATCACGGAAGTATCGACAAGTATGAAATCGGGATTGCTGACAAAATACGCATAATCATCAAAAGCGCCGTCTTCTGTATAGAGCACGGCAGAAGAGCTTGTGGGAGCGTCTGTAGCCGCTATGGTCGGACAGATAATCACCGGTTTAATGCTGTTTGCAACACTTTTTGCTGTATCGATGGCCTTACCACCGCCGAGACCGATGACGACATCGCAATTGGCTTTTTCTGCGACTTCGGTGAGTCGGGCGACTTCCTGCCTGGTACATTCACCTCTG
>JAFGUP010000106.1 GCA_016938475.1 Sphaerochaetaceae bacterium
ACGGTAATCAGTTCTCTCTGTCTTCAACCTATGATGAACCCTATGAATTGAACCTTTTCCCGAAATGAATAAGCTAGACTATAGTACTAAGGAGTAGTAAGCGTCAAATCGGCTGATGCCGAGCTGACTTCAGGTTAGTGAGCGCCTCTGAGCACGTATGGTTCAGTCCTGGCAGGATCAGGCGCAGCCGAGTTTCTGATTCTTTTCATCTCAGAAATTTTACCGGCATCCATATTCCAGGGTAGCAGACGTTCCCAATCTGTTTCGGTTTTACATCGAGGCGCCTCATCAAGACAGTACCACATGTAATCAGCAACATTAATCCTGTTCAGTTTCGCTGTTTCAATCATACTGTAATAGAAAGCAGAAGCCTCTGCTCCGCCTTCAGTATTACTGAATAACCAGTTTTTCCTGCCCAAAACAAAAGGACGAACAGCATTCTCAGCGATGTTGTTATCAGGTGTCGCTTCATAGCAGTCAACATATCTGATCAGAGAATCCCAGTATGTGTACAGGTACTCTATCGCTGTCCCCATCGGGGATCTCGTGGCATACTGACCTCTTGTTTCATCCATAAGAGCTTTCAGATCATCAAATACTTCAGAGGCAAGCTTCTTTCGTTGAATGAGGAACTGATCCCTGTTAGCATACTTTCGACGGGTACTTTTCTCAATCTGGAACAGTCTGTTGATGATAGAGATGAACGTTAAAGCACCTGCAGCTTTCTTGTTCGTCTTCACAATATTCTTGAATCCACGAGCAGCATGCACCCAGCAGTTCAGATGTTTATCTATCGACAGGTACCCCTTCAGTCCATCGGTCATCACATAGCCGGTGTAGTCACGAGTATATGAGTCGAGAGTATCCTTCTTCCGGTTACGGATGTAGGAGTACAAAGCTATACGGCGTTCATCATCATCTGAGAAGGAGGTCCCTACCTGAACAAACATGAACGTAGATTTCGAGGTTGCAGGTTCTGGCAAATGAATTACCTTCACAGGAGTTTCATCCTGGTTGATCAGAGGGGAATTCATCATGTGCTTTTCGAACTGCTGACGTAACGGAGTTAACAACCCCATGTAAGTCAGCAGCCAGTTACTTATCGTCTGGCGGGAGACTGCGAACCCTTCCCGTCGGAATATTGCCTCCTGACGATACAAAGGAAGGCCATCTGCATACTTTCTCACCGCACAGTCGGCTACCAGGGAAGAAGAAGCGATAAGTGTATCGGTTTCTTTATTCTCCCATTGAGTGATGATGTTCTGTTCACCCTCATCAGCCTCACAACCACCGCATTCCAGGTCCCTGTAGTGATCGACCTGAATGGTAAATGCCCTCTGAGTTACAACAACATGCGGTACTTCTCTATCTTTACCCGCAACCATAGGAGAACCGCATCGTTCACAGCTGCCTGCTTCATCGTCATCAATGTCATAATGATACACATGCACCACAGGAGTGTTTGCAGGCAGTGTGGTAAGATCATGTTTCTTATTCTTTCTCCGTTCATGAGGAGAAACCTGAATCACCTCTTCCTGCTCATCAGTGAGTTCTTCTGAAAGGACTTCTGTCTCATCGAAAAGGAATGAGAGCTGTTCTGTAGAGGGAACAAATGCAAGCCGACTCTTGAGACGATATAGGTCCTTGAGCAGCTCGATCTCAAGCAGTGCCTCATCAAGTCGTTTCTGAGTTTTATCGAGTTTTGTTTCAGTTGATCCCAGTGCTACCTGAGCACCGGCAAGTTCTAGTTTTGAGGCCCCAAGTTCCTGACGGGTTGTATCAAGCTCTTTCTGAATAGTGTCGAGTTCTTTCTTCGTATTTGCCTGATCTTGAAGAGCAGCAGAAAGAGCCGCCTCAAGGGCGGATCGATCCATATTTTTCAGCTGTTCATGCAAGTCTTTACTCATGGTAAAACATTACCATAGAACAAGATAAATGTCAACTGGATAAGGAATTATTTAACAGAAAACGCTTGTTTTCAGCTGACCTTCTGCGGGTTTTCTACAGGAAGAGACCGCCACGGGTCACCTCCTTTCAGCATCAGCCGGATCTCTGTCAGTGACACACTCAGAGCTTCCTCTCGGCTTGAAGGCCAGGCAAAGGTCCCCTTGCTCTCAAGACGTTTTGTCATTTCCCAGAACCCGTTACCGTCCCAGACAATGACTTTCAGGATTCTTCTGGTACCGCTGCAGAACAAGTACACGCTCTTCTCGAACGGATTCATCTCCATCTCACTTTCAACAAGCATTGAGAGTGTATGTGCCTTTTTCCTCATGTCCGTTTTGCCAGGACGGATGTAGTAGCTGTAGGTATTCCACTGAAGCAGCATCATATGATCTCCTTCAGCGTAAGAAGAACCCGTTTCAGATCAGCATCGCTGTTACCTGCCGGTAATTCGATGGCAAGCAGACCCACATTCACGGTAAGGGAACAGCTGTAATGATGTGACTGCTCTTCAGAAAAAGATCCTGCAACCTTCACGAATGATCCTGTTTGCACTTCATAACTTTCGTAAGCGTCAAATCGGCTGACGCTGAGATGGTTACGGGTCAGTGAACACCCCTGAGAATGTAAGGTTCCGTCCTGGCAGGATCAAGAACCGCCGAAGCACGCCGGTTCTTGATCCTGGCAATTTTCCCGGCTTCCATGTTCCAGGGCAACAGTTTCTCCCAGTCACTGTCAGTTTTACACCGGGGAGCCTCATCAAGACAGTACCACAGGTAATCAGAGACATTGATCCCATTCAGCTTTGCTGTTTCAATCATGCTGTAGTAGAACGCTGAGGCTTCAGCTCCGCCTTCTGTATTACTGAATAACCAGTTCTTCCGGCCCAAAACAAA
>JAFGUP010000107.1 GCA_016938475.1 Sphaerochaetaceae bacterium
GATCGGGAAGCGGCTTTGGGGGAAGCTATAGAGCAGGAAGAGCTCATCACCTTCTGATCAGTCGGTGGCAGGGGTATCCTTCGCACCCCTCGTATCGGTCTTATAGAAGCCTGAGCCTTTGAAGATGATCGAACTCGCATCAAAGAGGCGTCTCACCTGTGCTCCGCAGGTCGGGCAGGTGCCTAATGGTTTCTCACTCATACTCTGAAACACTTCAAAATCCAGATCACAGGTTTCGCAGTGATAATCATAGAATGGCATGTGATGTTCCCCCGTCATGTTGTGGTATCACCTGAGAGAAGACGGACATGATCGCTTCGCTCTGCTTTTCAGAGAGCTCCATTCCGTTGATGTATACATATGATCCCTCAAGTTCGAAGAGTCCGGTCAGATCACCAAGTTTCTCTCCGTTTCTCCGTTTGTCGCTAATATACTTAGTTTTCAGGAGAATGGAAAGGGACTTCGCCAGAGAATCTGCCTCCATGTGGAACACGGCTCCTAGGATAAGCTTCCCCTCCTCGTCCGTGTCGAGCACTACGGTCATCGAACGGGTCTTTGCCAGCACCGATTCAGGGACTTCCAGCCCGATATCGATCAGGTTCTGGGACCCCTCACCATGAAAACCGAACAGGGCATTACCCATCCGCTCGGCAAGAGTCTCAGGTATCTTCTGTTCTCTCTCTTTGTAGGTCTGCCGATACGCCTTCATGTATTCATCACTGGCAAACAGGAGCAGGCCGCTTCTGGGTGAATACACGTCGAGTCCGAGCGTGTCGTTCCGGTAGTAGCGCACCTTCCCCTCTTCCACCTTCTCAAACCCGTCATCATAGAGGAAGAGGGTGTTGGTGAGAAACGAGGGGATATTCCCCTCCACTCCTCCGTAGAAACTCAGCGGACCGTCCTGACTCCCCTCTGTGCGGTACAGAGAGAGGCTGATGCGGTCGATCCTGTCAAGGAAGGCAAGGAACGGCTGCAAAGCAGGAGAATCAGCCAGGTCGAATACCCGGGCTCCCCGCTGAGCATCAACAGTTACGACCACCTCTCCGGGGTCACCCAATGCGTCATAGTAGTACCCGTCACGGAACGGGCTATGATGAACACAGGAAACACTCACCAGCA
>JAFGUP010000108.1 GCA_016938475.1 Sphaerochaetaceae bacterium
CAGTTCCTCTGAGGTTCCAGTCGTATACGCGCTCCGTTGGCGCCGCCCCGCATGTCAGAACCGCGGAAGGTGGAAGCGGAAGCCCATGCGGTTGAGACACATTCCGATATGGTCAGGCCGGAATCAAGAATCCTTGCCTTGAGTTTCCTGATGTCTGCTTCATCGACCAGTGTATGATCCACAGCGGGAACAGGATCCTGCCATATCAACTCTTCCTCGGGTACTTCCGGTCCAAGATAACGGCTTCTCGGTCCCATATCCCGATGTGTCAGCTTGAACTATGCCCGTGCGAAGGCCTCCTGGAATGCTTCGGGATTCTCAAGAAAGTTCCGTGCGATCGGTTCATACCTCGGGTCGTATCGCAGAGATAGATCCGCAGTAGTCATCATCGGACGGTTCATCTTCTTCGGATCATGAGCATCTACTACCATGTCCTCCTCGTCAACGTCCTTGGCAAGCCACTGGTGTGCACCGGCCGGACTTTTCACCAGTTCCCACTCGTACTTGAACAGGACCTTCAGGTACCCCATATCCCAGCGGGTCGGGTTGGGTTTCCATGCTCCTTCAAGACCGCTGCTGATCGTATCGGCACCTTTGCCGGAGCCGTAGCTGCTCTTCCAGCCATGGCCCATCTGTTCAACAGGAGCCGCTTCAGGTTCAGGGCCTACGTGAGTAGCAGATCCTGCTCCATGAGTCTTGCCGAATGTATGGCCGCCAGCTATGAGGGCAACTGTCTCCTCATCATTCATTGCCATACGGGCGAAGGTATCTCTGACATCGTGACCGGATGCGACCGGGTCGGGGTTGCCGTTCGGACCCTCGGGGTTCACGTAGATCAGACCCATCTGAACCGCCGCAAGGGGGGTTTTCCAGATCTGTTTCACTTCTTTGCTGATCATAGGGGAGTTCAGTTGATGCAAGCCATTCCTTCTCCTGTCCCCAGTCTATATCTTCTTCAGGTTCCCAGATATCTTCACGGCCGCCGGCGAATCCGAAGGTTTTGAATCCCATCGATTCGAGGGCGCAGTTGCCTGCGAGTATCATAAGATCTGCCCATGAGATCTTCTTTCCATACTTCTGCTTGATAGGCCACAGGAGTCTGCGTGCCTTGTCGAGGTTGACATTGTCAGACCAGCTGTTGAGCGGGGCGAAGCGCTGATTCCCGGTTCCTCCGCCACCACGGCCGTCTCCCATACGGTAGGTTCCCGCACTGTGCCAGGCTATACGGATGAACAGGCCTCCGTAGTGACCCCAGTCAGCCGGCCACCAGTCCTGAGAATCGACCATGAGGTGATACAGGTCGGTCTTGAGTGCCGCCAGGTCAAGTGTCTTGAATTCTTCAGCATAGTTGAAGTCCTTGTCCATTGGGTTCGACTTCGAAGAATGCTGGTGGAGAACCGAGAGATCCAACTGCTGTGGTCACCAGTCAGTGTTCGTCGTACCCTTTCCTGTTACAGGACATCTGTCGTGTTCAGACATGTGTGCCTCCTTATAGTTCTTGTCAGTCAATCAGTATTCTGGTATTTGTCAGCGCAGTCACGGCATATACCGTGAACTTCGACATGAATCGATCCCGGCTGACCGATTTCTCTGAGAGTGTCGGGCAGTTCAAGCTCATCAAACTGCTCTGCGTAGAAGTCCTTTGTAAGTCCGCACACACTGCAGATGAAATGATGATGCCGGTCAAGATTCGCATCGAAACGGGACCGGTCCCGTGTTAATGAGAGAGTCGTTATAAGTCCCAGGTCCTTGAAGAGCCAGAGCGTACGATACACCGTATCAAGGGAGAGGTAAGGCAGTCGGTTCCGTACGCGCATATACAGCACTTCCGCATCAGGGTGATCATCTGTTGACACGATCTCTTTGAAGATCTCCATTCTCTGGTGAGTGATCTTGATATGTCTGCTCTCAAAAGCCTGTTGTAAAGCTTCTATCCGTTGTTCAAGTGACTCTTTCATTCGTCTATCAGTTCCTTTCCTCTGAGACTCAGTTCATATTAAGAATGAATTCTTATTACATTCCATGCTACTTTGGATGCTTTCCAAAGTCAAAACGTGGTTTTCACCATAACAGCACCAAATGAGCATATTCTGATCACGAGTGGAATGATACATGGGGCTGATGGCGTACAATGTCCCTTGATGAAACATTCCCATCAAGGTTCGACAGGGAAAGGGACTGGTCTTACTCGAGTCTCGAGCCAGAAATCGGCTTTGAAAAGAAGAAGCTGTCTGATAGCCAGACAGCTTCTTCCAGTGGAGGTAAGGGGAATCGAACCCCTGACCTATAGATTGCGAACCTATCGCTCTAGCCAACTGAGCTACACCCCCAGCGAATAATGATACGCTACAATGGAGATCCGTGTTAGTCAAGTGGGAAGTGGGTATTTGGTGTATAGGTCCGCAGGAAATCCTCCTGTTCAAGGGGTCTGCTGAAATAGAATCCCTGTGCATGAGGGTACTTCATAGATCGGATAGTCTTTGCCTGCTCAGATGTCTCAACTCCTTCGAGAATGATGTCATAGCCGATTTCCTTGAGAAAACTTGTCATGCTGCTTAATACTCTGAAGTTGGAAATATTACTCGGTCTATTCCACAGGAGAGACTTGTCTATCTTGATATAGCGAAACGGAAGATTGAGCAGGTGTGAGAAGTTCGAGTATCCCATGCCGAAGTCATCGAGATTGAAGTGAATTCCATAGGCCAAAAAGGAGTTCATCGTCTCTATGATCTCACTATAGGGGAGAGTGGAGAAGGTATGCTCGGTGATCTCGAAGTAAATCTTCCCCTGAGGAATAGCATAGCTCTGGATGAGACTCAGAAGTTCCCTGATAAACTCTCTGTTCGAGAAATGGCTCGCTGAGAAGTTTATTGCGATTGCAGGGGCCTCTTTCCCTTCCCGGATCAACTCGCAGAGCGTTTCGCTGATTCTTCTGACGACATAGAGTGTGAGCTGATCGATGATGCCGATTTCCTCTGCTATGGGGATGAATTCTCCGGGGCGGACATCCCCCAGCTGTGAATCATGCATACGTAAGAGGGCTTCGTACATGATCGGTTTCCCCTGTGCAATATCGACGATCGGCTGGTAGACGATACGCAAAGAGTTCTCGCTGAGACTTCTGTTCAGGGAACTGACGATCATGCTTCGTTCCCTGATCGTTCTCAGCACTTCACTGTCAAATACAAGGTGCTTTCCCTTGTACTTCGTCTTTGCTATGCGCAGGGCATAATCGAGGACAATAAGAGGATCTTCCTGTTGTGTGTGTGTGCACGGGAAGGTTATCTCGAGGAAGGTCGCGTGGAGTGCTGCGGATATTCCCTCGATCTCCCAGGGAGAGGAGAAACGTTCCATTACCTGCAGTGCCTTCTTATGAATGGTGGTTCCCGGTACTGTCATAGCGAGTTCATCGCCTGAGAAGCGATAGCTCTGAGCTACAGGGAACGTCTGCCTGAGATAATCGCTGAGAGCCCTCAGAAGGGCATCTCCTTTTCGCAGGGAGAAGGTATCGTTGATGGTTTTAAAATCATCAAGGCTTATCAGTAGGATTGAAATCGGTCTCTTTCTACGGACTGATCGTGAAATGGTACCCTGGAAGAATGTTCTGTTGGGAAGGTGCGTCAGAGTATCCAATGAATATTTGCGGGTCTGTAGATTGAGATAGACACTGAGCAGTGCGATAGCCAGTGCGTTACCGGCAAAATAAACATCGGGGAACAGGGTTTGGAGCACCAGAATGGGTAGGATGAGCACAGGAAGCCACGTGTAGAGGTGGCGGGTAAGTTTATCGGAATACGTCCGCTCTGAAACTATATAGAATATGACTGACGCTATCTGAAGGGTTGATAGGATGTAGGGAAGAGAATTGAGCCGTTGTCGTACGATTTCGCCTTCTATATCGACCGAGAAGACCCAACCGGTTGTGATGTTCAACAGAATGATCAGGGCATACAGCGCATACAGCCCCATGTGGATAGCAGCAACTTCTTTCTGTTTGTGGGTATGCTCTTTTGGAGCAGTCTCTCCTACGAACAGGATGACGTACCATAACAGGAGATTCAGAGCCATGGGATATATCAGGTAGAGTACCGTGTAAGCGAGTAAATATACCCATTGGGGCTGAGAGGGGATCAGCTGATACAGGATGTCAACACTGATGTTGTACGCTATCACGATCAAAGATATCACAAGCGTGTAATGAAAGACCCGGTCTTTCATATTCATGGGGAGTCTGGTTGCGCTGCTGCTCAGAAGTAAAACCATCACCACCAGAAACGCTACAGTCTCCGGTGTGGTGTGCCAGATTATCATGCAATAACCATCCTGTTGCGGATATTCTACTCTTCCCTTCACGTAATATCAATCATGTGAAGGGAGAAACGTTATATATTTGTATTCATTCTGTAAAGACTTCCGCAGCTCCTTTGTAGACGATGTCGACGAGATCTCTGATATCTTCTATGTCCGTGCTGCTGAAAGCGAGGCGGAGATACTTTCCTTTGATACTGATCGTCCCCACTCCATAGGTATCCAGAAGATGGACACGCAGGCGTTCTGCATCACCCTTACAGGTGAATGACATGAAATATCCTGAGTTGAACGGAAGGGGGCTCAGGTTTCCATCATCTTCATGTGAGGTGAGAGCTTCCTTCATGACGACATAGCGATCCTTGATCTTGGCAATCCCTTCCGCCTTCTCTTCAAGGTAGGAGGGGCTTTTCATCGCTTTGAGGAGAAGCGATTGTGCGGGCTTGCTGCAGGAGCTTACATTTCCTCTTATCGCACCCATTGTCTTCTTCACGAGAGCTTCATAATGTTCCTCGGTGAGTCCTGCACTGTTGAAGGTGAGGAAACCGACTCTGAAGCCCCACACCATCTCTTCCTTGGTCGCGGCATCTCCCTTGACAGCCAGGATGTTCTCATGTGCATCACAGAGGAGGGCGAACAGGGACTGCCTGCATACATCCTCTTCAAAGAAGAGGCCGAAGTAGGCGTCATCTGAGAAGACCAGAAGTTTCTTCCCTTCCTCCGCCTTGGCAGTGAGCATCTTCACGAGCGCCTGTGCTTCACTGATAGTAGGGGTATACCCTGTGGGGTTGTTGGGGAAGTTGAGAATGAGAGCTATCTTGTCTCCCCTGGCAGAGTCGATCGCCTGAGACAGCCCCTCTACATTGAGACTTTCGTCGGCGAAGAGAGCAAAGGGAATATTCACGGCTTTCCGCTGTTCATCTATGATCAGGTTGTAGTTGCCCCAGTAGAAGTCGGGGACCAGGATCTCATCACCTTCGTCAAGGAACAGGGAGAACGCTATGGAGATCGCATGAGTGAGGCCATTGGTGACGACCGGGAGGCTGGTCTTCTTTCCTTTCATCGCGGGGTTCTTGCGTACCATCTCCTCAAGCCATATCGCCCTGAGTGCAGGCTCTCCTGCAGTGGGTGCGTAAGGAAAGACCTCATTCACGGCAAGGGTTCCGTTGAATCCACTATATACAGATGGGATGTGAAGTGCCTCGCTTCTCTCGGTTGCGATTCCGATGGTTGCATTGTAACGGTGTGCCTTCTGTTTCGCTTCTGCCGACTGGCTGATGATCCCCTTGGGGAAATACATACGTTTACCGTAATCACTCATCATATCGGCGATGATCGTGCCCTCGAGAAGTGTGTTCAATTCTTTGGCAAGTGGGTTCATGAATCCCTCCTTTCGTACTTGTTTGTTTGCTCCCAATCATACAGGTTTCTCAGAGGAAAGTGAAGTTCCCTTACTCGTAAGAGCATGATCGGGTATGAGTATAACCGCAGCGGGGGCAGTTGACCTTCCCCGAGGGTATGTATATCGTGTCATGTATGGCAGATATCAGACAGATTTCCACGATCTTCTTTGACCTTGACGGTACCCTCCTACCCATTGATGAGAAACGGTTCATGCAGGAGTATCTTGTGCGGTTCCTTGAGAAGTGCAGGAAGGAGCAGATCGACCCTGCTCAGGCGCAGCAGGCGCTGATGGCAGGAGTTCATGCTATGAGAAGTGAAGAGGGTGGGGGAGTGCAGAGTAACAGGGATCGTTTCTGGTCCACTTTCTTTGCCCATCTCTCAGTTGAGAAAGAAGAATCACTGATTGATGCCTTCAACCGATTCTACCATGAAGAGTTTACAGAACTCGGCACTCTTATAGAACCTTTCCCCCTTGCTCGAAAGATAGTGGACACCTTGAAGAGCAAAGGCTATACGCTGGTTCTTGCAACTTCCCCTCTGTTTCCACGAGCAGGGACACTCGAGCGGCTCAGCTGGGTAGGACTGTCGGAGAAAGACTTCGAGTTCATTACGACCTATGAGGATTATTCCTACACAAAACCCCATATCGGGTACTATGACCAGGTCTTCCGCGATGCTCGGGTGGACCCTGAGGAGGTTCTGATGGTCGGTAACAATGTGGTGGAAGACGGTGCCGTCAGAGCTCTGGGAGCACAGGTCATCTTTGTCACCGATTATCTGATCAACCCTTTTGAAGAAGATATCTCCTCACACCAGTGCTACACACTTGATGAATTCTATGCCGTGTGCCGGCAGTTTCCTCAGCGGAAACAGACATGGGGTGAACGATGAGTGAGAAGCGAAGTCTTTTCAGTGTACCGGCAGTTGCCTATACCCTGGCCATTCTCTGCACCCTTCTGTGGGGGAGTGCTTTCCCCTCTATCAAACTCGGGTACGAGCTGTTTCAGATAGATCCATCGGACACCTGGTCGAAACTCGTGTATGCCGCTGTACGTTTCACTCTTGCAGGGGTGCTTGTGCTTGTGGTTCGTCTCTTTGTTATCCAGAAGCGACAGAGGGTCAGGATCTCATCCCTGAAGAGAGAGCAGTGGGGCAGGCTTATGTTGCTCGGTATTCTTCAGACCACAATACACTACTATTTCTTCTATATCAGTCTTTCATTCATCACCGGAGCGAAGGGATCGATTCTCAGTGCGTCGAACGTTTTCTGGAGCGCCATTCTCGCTCATTTCTTTTTTCACAATGACAAGGTCACCCCGGGCAAGATCCTGGGAATCGTCGCAGGTTTTGCGAGTGTCATACTGGTGAACTATGATGTTGAGTTCGGTTTTGAGTTCAGTGTTCAAGGAGAGCTGTTCATGCTGACTGCGGCATTCCTTGCCTCAGCATCGTTTGTCTTCGCCAAGCGACTTACCGCCATTGCCGATCCCATGCTCATTACCGGAATACAGCTCACCTTCGGTGGATCGCTCCTGCTGCTGATAGCCTTTCTGGCAGGAGGATCGTTTCCGGTCGGTTCTTTCAAGGCTTATCTCCTCCTTCTCTATCTTGCTTCCCTCTCGGCTGCTGCGTTCTCCATCTGGACCCAGTTGCTCAAGCACAACAAAGTAAGCTCCATCGTGATCTTTCATTTCCTTATACCGATTGTTGGGACATTCCTTTCGGTCCTCATCCTCGGTGAGAAGGTGTTCAAGATCCAGTACCTTATCGCACTGCCCCTTGTTGCGGGGGGAATCTTTCTGGTCAACCGGACGAAGAGATGAATGTGTATATGAATATTTTTCAGGATGTAGCGGCTATCCGGTAGATAGTTGTCGAACAATTTGATATATCTGAGATACATATAATGATACAGGGCGTCATCCTTGTCCTGGATGACACAGAAGGGGGAATCTGTATGATGATCGGGTTTGTTATCATCGCAGCCATGGCCGCACTGGCGTTTGCTGCGATAAACTACTATGGCGTGAAGAAGAAAGACCCGGGTACTGAACAGATGGTTCAGATCTCAGGAGCCATTCAGGAAGGTGCACGGGCATTCCTCAACCATGAGTATAAGGTGATCTTCAAAGTGTCACTCGTGATCGCCATCGTACTGGGTGTAGTGGTATCTCTCAGCGGAGCTATCGCCTTCGTCTTCGGTGCAGTGATGAGTGCGAGTGCCGGATGGATCGGTATGAACATCGCCACACTGGCCAATGTGAGGGTTTCAAACGAAGCCCGCAATACGAAGTCCCTCGGCAAAACGCTCAGAGTGGCATTTCGTGGTGGTTCGGTAATGGGTCTCAGTGTCGGTGGGTTCGCCCTGCTCGGCCTCGCCCTCGTCTATCTGGTCTTCGGAGTTATTCTGAAACAGGCTACCCCCGAGAATCTCAGGTTCCACACCAACTGGCTCGGTATCAGCGATATTCCGTTCACAATGACAGTCAGCTCCTATGCCCTGGGGTGTTCCATTATCGCCATGTTCAACCGTGTCGGCGGAGGAATCTATACGAAAGCTGCCGATATGGGTGCAGACCTGGTAGGTAAGACCGAAGCGGGAATCCCCGAGGATGACCCGAGAAACCCGGCAACAATCGCCGATAACGTGGGTGACAACGTGGGTGATGTGGCAGGACTCGGAAGTGACCTGCTGGAAAGTTATGTGGGTTCTCTTGTATCTGCGATGATTCTTGCCGCCTATATCTACTTCTCCCAGGGAACGATCGCAGCTTCTCTTGTCTCGAAGCTCGTCTACGCTCCCCTGCTTGTGGCAGCCGGCGGAATTGTTTCTTCGATGGTTGGAATCCTTTTCCTGCTTGTGAAGAAGGTCTCCGACAATCCTCATAAGGAGCTCAATGCAGCAACTTTCATGGGTGCCGGTTTTACCATCGTATCCAGTGGTATCATCACCTTTTTCCTGTTTCAGGGAGAGGATGTGGCTTCCGCGGGCTTCGCTCTCGGAGCTCTTTCGCCGTGGGTCGCGGCGGTACTCGGTATTGTAAGCGGGATTGTCATCGGGCAGATAGCCGAGTATTACACCAGTTATGATTACAAGCCGACTCAGAAGATTGCCTCGAGCAGCCAGGAAGGGCCTGCCCTTACCATTACCCAGGGAATGAGTGTCGGAATGATCAGTGTCATGGCTCCTGTTGTGGTACTCGGTATTGCGATCATCGCCAGCCATGCGACTGCAGGGCTCTACGGGGTGGCTATGGCTGCCATCGGTATGCTGAGTTTTGTTACCGTCACGGTAAGTGTAGATACCTACGGCCCGATTGCAGACAACGCAGGCGGTATCAGCGAAATGGCCCGACTTCATCCAGAAGTGCGGGGTATCACCGATGAACTCGATGCGGTAGGAAACACTACCGCAGCGATAGGGAAGGGCTTCGCTATCGGCTCAGCGACTCTCGCTGCACTCTCCCTTTTCTCTTCCTATCTATACGCACAGGCAGGAGAATCGGTGGAGCACGGAATCGAACTGGTGCTCAATATGGTTTCTCCGCTTACGCTGGTAGGCGGTCTTGTGGGAGCTGCTCTGCCGTATCTGTTCAGCGGAATGCTCATAGAAGCGGTAGCGAACGCAGCACGAAAGATGGTTCAGGAAGTGAGGCGCCAGTTCAAGGCTGATCCGGGCATTATAAAGGGGACAAGTCTTCCCGATTACACGACCTGTATCAGTATCAGCAGTGCAGGTGCTATTTCAGAGATGAAGATTCCCGCACTCATCTCGGTGGCCACTCCTCTGGTGACGGGCTTCATCTTCGGTGCCGGTTTCGTGGGAGGCCTGCTGATCGGGACAACGCTTTCGTCGGTGATGCTCGCCCTCTATACGGCGAACGCCGGTGGTGCGTGGGATAACGGAAAGAAGTATGTCGAGCATGGGCACTTCGGAGGGAAGGGCTCGAACGCTCACAAGGCGGCAGTAGTCGGGGATACAGTCGGTGATCCTCTGAAGGACACCGTCGGTCCCTCACTCGACATCCTTATAAAGATCATGGCGATCGTCTCTCTGATTGCTGTGTCGATCTTCGGCAAATTCAACCTGTTCGCACTGCTCGGGTAAATGAGGAGGAGAAATGATGTATTACTATGTAGTTTTCTACCCTATCGAGGCACTGATCGCCTCTCAGCTTGAACCGAAGAATTTCGGAATGTACATGGCGCGTGGGTCGAAGAAGGGTTCGGCTGAACGCCTTATGTTCGCTGAAATCGAAGGTGACTGTTCCGAGGCTTTCGACTGGGAATTCGCCAGAAGCAAATGTGTCGCTCATGCGAATGGAGAACCGAAACATTCCCTGTATCTTTCCATTTACCGCGTCATAGAGCAGATTCCCCTTGAAGCATATAAGAACGTCTACCTGGTCAATCAGGACGGGACGACTCTCGCTCTGGAAGCGAAGACCTACAAAGCGTCGACCGATTGGAAGGGGTATGGTCTGTACAAGGAACACTGTCCGGTCCATCCGTTCATAGCCAGTTCTCTGAAGCCGAAAGAGCTTGCAGCCTATATCATCAGTGATACAGGCAAGAAGATCACGGTTCCTGCGATCATCTTCACCGATATCCGCTCCATTGATCTTGAAGAGAAGGAGCATACCGGAAATATCGGCAGTATGTTCGAACGTGATCTTGACCACCTCAAAGAGTGTATCGAAGATGTGAAAGGACAGAATGGAAAGGTGACCAAGACTATAGACCGGTCCTTCGACTCCAAGTTCACCTACCAGATCATCGGAGAGGGGATCTATATCGCCAAAGGTGAAGGTATCCTGTTCTACCCGATGCCGAACAGGGAAGAGCTCAAAGAGATCGACTACGACTGGGGAAGAAGCGCGAATATCTTCTGGTAGTCAAGAGATACAGCTTCCGGGAGGCGCTTCCCGGAAGACTGGTCTGGAGGATGCGATGAATCTGATATTCGAACGCCATTCAGTCCGCTCGTATCAGGATAGGGTGGTAGAACCTGAGATCCTGAACCGGCTGTGTGAGGCGGGGATGATGGCGCCCAGTGCTCACAATGCACAGCCGTGGCAGTTCCTTGTGGTAACTGACGAGAAGAAGAAACATGCTGTGTCACAGATGAGTGCGTATGCACGCTTTGCCGCTGATGCACCTGCACTGATCATCGTCCTGCTCGATGAGCGATCTATCACAGAGAACCATACGAAGTGGCAGCAGGACCTCTCCGCTGCGACACAGAACATCCTGCTGGAGTGTGTCAATCATGGACTAGGAGGTTGCTGGCTCGGTCTCTACCCGGATCAACAGCGTATCAGTCTGATACGCCAGGTTCTTGAGATCCCGATGAGGTATGCACCCTTTTCGGTCGTTGCTCTCGGGTATCCCCTGCACGAAGGTAAGGGACCGAAGCATATCTATCAGGGGAAGATCCACTATAACCGGATAGAGGAATAGTCCCGCCTTGTACACCCTCTTTTCTTCCGGTACACTCTATGTATTGTCGATACTACGAGGATATGCTGTATGATTTTCTCCTTCTTTCTCATCAGTTTCATTGCATCCACTGTTGGTGCAATCAGCGGTATCGGAGGAGGAGTCATTATCAAACCCTCTCTCGATACCTTTTCCTCCCTCTCTGTGGCGAATATCAGCTTTCTTTCGGGTTGCACTGTCCTATCGATGACGATCGTGACACTTATCAGGAGTCGGGGCGGCGAGGTAAGTCTGAACAGAAGGATCAGTTCTCTCCTCGCTCTGGGCGGGATAGCAGGTGGAATGGCGGGCAAGTACCTGTTCGATCAGGCTCTTGAGAGTTTCTCCTCGCCAAGTACCGTTTCTCTGGTTCAGTCCTCTCTTCTTGCCCTCATGGTCGCTCTGGTGTTTCTGTTCATTCTAAACAAGGAGAGGATAGTCCCGAAAGAGTATTCAAGCGGTTTTCTGGCCCTGCTGACCGGATTCCTTCTCGGTGTCATAGCATCGTTTCTCGGGATCGGGGGAGGTCCGATAAATATCGCTCTCCTGTATCTGTTTTTCTCAATGGATGCAAAGAAGGCTGCATTGAACTCCATCTTCATCATTTTTCTCTCTCAGAGTGCATCGCTTCTTTTCACGCTTGCTACTGACCGTGTCCCCGATTTTGATATTCGCATTCTCCTGCTCATGATGGCCGGAGGAATACTCGGCGGGTTTGCAGGCTCCTTCGTGACAAAACGGGTGTCTCTGCGCGGTGTTGACACGATCTTTCTCGCTGTCCTTTTCCTCATATTCGTTCTCAGCGGTACCCAGATCTTCCGTATCCTTCTGTAAGCCGCATCTTCGTGTGATTGACGGCAGGATTGAATTTACTTCTCTGAGGAGAGGGCATAGCCGTTCATGAAGGCCCTGTACAGCAGAGAGAACACGATCAGCGGGGGAAGGATGGAGATTATAACGGCAGTCATTACCTGAGACCACTGAACCGACTCCCCGGTCGCTATGATCATATTCAGCCCCACCTGCACTACCTGGTTCGCTGCCCGCCTGATGATGATCCTCGGCCAGATATACTGGTCCCACACATAGACGAACTGTATGAGAGCAAGGGCGCCGATGGTGTTCATGCTCATAGGTATCAGTATGTGCCGGAGAAACTGAAGTGAGTGGGCACCGTCGATACGGGCAGAATCTGCAAGGGATCGTGGTATCGAGAGGAAATGCTGTCTGAACAGGAAAACTCCTGTCGCCGAAGCCATGAACGGGAAGATTATGCCTGAGAGCGTATCTCCCCATCCGAATCCGTATCGGGTTGGTTCAAGGAAGAACTCAACGGGATTGAACATCCATATGAGAAGGCTCTTCAGGTCTGAAGCCGGCTGAGAACTTACCAGTTCAAACAGCCCGAGAATGAGCATCTCGGTGGGAAGCATCAGTGTGACGATAATGAAGGCGAAGATGAGCTTCTTTGCACGGAAAGTATAGAAGACCAGTGCAAGAGCGGCGAAGAGCGAGAGGATTATTTTCCCTCCGGCAACCCATAGAGAGATGAAAAAAGAGTTTCTGAGGTATCTTCCCAGATGGTACTCGTTCCACACAGTATCAAGATTCTTCAGGAACTGTGTCCCTGGTATCATACTTGCCGTCGCAACGATGTGTGTTTCCTGTGTTGCCTTGATGATTGCGAAGATGATAGGAAAACAGGTGACAAAGACAGCAGTGAGGAGGATGATATGCACTCCAAGATGCCGTATCCATAGTGTTGACTTACCCTTCATAGTGTACCCTCTTTGCCAGAAAACGGAACTGAAACAGTGCAGCGATCCCTACGAGCACCATCAGTACTACCCCCTCAGCGGCAGCGAAGCCCATGTTGCTGCTCCCTCCAAACCCGTCAAGATAGACCTTGTACATCAGGGTGGTCGTTATCCCCTCGTTATCGAGCAGTGGTCCAGGACCGACAGGACCTCCGCGAGTCAGCATATCAATGATGGCAAATGAATCAAAGAATGAGTAGATCAGATTGGTGAACAGCAGAAAGAATGTCGTCGGGCTGAGAAGGGGGTATGTGACAAGCCAGAAACGCTGCATCATCGTCGCTCCATCGATATTTGCCGCTTCGAGGGGAGATTTCGGAAGACTCTGGAGTGCAGCGAGATAGAACACGATACTGTATCCGAGATTTTTCCACACTGCGATTCCGACAGTCAGAAAAAAAGTGGGAACCGGAGAGTCGAGCCACCTTATCGAAAGTCCGGTCAGGGCATTGACGATTCCGACTTCCGGGTTGAACATGAACAGTGCAATGGTAGCTGCGATAGCGGGGGACAGGGCGAAGGGCCAGATGAGAAGAACTCGATAGATTCTTGCTCCCCGTATGTCCTTACTGGCCTGTACAGCCAGGAATAATGAGATGAAAAGGGAGAGAGCCACAACAAGGATACTGAATATTACAGTCTGTGCAAGCACCTGGAGGAAACCGGGAGCCAAGGGGCCCGTAAACAGACTTTTCAGGTTCTCCAACCCAATGAACTTCCGCGTACCCAGGAACAGGTTGCTTCTATACATACTGAGGATTATCGATTTCCATGCAGGATAGAAGAGAAACACAATCAGTATGATAAGGGTGGGGGAAAGGTAGATGTAGGGGACGATTCTTGAGGTAAAAACCGCATTCTTTTCTTTCATGAGTGCTCCGAACGATAAGCGAGGCATGGCACAAGCCATGCCTCGCAGGTGAGGTGGTGCGCGCTTTAGAAGTTCGCGTTATATTCGGCTAACTTGGTGTCGGCAAGTTTCTTTGCCTCCTCAAGTGAGGATCGTACATCAGCGCCCTGGATGATCTTCTGCATTGCCTGCTCTATGATGGTGCGGGTATCGAGGAGTGTTCCTCCCATAGCACCGGCAGTTGCACTGTTCACTTCAGTATTGAGCAGCTGATTGAAGGCGACAAGCTGCTTTGCATTGCTTTCAAACCAACCTTCTTCTCTGAGAGCGTCGACAGAAGAGTTTCGAACGGGATAGTATCCGGTGAGTTTGTGCCATGCCACCATGTTTTCAGTGTTTGTCAGGAAGAGGGCGAAATCACGTGCTCCCTCAAGCTCTTCTTCCGTGTGATTCTTGGCTACCCAGATAGAGCCGCCGCCGATGACGGTACCGTTTCTTCTGGTTCCCCCGGGAATCGGCAGCATGCCGACACCAAGTTCGAACTTACCCTCGACTGCACGTGAGATGTTGCCGAGATCTGCTGTCGATGTGATGTGGAAGATAGCCCGTTCCCCGGTGAAGATCGCATCAGAGCCATCCCAGTCTTCGAAACGTCCTGTGTAGGAGTAGAAGTCTCGCTTTCCGATCTCTGAGAGGAATCTGCCGATGTTCATCGCCGCAGGAGAGGTGAGGAGAACCTCGTCAGCCCGTTTTTCCCGACCATTAGTGTTGTTCAGGAGCATCGCACCCTGTTCAGCCATCCACTGTTCAAAATACCAGGCGTGCAGTGCGAAACCGATGTTTGCCCCTTCGACTCCTTTCGAGCGGGCAGTCTCTATCACTCTGATCATGTCTTCAAAGGTTTCAGGGATGTAGGAACGCTGATATCCCGCTTCAACGAGCTTGTCGGTGTTTATATAGAGGACAGGTGAAGAGCTGTTGAAGGGAATCGAGTTGACCGTTCCGTCAATCGTGTAGTAGTTCAGTACCGGCTGAATGTAGTCGCTGGTATCGAAAGAACCGATATCACCGATGGGCATGAAGACACCGGAGTCATAGGCGAGCTGACTGCCGACCTCGAATACATGAACGAGGGATGGGGGATTTCCCTGTCTGTCTGCAAGGATCGCTGCCTGCAGGGTGTCTCGGTAACTACCTTTTGCTTCCTGGGTGACGTGGTAGGTATCCTGAGAAGCGTTGTAGGCTTCAGCAACGTCCTCTATCCATCCGCCGCGGTTCGTATCGCCGAAGACGTGCCAGAATGAAATCTCAATCGGCTTCTGTGTTTCTGTTTCGACTGCACCCTGAGCAAAGAGTGCACCTGTAAGGCACATGAGTATGCAAGATACTGTTATGATGTTTTTCACGTTCTCATCCTCCTGACGAGTTATACATTATGGCATTTACTATGAAGGGTTCGTGTGAGCAGGGTATGAGCGTGGAATGAAAAATCCTTTAATTGAGGAATTATGCAAAAACAAAAAAAGGATTTGTGGAAGATATGGGGAATAGATTTTTCCGGAGGGAAATCGGTGGTTTTCCCTGGTCTCAAAGTGCTCGTGATGTGGAAATCAGGGTCTTCACATCGGGGTTGGGGAAGTGCCCGTGTACTACTCCTGCATACTCAGGCTTTTTTTACCGGGGACCAAAAAAATAAGTCGCTGAATGCAGCGACTTATGTAGTGGAGGTAAGGGGAATTGAACCCCTGACCTTTTGAATGCCATTCAAACGCTCTAGCCAACTGAGCTACACCCCCGAAACAAGGCACATGATACAGAAGGGACCTTGTTTAGTCAATACTGTTTTCAGTAGACTGGGCGAGGAAATCTGCAACCCGGATTGCATGGCGACGATTACACATAAGGGCCTTCAGGTCGATGCCGCTCTGGTGGAAGTGTGTTACAATCACGGGTAACAGATACTGTTCAAGAAAGGATCCATGCGTCCCGGTAGTGATGTATGGCAGGGAGTACCATGAAGAACGCAGGAAGGGTATCGGCGTGTGTGAAAAGAACGGGGTATCTATCACTCCTTGCGGTGTCAGTCTCTCTAGGTGCAGCGCTGCTCTCTTCTGTGTTCATCATGATTCTCCGAACAGCTCATCCCATGCTGTTCTCACTTACACGGTACCCGCTTCTTTTCATTCTGATACCAGCCATCGGACTCATGATAGCTCAGTTCGTCTCCCGCAGATGGGCACAGGGAGTGAAAGGCCATGGGGTCCCTGAAATACAGTACAGTGTCCGTGACAGAGGCAGTGTGATCCCTGTCAGAGGTGCTGCCGCTAAAACGCTCTCTTCCCTGATCACGATACTTGCAGGCGGCTCTGCAGGACAGGCGGGGCCAGTGGCTCTGATCGGTGCTGTGACGGGAAGTGCCTTCGGCAATCTCCTGCATCTTCAGAGACAGGAGCGGATGATACTGATCGGCTCTGGCGTGGCCGCCGCGATCACTGTTCTGTTTCACACTCCGGTGACGGCTGTTCTGTTCACTCTCGAACTGATATATATCAGCTATTCAGTGTGTGCGATCATTCCTCTTATCATCTCCACAGCGGTTATCTTCTGGAGTCTATCGACTGCCGGTCTTTCTTACCCGTTGATTCCCCTTGAACCTGCCATCTCTCTCTCACCAGCCTTCATAGTCGCAGTATTTCTAACAGTGATATTTTCTTCATTGATCGTCTGGGGATGGGGAAAAGTGCAGTTCGGTATCGAGTCGTTCTTCATCAGAAGCACAATACCACAAGCCCTTGAAGCGTTTATAGCCGGTCTCTTCGTAGGCCTCCTGTCGCTACTCAGCTATCGGACTTCGGGGACTGATATGGTCTCAGCTGCTGACACCGCCTTTCTGACTCAGCTGTTTCAGGGTTCTTTCTCATCACCGCTTATCCTTCTTCTTCTGTTGGCGATGAAGTTTATCGCAAATCCTCTTACCCTTGGAGCCGGGGGCAGTGGAGGTGTATTTGCCCCCTCTCTCTTTCTCGGAGCCAGTGCAGGATTCGTCATCGCTGGAAGCATAGCTCTCTTCCTCCCTCTTTCGTTTGATGCGGTTCTCCTGTGTACTCTTGTAGGGATGTCCTCAGTCCTTGCCGGTGTGAGCGGGGCGGTTTTCACAGCCATCGTCCTTGCATCAGAGATGACCGGTAGTATTTCTTCCCTCCTCGTCGTTGCGTGTGGCACAGGTATCAGCGTGCTTTTCACCCGCAGAATGAATAAGGATACATTCTACAGCGCGAAGCTGAAGAAGAATGAGAGTGAGAGGGGTGAGGACCGGTAGTCGGCGATCTGAAGAGTTTGGCGTGTTCCTGATTCTGTAACAAAATACAGCTAATAGATAACAATAAGTTATAATAATAACTTAATGTAAACTAAGTAACATTTTCTTTAAAATAGTATTGCATAAACACAGATAAATAGGGTAGAGTCACTCAACACGTTTAATTGATGATACATCCTCAGTGAGGACATGGAGAGAAAGATGGAAAAGATCAAAGTTGCTGTTATCGGTGCGACCGGCGCCGTTGGTCAGGTATTCATGTGGATGCTTGCAGACCATCCTATGTTTGAAGTTGATTATATTACCGCATCTGCCGCACGGGCGAATCAGGCGTACGGGACAACAGTTCACTGGCTTCTGCCCTTTGAGATGCCCCATGCTATTCGTCAGAGAGTGATCAGTGAGTTCAATGCCGAAGCAATGAAGGAACGGGGCGTGAAGATTGTCTTCAGCGCGCTGCCTGCATCTGTTGCAGCTGAGGCTGAACCTATTCTCCGGGACATGGGATTTTTCGTCTTCAGCAATGCATCAGCTATGCGTTACCATGATGATGTTCCTATTCTTATTCCCGAGACTAACATGGAGACACTCTCCCTCATTGAACAGCAGGGATTTCCTCAGAAAGGGTTCGTTGTCACGAATGCGAACTGTGTGACAACCGGTCTTGCGATGGCACTTGCTCCCCTGCGCAAGTTCGGTATCAAGGAAGTCAGTCTCTGTTCCTACCAGTCGGTAAGTGGAGCAGGGTACCCGGGACTTTCCTCGTTTGATATCACCGACAACTGTATCCCCTATATCGGAGGGGAGGAGGAAAAGATCGAGAAGGAGATCAAGAAGATCCTGGACTTCGACCCAATCGTCGATGCTTACTGTGTACGCGTTCCTGTGATGTTCGGTCACCTCGAAGCTGTCTGGCTTACCCTTGAAGAGGATTTCACCATTGAAGATATCAAGCAGACGTGGGCCGATTTCAAGGAAGTCTCAGATCTTCCATCGACTCCCGCTCAGCCGGTCGTCTATGACAGTGCCAACTCATTCCCACAGCCCAAGTATGCATTCTGGGGAACACCTAAGGGGATGGAAGTGTATACCGGTCGTCTCAAGAAACGTGACAACAAGGTCGGCTTCATGCTTCTGGTCAACAACCTGGTGAAGGGAAGTGCCGGCGGGTCTATCCAGAACGCTGAAGCTTTCGTGAAGAAGTACAACATCACACAGAACTAGAAAAGATCCGTTAGACTACTGAAAGCACCTCCTCCTGAGGGGTGCTTTCTGCTGTCACAGTGGTCATGCAGTCTCTCACATCCACCCGGTAGTGTCTGTTTCGCTGTGTGACGTGGTAGGTGAATCTTCGTTTGCACCCTTCACAGCCGAGGCCGAGTACATCATATCGATAGCACGAGCGTGAGAGGAACAGGGGCGGAGCGAACGAATCCCCCGCTGGACTCATCACGAGGGGGAACTCAGAGGTATCTGTGTCCCGTTCGATCCACGAGTATCCTCCAACGAAGGCACCGGAGATTTGAAGAAGAGACTGTGCGGTACTGGTGTTGGCAACATAGAGGTAGATGTCGGCAAAGATGCTTACTTCAGGATGTTCTGCCATCCAGATCAGATGTGCAGGATTGTTGATACCTACGAGAATCCTGTTTCCAGCCTTCTCCAGGATTCTTTCAAGTGCCCTTTTTTCGGAAGGTTCATCGAAGAAGACAGGAGGAAGTGGCAGATATATCGAGCCCTCTCTTACTGCCAGGATTTCTTCGATCGCATCGCCTCTTTCAAGAGCTCTCACTGTTGCACTGAGGTCTGTGAACGGAAGGGGAGCATTTCCGGGAGGAGAAATGAGATGTCTGGGTGGGAGCTGTCTTCCTTTAGGCGTCTCTCTCGGGTCCTCCTGAAGCTGTTCAGTGAATGAACGCTCGATCATGGTATCGATCATATCAAACCACTGGTTTCTGAGTGCCTTCAGAGAGGAGGAGGGGATGAACAGAGAGGACGCCGGCAGTTCCGTGTGATAGGTGACGGCCACCTCTCCGGCTGTGAGGCAGGGACTCTGACTGCCCGAAAAGGTCTTTCTGATCCGTTGATCCGTCTTCTGTGCTGTTTGAGCTTCCTGGACATCTATCTCGCGAGAGAATTCGGGCAGGGGTGCAAGGAAGGGGGGAAGGTCTCTTCCGACGATGCGGATGCGATCCCTCTCGACTGTGATATCCAGTGTGATGGGGTACCTGTATGGCGGGAACGAGCGTGGTTCGTGAGAGGGGAGGGTGGCATCGTGACGGGAGATGATTCTCAGTTCCAGGTGCTCGGCTCCCACAAGCTCAGGAGGAGTAATCAGATATCCGGTTGTTCCCTTTTTCAGTGTCGTGACACGTGTTCCCCGGGAATCGGTAAGTCCCTTCGCGGCAAACGCGATGGCCTCATCACCCTGACCAGTTCGTTCTCTAAGAACAAGCAGACCGTCTCTCATATGGATATCTTCGCGAAGAAATATCTTCCACCTGTAGCGTCCTTCGTGTGAAAGGATTGTTCCGGCAGGGATCCCTCTGTGTCCGGTGTAGGTGAGTGTGATGAGTGATGGTGTGTGTCGAATATCCTGTGGACGATGTTTGTCGTATCCACCGAGCCAGCCGGCAGAACTCTCCCGGCTGAATGCTGTAGACAGCTGTTTCTCCGTCTCAGTATCAGATGCCTTCCATGCAAGAAGAGCTCTGTAGTGTCGTGCCGCAGCCGCGACATAGATGGGCGATTTCATTCTCCCTTCTACTTTGAGAGAATCGATACCGATCATTTCGAGCTCCCGGAGTGTCTCTGCGTCACTGGAAAGGTCCTTCATCGAGAAGAAAAAGCCCTCTCTTCCTGACTCATCCTCGAACCAGGTGCGGCAGATTTGCGAACATTCTCCCTTGTTGGCACTTCTTTCGGTAAGGAGCGAACTGGCCATGCAGAATCCGCTGAAACCGTAACACATCGCACCGTGGATGAACACTTTGAGCTCGATGTCCAAAACTTCCTGCCTGATCGTCCGTATCTCTGTCAGGGTGAGTTCACGGGAAAGGACCACGCGAGAAAAGCCCAGAGCTGCAAGAGCACGTACTCCATCACTGCTGTGGACGGCAAGCTGAGTGCTTGCGTGCAGAGGAATCGAGGGAAACCGTGTTGAGATCAGGTGGGCCAGACCGAGATCCTGAACGATGATACCGTCAAGATTCAGCAGCTCAAGTCGTCTCAGGGTCGGCACAAGGCTCTCGAGTTCCCTGTCCTGGAGAATCGTGTTGACAGCTACATATACTGTCTTGTGATACTCATCTGCCGCGGTTTTCAAACGCGAGAGTTCCTCGAGGGAGAAGTTCTTCGCGCTCTTGCGTGCAGAGAACTCCCTCAGTCCGAGGTAGACCCCATCTGCGCCTCCGTTGAAGGCCTCTATTGCGGCGTCATACGAGCCGGCTGGTAATGTCAGTTCGATCATCTGCCTGTCCTTTCTCTGTTGAGCATAGTAGAGCACTGCAAAGTTTACAAGATTCCTATCCCCCTGCCGGGGAGTGTTCGTGTATACTGTCTGTATGAGTCAGACAGAGAGAGTGTTCGAGATCGACAGACGGATCAGGGAAACAGGGGCGTTCACGATACGGCAGATTGTGGAAAAGTTCGAGGTTTCTGAACGGCAGGTGAAACGGGACATCGAGTATATGAGGGAGCGGATGAAGCTTCCGATAGTGTGGGACCCTGCCGTGCATGTCTATGGCTATGAAAGACCTTCTGCCCTTCTTGCCTACAGCAGTGAGAAGACGTTGATCTTCCTGTCTCTTCTGCGTTCGATCATGGAAAACCGTGACATGATACCTCTCATTGATGATGATATACTTCAATATATCAAGGAATCTCTTTCCCCTGCGTATAGGGATATCAACGAGAGGATCCATTATTTCTCCGCGGTGTCGGAGACCCCCGATTACTCCTCCTTCTCCAAGGTCTGTGAGGCGATGGTTCATTCACACCGGGTAGAACTGCTCTATACGAACATGCAACAGGTTGGTTCTCGGCGGCAGGTGGAACCGCTCAATCTGATCAACTATTCGGGGAAATGGTATGTCATCGCCTATGACCTTTCAAAGGGAGAGTTGAGAAAGTTCCTGCTGAGCAGGATCGAGGAGATCACGATACTGAAGGAGACTATCGAGGAGAGAGATCTCGGTGTAGAACTGGAAGCGTATCTTACGGTGGGATTCGGTATTTTCAGCGGAAGTAATGTACGACGGGGAGTGTTCGAGATCTACCCTCCTGCCTCGTATTCGATGAAGCATCAGCTGTGGCACAAGGACCAGAAGATAGAGACGTTCCTGGATGATCGGGGGCGTGAGTGTGTCCGTCTGGAGATCCCCATCACCCATACACAGGAACTGGTGGGAAAACTGCTTTCCTACGGTGAGCTCGCCCGACCGGTTTCTCCTCAGGATCTCGTGGATGAGTGGAAAGCAAGGATTCAGAAGATGATCAAGCTGATCTGACCTGATCTTTATGCGGTCTCAGCATGCATGGCATCTATTGCCTCCATGATCTTTGCGAGCATGTCGATGTTCGGTGTGGGGATGCCGAGTTCCTCTCCGATCTGCCCTGATCTGACACAGAACCATCGGTTTTCACTCACCCGCTTTGCTTCCACATCCTGAAGCATTGAGGTTTTCCCTTCTGCAGCAAGGGAGGAGAAGATCTTCTGATAGTGGGTGATGAATGTTTCATCAAGTCCTTTTATGCCTACACCCCTCGCCAGCGCTATCACTTCATGCATTACCGCCTCAATGAGGTTCCATATCGGAGCTACCGTTACGCAGGGACCGTAGGTCGCTCTGCACACGGCACTGACGGTATTGATGCTGACATTCACCATGTACTTTGCCCACATCTGTGTATGGATGTCTTCGGGGTTCTCATATCTGATGGAACAGGCGGTAAGGAACTGTTCAACCTGCTGCACCTCTTTGCTTCTGGAATTATCTTTTTCTCCGAAAAATATGATTCCTTCGCTGGAATAGTCGATCCTGTTATCTACTCTGGTAGAGTCGATTGCTGTTGCGAAGGCATACAAGACATGTGCCTCAGGATATGATTCGAGTATCACATTCTCGCTGTCGATCCCGTTAAGGAGTGAGATGACTGTTGTTCCTTTCCCGATCGCTGTGTCGAGAAGAGGAAGAAGTGTCTCCAGATGGTTGTTCTTCGTGGCAATGATGAGGAGGTCCACGGGTTCAGTGAACTCATCGGCACATGCGTAGTTGAACTGTCTCACCAGGCCGTTCAGAACCACCCCCTCCTTCCGATACCGCTGTTTCCTCTCTTCATCTACAAGGATGTAGGTGTGTTCGCCACCCAGGAATCTATCGATCTTCTCTGCATAGATCGCCC
>JAFGUP010000109.1 GCA_016938475.1 Sphaerochaetaceae bacterium
TGAAATAGTGGAAAGCGATGTATGTAGCTCCTGAGAAAACCTCTGTATCTGCTCCTTTTTCTTCAGACCGGGTGAGGCCTGAACAGGTATCCTCTGACCGAACAGCACTGATACCTGTTTCCCTTTCGGAGAATAGCGGGTGTTGATTGTTCCTCCCTCCATCCTGTTGATCAGATCAAGGAGGTTGAGACCGTATTCGCACTCGCGGTGAGGGTCGTTCGTCTCGGTGATATAGGTAGGGTCTATGTATTCGAGGATATCAGCCACTCTCTCATGACGGAGGATCAGATGACCTTTCAGGGCCTCCATTTCCAGCAGACGTGATGCAAGGGGTGAGGTGTGCCTCTGTTTCACATTTCTGTCCCAGAGAATATTGTTACCCCTTTTTCTCAGGGCGAACACCCGGTCGATCACTCTATCTCCTCCTGACAGGCCAGCCAGAGATTCCCCTGCACTCAGCACAGACTGACACATCAGTTCAAGGCGTTCTCTGAGCGAAAGATCCTGAGGGAGTTCGCAGGGGAACTCTTTACACAGAAGGGTCAGTGTCTTTTCTGTCGCTTCAATGAGAGCACCCCTGGTATCTGTCTTCTGAGAAAGTGTCAACCCGCACCTGGTTTCCCAACGCTGGAAGATATCCTGCAGTGTCTGCCGGTATCCTTCGTTGAAGGTGTAATACAGACTGACTGGCAGAATAGACACCTTTCTGGACTCCTGTGAAGCAAGGTGAGCCAGAAAGGCGGAACCGTGTGAAATGGGAGCCACACGCCCTGTGTGATAGGTGACCTGGGCTTCGGGGGCAAGTGCTATCGGGTGCTCCCCGTTGATAACAAGTTCCTTGAGGGTTCGAAGCGACTCGCTGTTTATCACGTGGTTTTCGACCGGGATCGCCGCAAGATGGGGAAAGACCATGGCGGCTTTCCTGCCTGCCCAGTTCAGTACATCCTTACCGTAGAGAAAGTGGGCATGAGGTTTGACTCCCTGAACGGGCGGTGTGTTCATCAGGGTATACATCAAAGCCGGAGCATCTTCCTTCATGACATGCCGAAAGGCTATGATCAAGCGCTCATCTCCCCGGTAGAACGAATCAAGAGCTTCTCTGTAGTGCTCCTCTCCCAGGCGCTCGACGCCTTTCACACCCTCGACAAGTTGAAGATAGTGAGGGCCGACTACTCTGACAAAGTTTCTCATGAAGGGACGAAGAGAGCCTATCATCGTCGGATAGGCTTCCCTGACAGGATCGATACAGAGTCTAGAGGTCTGTTTCAGCATGAGAGAGTACCATCCGGTTGTAGTATTCACGGTCTATCGGGTAGTGATGGAGAATCAGGATTCCCGTTACATAGAACAGAAGGGGGAGGGGACCGGTGATCAGGCGGATTCCCACCTTGGCAAATTGTGTTACCGCACCTGGATCATACGAGAATATTGAGAGTATCCATCCGCTCAGGGCAAGTGCGAAGGCCTGTCCGATCTTGCTGCTGAACGTCCACAGGGAGGAGTACACTCCTTCGCGTCTGATACCGCCGTGATGTACAGCATCATGTTCCACGGTGTCCGGCAGGATCGCATGCGGCATCACATAGTGAGTAGACAGACCGATTCCTGCAATAGCCATGATGACCAGTGCTCCTGCTGGGCCAAGAGAGTCGGTAAAATAGGAGAACACCATCACAGCGATACTCATGATCGCCATACCCGCACTGTATGCACCCTTCTTCCCTATCCTCTGTGATACCTTCACCCATACCGGGATGAATGCCAGAGCAAAAGTGAGCAGCAGCATGAGAGCTGCCTGAAAGAGAGTTTCGTTGTTGAGGATATAGGCGAAGAAATAGACAAGAGAGCCCTGTACCATTGTGGTTCCGGTAATGAACAGAGCCCAGGGGATCATGGCAAGGAGGAAGACTTTGTTAGACAGAACTTCTCCATAGGTCTTCAGGAACGATTTCTGCTTTTCCTTTTTCGTATGGACCGGTTCCCTGACAGCCCAGACGGTAATCATTGCCGTGATCAGCATGACTAACCCCATCAGATATCCCATACCACCCCATCCAAGGATCCCGACGATAGGTAAAACAGCAGCTGCCCCTACAAAGGTTCCCACGACAGCGAAACTCATTCGGTACCCGGTAAGGACCGTCCTCTGGTCGTAATCGTCTGTGATCTCAGGGAGAAGAGCCGCGTAGGGGATATTGACGAGGGTGTAGGCAGTGTTCAGCAGGGAGTACATGACAGCGAAGTAGAGGAACTGGGTGAGCGGTGAAGCTATGGAAATCGGGGTGAACATGATACCCATCAAGAAGAAGGCTGCAATAGAGCCTACGAAGATGTAGGGTCTGCGCCTTCCGTAGCGTGTGATGGTGCGATCGGAGAGGTATCCGGTGAGCGGGTCTGTCAGCGCATCCCAGATCTTGCCTATCATAAGTACAGTGCCTGCAAGAGCAGGAGACATCTTCACGATATCGGTGAGATAAAAGAGAAGATAGAAGCCTATCAAGGTGAAAAAAAGGTTTCCCCCCAGATCCCCGACAGCGAATCCGTAGGTGACTTTCCTGGACAGTTTATTGCTCATGGTATGATCCTCGGCCTGATGTGATACGACAAGTGTATAGTCACCGGCTTGTATTCACAAGAAAAAAAAATGTGAGGATCGGACTATCTGAGTCGGAAATAAAAATTCCCCAAGTAATCTCAAATGATTATTTCCTCAGTGAGAAAGAAGTATGGTTTAATGAATAGAAAA
>JAFGUP010000110.1 GCA_016938475.1 Sphaerochaetaceae bacterium
AGGATCCATGGAACCGCTGGTAAGCAGGGCATAGATGAAGGAAACTCCCTCCTGACGGAGAGCTTTCATCTGTGCTCTGTAGTTGATGGCATGAGGGGGTACGGTGTGTCCCTGTCCGTGGCGTGGAAGAAAGAGAATCTCTTCTTCCCCACTGGTGAACCGATAGGTTTCAACAACTCCGTAGGGTGTTTCAACAGGAAACGGTCCCGAGAGATCGGGCAGGGATTCAACGCCCGTTCCTCCGATGATGGCTTTCGTACACTGATGCATGATACTCCTTTACAGATCTGATGGCTGTGCGATGATAAGGTTCTTCATCTGTGATGGATCGACGGCATCGTTCTCCGTGGTGATGATCTGATCAAAATCGTCAATCTCTGCAAATACGTGATGACTGAAGGCGGAGAACTTGGTCGAGTCCGCAATCAGTATGCGCCTGTTCGCCCGTTGGATAACAAGTCGATTGATGACCGAAACATCGTGGTCAAACGAGGAGATCCCCTGTTTCGACACAGCGCTTGCTCCGATAATACAGGTGCTGAAATTCATCGTTTCGATCTTCTCATACACATCAGGGCCGTGGGTTATCCCGTAGCTGTGATCGAGCACTCCGCCGATCACGATCGTCTTGATACCGTGTTCCAGCAACTTGGGAAGGTGGAATATTCCGTTCGTCACCACGGTGATCTGTTTTCCTGCAAGGAAGGCGATAAGGTAGTCCTCGGTTGATCCGGGGCCAAGGTAGACGAACTCGTTATTCTCGAGTTCCTTTGCAGCCCTGCTGCAGATCAGGTACTTCTCCTGTGCATTCACTTCCAGTCTGGCGACCACAGAGTGTTCAGCTTCTTCATTGAGCCGTACCCCGCCGCCGTTCAGCAGAATGATCTTGCCCTCTTCCTCAAGTTTCTTGAGGTCCCGGCGGACGGTCGGAAGAGATACTCCGGTCAATTCCAGGAGATCTTCGATGTAGGCGATCTGTTTCATTCTGATGAAGGAATAGATCTGGTTCTGACGAACGTAGGGAATCATATCAGGTGCTCCGTAGGGATTCAAAGATGACGAATGCCGTTGTCCAAAGGGGCAGCCGTACGATGGCGGCCCCTTCGGCGGCCCGATTCTTACTGGTAATCAGAGCCGGTCAGATAGCGGTAGAAGGCATTGTTGACGAACAGCGGTCTTTCCTGTACGTTCAGTCCGCTGAGATCCTCCAGCGTGCTTATCAGGTTCTCCTTTGACTCGATCAGTGAGAAGGGGTGGATGGAGTATCCGTCTTCCATGAGGACACAGTCCACGATCTCCCTGTACGCCTGTGCATCGGCATGGAAGGTTGTGCTGTACAGAGGCTGCCACCAGGAACCGCTGAGCAGGACTGTATCGCTGTCTTCACTCTGGTTGGCATCATTTTTCTTTGCATAGGTATTGATGATGTGGTCGAACCTGAGAAGGTCTTCTTCCTTTTCAAACTCGAACTTCGCATCATACTCCACCGCATAGGCAAGGTAGAAGTCTTTACTGTTCTCAAGGACCATGTAGTAGGGACTGGGCTCGGGTACAGGACCCCAGTCAAGCAGGTACTCGTAGATTGAGACCTTCGGCTCGATCTGTAATCTTGCATTCATTCCTTCACTTGCAAGCAGGACGACCAGCTGTTTCAGGTGGGTTTCGTCACTGTGACCGTACTGGATGGTTCGTGAGGGGAGGAACTGTGCATCGTCGATATCCTTTTTCAGATTGTAGCCTGTGGAGGCTCTCCTCTGGACAGCTTCAGCCCCGATCTCATCCAGATTGCTGTCGGAGAACAGTGTGTAACTGTCAAAAGAATTGGATATCCGCATGAGGATATCGGGATCCTGAACGTTACCTGTGTAGTTTCTGCTGACTCCGTTGGCATTGGCGATGCTCATCAGCAGATTCGAGGCTGTTGATGCGGATAGCTGCTGCTCACTCATGATCTCCAGGGCGGCAGAGGGGGGAAGCAGGGATGCATCCAGGGCACAGGCCAGATACTGAGCGACCTCTGAGGGAACCTCGCCGGTCATACCGTGAGAGGCAAGGCGCTGTGCAGTCTTTTCGGGCGAGTAGGTCTGAGCCAGTTCTCTCAGGGAAGCGGCATCGACAAGGGCTTCGAAGATATCCACCTGTTCCCCGATCTCTACAGGAGCATCGACGATCTCAGTCAGTGCCCGGGCAAAGTCTGATACCTCCACCTTATTGGAGGGGAAGGCGATGCTGAAATAGTGGTTCAGGTATTCAGCATTGCTCTGGTCGGCAAACTGCTTTTCTGCCTGGTTCTCATTGATTCCTGCACCGAAGAGTACAGCTGTCACACACAGGATAGCTGCAAACACTGCTATTTTTTTCATATACGGCTCCTTTTTTTTGGATATGAGGATGCATCCATACACAGAGGATACCACCGAAGTAGAGATGTGTCGAGAAAAATCATAAAATGATTTATTATGAATTTTTTCTTACTTTTTATTTCACGTGCACTGACGGCAGAGACAGAGGGCCGGCGGTTCCGTGTTCCGGCTCACCCTGCCGATTATCCGGCTCGGATGGTGTATGACCCCGTTCGTACGATTTCGTTTTTCATGGTATGTCTATACGGGTACACTACAGCATCATTACACAGGAGGTAGTATGATGAAACGTTTTACGCTTATTGCA
>JAFGUP010000111.1 GCA_016938475.1 Sphaerochaetaceae bacterium
GAATCAGAATCGGATTGTCCATAAGACCGTTCGAGATAGCCTCTGCAAGCTTTCCGCGAATCCCGGAGGTATGTATCTGAGTGACCACTTTATTCCTGATATGATCGATCAGGGGGGCATGAACATCTGAAAGGGAACTAGCCGCGAGAGTAAGATCCTTGATTCCCATATGGGCGATCACATCCATCACCATATTGATGATCCGGTCTCCGTCACGAAAGTGATGATGGAAGGATATGGTCATCCCGTCCTTCAGACCGCTCTTCATAATGACCTGTTCCAGTGTATCGACGAGTTTGTTGAGTCTCGGTAACGATCGGTTTCCCTTGTCGACACGCACATGAGGTGTATGTGTGTAGGCGCCTTCGAACTGTCTGCGCTGAAACTGTTTCAGGATATCTTCGGGAATGGTATGATTCTGTATCGCATCAGGCATGGTATCTTCCTTCCTTACGACTCAGGACACCTGAGGCAGAGGCCATTTCGAGAGTCCTTTTCGCACGTTCCACTATCGGTTTATCGATCATTTTTCCATCAACAGCGATGACTCCTGACCCTTTCGCATTGGCCTCATCAATCGCTTCAACAACCTTCTGAGCCAGCTCGATCTCCTTCACTGATGGAGTGAACACATCATGCACCACCTTGATCTGCCGTGGACTGATGATCGATTTCCCATCAAACCCAAGCTGTCTGATCAGCTCGACCTCCCGTCTAAAACCCTCTTCGTTATTCAGATCAGAGTAGACGGTATCGTACGCCTGAATCCCTGCCGCACGAGCTGCGGTGACAACTGCACTACGCGCGTACAGGAGTTCTATCCCGTCGGCACTTCTTGAGGTCTTCATTGCTGTCACATAGTCTTCAGCACCGATGGCGATCCCTACCAGGCGTTCACTTGCACAGGCGATCTCATAGGCGTTTATGACACCAAGAGGTGATTCTATCGCTGCCATCAGACCGATACTCCCTTCGGGCAGGCCGTTCTTCTTTTCTTCCAGCAGGATAAGCCGGGAGGCTTCCTGGACATCCTGTGCGCAGTCGGTCTTCGGCAGCCGAATGATATCGGGACGGGCTTTCACCATCGCCTCGATATCCTCCAGTCCATACGGAGTATCAAGTCCGTTGATCCGTACAACTGTCTCGACACCCTCGAAATCGAAGGTGCGAAGGCTGGTATAGACGAGCAGCCTTGCCGCATCCTTCTGCCGATAGGAGACGGAATCCTCCAGGTCGATCATGATGGAATCTGAACGATAAATCGCTGCGTCACGAATGATACCGGTATTATTCCCCGGAACGTACAGCATGGTTCTGCGTAACCGGTCCTTCATCTCATCTCCTCCCAGTTGATCTTATCAATCCCCGCAGCCCTGTGGACCGCTGCGATGAGGCGTGCCTGAATGGCACAATCCAGAGCCCCCTTGTCCTGAACATCGACAGCAGCCTCGGTGACGTTAAGTTGTTTCAGAGTCTCGAGAACTACGTGTCGAATCTGATTCCCGAACTGCTTTTCCACCGTACTGCTCAGTGTGATCTGTACACCCTTGCCGTTATGTGATCGAACCGTGATGAGTACATCGCTCGATTCCAGGGTACCTGCTGATCCGGTCTTAATGATTTTCATATACTCTGTTCCTTTACTGTCATCTTTGCCAAAATCTTCTGCTTTGCTCTTTCGGATGCGGGTGAAGAGAGAAACCTGTAGGTACTCGCAGGAACAAGGCCGGCGATCTCTTCGAGTCTGCCCTGAGCGAAAAGAGAACGAACCTTAGAGGCACTGATCGCCTGTCCGTCATGTTCGAGACGTCTTATGATCGTCACCTCGATTCCTGATTCACCAAGGACATCCTGAAGCTGTGTGTTGTAATCCCGTGTGACCGGACAGAAGGGTTCATCACCTACGAACCTCGTTGTCACACCGAGAGCGGGAGCAAGATAGCGGGCAAATATCCTGGCATCGATCCGTGCATAGGAGGTTCTCACAAGATGCTCATCTTTGAGAAAATATGTGGGGAACGTGGCACGTGAGATCACATAATCCCCTCCACTGAGCACCGTGACCGATTCGATATCCGAGATGCCTTCGCGTATGAGAGCGAGCCTCTCTACTGTGGAGAATTCAGAGCGGTCTTCCGATACGACAAGGATGAACAGATGGGAACACTCTCGGGAAGCCTGTTCGATGACGTATCGATGTCCCAGAGTGAAGGGGTTGCAGTTCATGACCAGAGCACCTATACGAGCACCGGAAACCCGGTGAGAGTGAAGCTGTTCGCAGAACGTTTCAATCCCGCGGGGGTTCTGCTCCATCAGGGTGACATGGGAATCTTCGGTGACGATCTCATGAAACCCCAGAAGCTGAAAGGCAGGTATGTTAGAGCTCTTCGTGAAGACGAATATGTTGTCGACCTGCTTTTCTGAGAGCTCTTCGATAAGTAAGGTAACGACCCGCTGAGCAAGACCGGTACCCTCGTAGGAAGGATGGACTGCTATACACTTAATGACATTGCTGCTGAAGGAGCCAGTCGCAACAGCCCCGGTATAGAGTCCTTCATCGTTGTCATAGATGATCACCGAATACTCGATATCAGATTCCCAGAGAAGCCCCTGAAGCTCGAGTACACTCGTGCAGTCCCGGATCGTTTCTTCAGTATGGTTCGACACCCAACGTTCAATCATGATATGATTCTAGGCTCCCACGGGTGCCGGGTATGTAGGAAACCCTACACTATTCATGTAGGATATTTCTTACATTGCCTAAAAGACGTTTGTATGTATAAGGTCGTACTTCAGAGCATAGCTGGTAAGCTGTACATTATTGTGCATGTTCATCTTCGCAAGCAACCGTGCACGATAGGTACTCACAGTCTTCACACTGAGAAAAAGTTTTTCCGAGATCTCAGCAAGGGAACTGCCGGAGGCGAGCATGATGAACACCTGAAACTCTCTCTCGGAAAGCTGCTCGTGAGGCAGATCACTCTGTTTCTGCTGCAGATTCTGGAGGAGCAGGTCACTGACTTCCTCACTGAGGTACCGCCCTCCCCTGTGCACATGTACGATCGCATCAACAAGTTCTTCAGGCGCAGAAGCCTTGTTCAGACATCCTGAGGCACCGAATCTGAAGGCGCGCAGGGCATACTGGGTTTCCGGCTGTATAGAGAGCATCAGGACAGGGAGATCAGGATAGAGTACTTTGACATCCTTGAGCACCTCGATACCATCTTTATCAGGCATTGAGATATCAAGAATGAGAACATCAATGGCATATTCTGAGAGTGTGTGCAGTGCGCTGTCTCCGTCTGAGGCTTCATAGACATGCTGAATGGCTACACTGTCAGACAGGATCTGTTTCAATCCCTTGCGGATAAGCGGGTGGTCATCAGCTATGAGAATGTTCACATCTATCCCTCCTTGTCCAGCGGAATCAGTATCTCGATACGGGTCCCTGGATTATCTTGTTTACCGACCACAACCTGTTCATGCGAACTCTTGCGTTTCGTCGAGGGAGTCTTCCATCTCATTCTTTCTGATTGTATCGTCACGGTCCCGCCAAGTGACTCACATCGTTCGCGAATACTGATGATGCCGAAGGCTGTTGGGGAATTCAGCTCCTGGTGAGTACACCCTACTCCATCGTCCGTGATCAGAAGGTAGTAACCCTGATCATTCTCATGAAACCTGCAGTACACTTTCGTTGCCTGTGCATGCCGGATGACATTGGTGAGGATCTCCTGGACTATACGGTACATCATCACCGACTTCTCTTCGGAAATAGGATGGGTATTGTTCGCGATATCCAGTGTTACCTCGATTCCGGTACGGCGGCTGAACTCGGTGAACTGCCACTGGATTGCTTCGGAAAAACTGAGACTGTCAAGCGCACTCGGGCGAAGGCGTGTGGAAATGGTCCGCACCGACTCTATGGCAGTATCGACTGTTTCGATAGCCGCATCTGCCCTGGCGGCCAGGTCCGGATCAGAACCCTTTTTCAGCTCTCTGGCTATTCTGAAGAGATCAAACTTCAGGATCGTGAGGATCTGCCCGAGCTGGTCATGGATCTCACGCGCAATCGCCTTCCCTTTCTTCTCCCGTGCCTCCTGAATACTCAGTGCATAGGTCTTGAGCTGCTGATTCTTCATCTCCAGTTTCCGTATCCGCAAGCGGAAGAGGAAGAAGATCGTCAGAAGAAGGGTAACGGAAACGCTCAGGAGGAAGTACCATTTCTGATAGAAATAGCTGTCCACATGTATCGTCACGGACAGTTCCGTCCTGTGGGGGATCCCGTTATAGTGAGTGCCTCGTATCTTCAGGTCATACGTGCCGGGAGGGATCGTCGCGAAGGTGATACTGTTCTGTGTCCCCAGCCGTGTCCAGTTCTCATTCAAGCCTTCGAGTTTGACTCGATAGAGGTTCTTCGATGGGTTCACATAATCAAGCAGGGCGAAGGTGAAGGTGATGAACCGGTCAGTCGGTTCGAGAGACACTACCGGCCCCTCATACAGAGGTCTGTTGAGGAACAATCTGCTTTCGAGGGAGTTTTCCAGGATCAGGGGACCGACAGTAATCTTCTCATTCTGCAGCGTCAGACCGGTCAGAAGAAAGGGGGATTCGATACTTCTCGGCGAGATCTTTTGTGGAAGAAACGATGTGATCCCCTTACTGCTGCCGAAATAGAACCTCCCGTCGGAAGCCCTGAGATAAGCTTTATGGGAAAATTCGTTTCCGGCAAGTCCATCCTCTTCCCAGAAACTGACGACATCCCCGGTCTCTGGATGAAACCTGACAAGTCCATTGTTCGTGGAGAGCCACAGGTATCCATTGTCGTCCTCCAGGATTCCCAGGATATGATCATCGGAGAACCCCTGCCGGGTGCCGTAGCTGGTGAACGTTCTGTTTTCACGTTCGAACCGGTTGAGTCCTCCGCCGGTCGTCCCGACCCACAGCACGCGTTGAGAGTCCTCAAAGATCGTATTCACGCTGTTGTCATGTAGGGAACTGGTGTCTCCCGGAACGAAACTGAACCGTTCGAAACCTCTTTCCTCGGAAATGAATCTGTTGAGACCGCCATCCCAGGTTCCTATCCAGAGATTCTGAAAGGAATCCTCGTATATCTCACGCACCGAATTACCCAGAATGCTGTGAGGATTGTCTGTTTCGAACTGATAGGATTTGAATGTATCGCTGGAGGGATCATAGGCATGGAGTCCCCCGTTCTCGGTGCCGACCCAGAGAGTCCCCTTGGAATCACGGAAAATATCCCATACCACGTTGCTCTTCAACCCGGAGGAGTCCTGGTTGGTGTACTGTCTGATTATCTGGTCAGTACCGATATGATACTTGTACAGTCCACTTCCGTCCGTACCGACCCAGAGAAACTCACCGTCACTGAACAGAGCATATGATGAATCCTCGGTCACACCTGACAGGTCCAGTGGGATTGATACCTCCATGGTGTCTGGTTCGATCCTGTGAATGAGACCACTGTCGGTGGCTGCCCATATCATGTGATCTTCTGTCTCTACGAGCTCACGTATCTGACTGTTGCTCAATGCGTAGGGAACATCTCCCGATTTGGTGATCCGCGAAAACGAAAGGGAAAGAGGATTGAAAAGATTGATTCCTCCGTCACGCATACCGATCCAGACAAGGCCGGTAGCATCGATAAAGATGCTCCGTACCCGATCACTGTTGAGCCCGGTCCTGACATGGTCCTGATGTTCAATGTGCGTAACCTTCTGTCTTTCGGTATTCACCTCGGTGATAAGAAACAGCCCATCCCCATCGGTTCCTATCCACAGGCGGCCCTGATCATCCTCATTGACAGACCTGACCGAGAGACTTTCATACGGATTGTCTGTCAGGGGAACTGTCAGAAACTCCCTCGTAATCGGGTTGAATTGTGCCAGACCTGCATCTTCAAATCCAACCCATAGGGTGCCTTCAGAGTCTTCGAACAGTGACTTTATCGAATCTCCACTGACTGAAGTGCCATCAGGAAGAGACCGTCGGTGAACAAATGAGGTGAAGGTATCAGCATCAGGATTATATCTGGCAAGTCCGCCGCCATCGGTAGCCAGCCAGACGATTCCGCTGGTATCCTGAATGATCTTACGTATGATGCTGCTGTGCAAAGCATCTCGAGAGGATGGATCGGTAGCGTACGAAATGAAGGTTCCCTCTTCGGTCATTCTGTTCAATCCTCCACCCCCGGTTCCGACCCAGAGGACTCCCGAGGAATCTTCGAGAATCGTGAAGACCTGATTTGAACTTATGGAATGGGGGTCCTTCGAGTCGAACCGGAAGGAACTGAAGGAATCAGATTCCCGGTCGTACAGATGCAGTCCTCCTCCATCGGTACCGACCCAGATCTGTCCTTCGGAATCCTCGTACACATCAAAAATCACCGAGCTGGTGAGACCCGACCGGTTTGCTGGGTCGGGCTTATAGACTGTGTATTCGGTGCCATCGTACCGGTTGAGACCTCCGAACGTGCCGATCCACATGTATCCGTATCTATCCTGTGTCATACAGAATACCGAATTGTTGGAAAGTCCAGAATCCATCGTGTAGGAGATGAACCGGTATTCTGCACCCGAAACGGCCGAGAGAACCATGAGAAGCAGAAAGAGTGTCAGGCGATACCGGTAAGAAATCATGCAGGTGATTGTATCACACAACCTCTCCCATCGGTAGAAAGATACTTCCAGTTTCCATCGGAAAAAACGGGAGAGTTGGATACTTGTAACAACGGTCTGCTGCCAACCGGTATTCGTACCTGAAATCCTTCTGATTTAATCTTGACTTTCTTGTAAAGACAACTTAACATTTTTACAGGATACAGCATCACTGATGCGTATCATATGTTCACAGAAAAGGAGATATCTATGAAAAAGTATCTAGTTGCCACACTTCTTGTCTTTCTGATGCTGGTACCGCTGTTTGCAGGCGGAGCACAGGAGGAGAAGGAGGAGTCAGGATACCCTGGCGAGATGGATGCCTGGGCACGAGAAGCGAAACTGGGCATCTACGAAGGAGAGCAGGACTGGGATGAGATCATCGAGAAAGCCAAAGCAGAGGGAGAGGTGATCGTCTACAGTGCTTCGTCCCGCATGAGTGCTGTGGGAGAAGCTTTTTCTACAGTCTATCCCGAGATCACCGTAACTGCCTATGACCTCGGTTCAGTCAAGACGTTCGAGAAGACGATCAGTGAACAGGAAGCGGGTATCTATAATGCCGATATCATCACCACAGGAGGAAGCGGAAACTTCATATACGACCTGATCAACAAAAACAGGGCTGTGAACTTCGTTCCCTCGATGTATGAGGACATGATCCCCGAAGAGTACCGTGAGCCTGCCCTGGTGAGAATTCTCGAAGCTATTGTCCTTTTTTACAATACCGAACTCCATGATGCTCCTCCGATCGAAAATATCTGGGAACTCACGGAAGAGCACTACCGCGGGAAGATTGTGATCAAGGATCCTCTCCAGTCTCTTTCGAACCTGATGGGTATCGTTGCGATAGCAGGTCACCCCGAAGAGATGGCATCAGCTTATAAGAGACACTTCAACGAAGAGATCACCCTCAGTCCGGGCGTGAAGGATGCCGGATTCGAATTCATCTACCGGCTGCTACATAACGACCTCATCATCTCGGACTCAGGCGGAACAGTCAGCGGCGCATCCGGAAAGAAGGGACAGAGCGGACTTTCACCTGTATCCATCAACACCTTCACCTACCTGCGCTATAATAATACCAAGGATTACATCAACGGACTCCTCTACCCTCTTGATCCGTTCGACGGGATCATCTTCCCTACCTACACGGCGATCGCACGACAGGCTCCTCATCCGAATGCATCAAAACTCTTCACAGCATTCCTTCTTGGTGATCCGTCAATCACTCTGGATACCGAGATCCCGCAGCCCTATACCAAGGGTGAAGCACTTGAGATGCTTCAGGGGTTGGCTCCCTACTATGAGATGGGGTCGAAATCACCTCGCGTCAACGTAGCAATCCCGGCAGGCGGAGAGGCTTGGGAAGAGATGAACATGTGGTTCGTCGATCCCGAAGATGACTGGTTCCTCGGACCGGAAGTCCAGGATTTCTGGATGCAGGAAGCTGCAAAATAGTACTGATCCTGAAGAGCCGACGACCTCGGCTCTTCAAATCTATAAGGTCCTCTGCCAGATATACTAGCCACGTAAAGAGAGAGTGTTCCGTATGAAGCCAAGATACCGTTTTCTCATGTCTCGACTGAGAAGCAAACCTGAACTGATTCTGAGCATCCTGTTCATCATCGTCTTTTCGTTTCTCATCATCGTACCGTTCCTGCGGATGATCTACACGACATTCACCTACCAGGGGTATGATCTGAGACTGAAACGTGATGCTGTAGAAGGTGCTTTCACCCTGTTCCATTATATGAGGGTCTTCGCAAGTGACCTGACAGAAGCGTTCCTCATAAAACCGCTCCTGCACAGTATTGCCGTAGGATTCGGCGTCACTGTCCTCGCGATGATTCTCGGATCCATCTTCGCCTGGATTTTTGTGAGGACCGACATTCCCCATAAGAAATTCTTCCAGACAGTCATCACGATACCGTACATGATTCCCTCCTGGGTCATTGCCCTGGTGTGGGTGCTGTTCTTCCAGAACAACAGGATCGGTGGTACAGCAGGTATCGTTCAGTCTCTGCTCGGCATCCCGATCCCCGACTGGCTGGCCTACGGGTATGTCCCTATCGTCATCACACTCGGACTCCACTACTATGCCTACACCTTCCTTATGATCTCAGGAGCCCTGAGGACGATAGACAGTGAACTGGAGGAAGCTGGAGCAGTCGCAGGGTTACAGCGGACTCATGTCCTTATGAAAATAACCTTCCCTCTCGTTCTTCCGGCACTCGGTTCTTCCTTCGTGCTGACGTTCACGCGAAGCATGGGAACCTTCGGCACCCCCGCCCTGCTTGGTCTACCGGTGCGTTTCTTCACACTTCCGACTCAGATCTATGCGATGATCAATAGCAGAAATGTGGGTGATGCATTCGTCCTTGCACTCGTGCTCATCGTACTGGCAGTCACCGCAATACTGATCAACAACAAGATGATCGGGGTCAGAAAAAGCTTCGTTACCATGAAGGGAAAAGGGTTCCGAGCCAATCCGATGAAACTCGGAACATATAAACCCCTGATTATGACGTTTCTATCGGTGTTCCTGATACTGGTCATTGTCCTTCCTCTGATCATGTTGATTCTGAGCACCTTCATCATGATCCCGGACAACTACTCTGCGGATAATATGACCACTCACTTCTGGATCGGAGACAGCGACCCGATGATCTCCAGCGGACAGAAGGGAATCATGAAGAACGAAGGTATCATACGTGCGATGTTCAACTCCATACGACTCGGTGTGATCAGTGCCGTACTCAATGCTTTTATAGGACTTCTCATCGGGTATACTGTCGTAAAGAACAGAGGGACGAAGATAGCCCGGACGATTGAGGCAGTAGCCTTCGCTCCGTATGTCTTCCCCGGCATTGCATTCGCAGCAATATACCTGGGAATGTTCAGTCAGCCTTTCGGGCCGATCCCTGCCCTCTATGGCACATTCAGCCTCATCGTACTGATCGTCATCGTCAAGAACCTCCCCTTCTCATCCCGCTCAGGTATCTCAGCAATCATGCAGATAGATGCATCACTCGAAGAATCGGCAGTGACTCAGGGGATTCCCTGGCTGAAACGGTTCAGACTGATCATACTGCCTCTGAGCAAGAGCGGGTTCTTCAGCGGCATGCTCCTGACCTTCATCACGAGTGTACGTGAACTATCCCTCGTCATACTGCTGGTGACCCCGAAGACAGAACTGCTCACTACGATGATATTTGCCTACAAGACTCAGGAACAGACTCAACATGTCAACGGTGTCACCCTCGTGCTTCTGTTCATCATCATCGTTGCGAATGTCCTGATCAGACTCGTTTCTCTTAAATCAAAATATAAAACCATAGATATAGGATGACGTATGAATGCCATTACATTACAGAATGTGACAAAGAATTTCGGTGAAGTGACCGCGGTTGACCGCCTCGATCTGGAGATCAGGGAAGGTGAATTCCTCACGCTTTTGGGACCTTCAGGCTGCGGTAAAACGACGACTCTCAGGATGATCGCCGGCCTGGAGGACCCGAATGACGGAGAGATATCGACGAAGGACCGGATTCTTTATTCAAAAGCAAAGGGTGTGTACATTCCACCCGAACAGAGGGAGATGGGTTTCATGTTTCAGAGTTATGCTCTCTGGCCTCATATGAATGTGTCCAAGAATATCTCTCTCGGACTGGAGACGAAAAAGCTATCCAGAGAAGAGGTAAATTCAAGGGTGCACAATGTTCTCGACCAGGTACAGATGAAGGGGTACGAAACCCGCTACCCTTCCGAACTTTCAGGAGGGCAGCAGCAGCGTGTCGCCCTTGCACGCATGATCGCAAGTGAAACCGGGATATTCCTGATGGATGAACCGCTTTCCAATCTTGATGCACTGCTGCGTGTGGATATGAGAAGCGAGCTCAAACACCTGCACCAGACTCTCGGGGCAACAACCGTGTACGTGACCCATGACCAGATGGAGGCTCTCACACTTTCAGACAGAATCGTCGTGATGAACAAGGGACGGATCATGCAGTTCGATACTCCTGCAGAGATCTACCATAGACCGAAGAACCTCTTCGTCGCGAAATTTGTCGGTTCTCCTCCCATCAATCTGATATCGGGCTATATAAAGAAACGGGATGCAAGCAAGGTATTTCTCGAAAACAAAGACATCTCAATCGATGTTTCCTCCTCCGCGACAGCACTGTCTCTTGCCGATGGTACCGAGGTGATCCTGGCAATACGTCCTGAGAATATCCGGATCGGTTCACCTGTTCAGGGAAAACCCTCAGTCCCCGGAACCGTGTACGCTGTACTGCCGAGCGGGTCTGAAACGATCATTACTGCACGTAGAGGTGAGTCGGAAATGCGGGTCAAGGTCTCCGGATTTGTCGAATATGTAATCGATGATGAGATTCATCTTGAATTCGACAGTAATTCCATCCTCTTCTTCGACAGCACAACAGAAGAACTGATAACACATTGAAGGGAAGTAGATACAATGAGTATGTATAAGGCATGTGATATTCGAGGTGTGTACGGAAATGAGCTTACAGAAGCTGAAGCACTCCACATCGGCAAAGCGATCGGCACCTTCATAGGAGGAGCTCCCCTCGTCGTAGGTGGTGATACACGGTTTTCGACTGACCCTCTGAAGCGCTCGCTCATCGAAGGGCTGCTCTCAACCGGCAGCGATGTCACCGACATCGGTACGGTGCCGACTCCTGTGACCTATTTCGCGAAGAATGTACTCAATGCTCAGGGAGCGGTCATGGTGACAGCTTCTCACAATCCGGCACAGTATAACGGTTTCAAGCTGCTTATCGCAGATACTCCAGTGAAGGAGGAGGATATTATACGTATCCGCGAGCTCGTTGAATCCCGACAGTTCCTCACAGGGAAGGGAGTCTATACGAATGTGAAGGTTCTCCCTTCCTACCTGCAGATGATCCTGTCCTCCAGCACGATGAGACGGAAGCTGAAAGTCGTTCTTGACTGCGGTAACGGAGCTGCCAGTGTTGTAGCCCTCCAGATCTTCGAGGAAATCGGATATGAGGTTGTTCCCCTGTTCTGTGAGCCCCTTGGAACCTTTCCTCACCGCGATCCCAACCCCTCTGTAGAGGAGCATCTGAGTGCACTGAAGGAGAAGGTTGTCCAAGAGAAGGCTGATATCGGTATTGCATTCGACGGAGACGGAGACAGGGTCGTATTTGTGGATGACACGGGACGTTTCTGCGATGGTGAAGCCATCTTTCTTCTCCTCGTCAATCAGGCGTTGAGCACCTCGGCAAACGCGAAGATCGTCTACGACGGAAAATCTTCCTCGATCGTTCACAAGGGTATTCTCGAACATGGCGGCATTGCGATCCCGGAACGCTCGGGGCATGCCTTCATCCGCAGAAGGTTCCTTGAAGAACAGGCTGTTCTGGCCGGTGAAGTGAGCGGCCATTATTTCTTCTCTGAACTGGGACACGACGACGGCCTGTATGCCGCTGTGAGGGTATGTTCCATTCTCTCAGAGGGAAACCAGAGCCTCTCCACCTGGATTGATAGCGTCGAAACACCTCTTATCACTCCCGATATCAGGCTGTATCTCGATACACAAACGAGAAAATCGATCCTTGCTCGAGTCAGTGAGAAAGGAAGTTTATACCGTCTCAGTTATCTCGATGGTGTGAGGGTCGATACTCCCCACGGATGGGTTGTCGCAAGAAACAGTGTCACCGAGCCCTGCGTGACCGTGAGAATGGAAGCTGATTCACTCGAAACGGGTAAGAATCTTGCACGTGAGATATTCGAAGACTACCCGGAGGTATGCAAGCGTATTGAACTGGCTCTTGTAGAGCGAAACCGAAAAAAAACAGGTATACGTTAACTGCGAAAGAACAGAAAACTGGACAGATTTCATAGTTTACGTCACAATGAGGGAATAGAAACACATGTTGGATACATATTCGATTCTGAAAAACAGCCCGATACCTCTGTATCACCAGCTCAAGGAGATTCTCAAGGAGGTCATTGCCCATCAGGCGCCTCATACCCCACTCCCTTCTGAAACGGAGCTTTCGGTACACTTCGCCATATCGCGTCCTACTATCAGGCAAGCTCTCACTGAACTGGTCAATGAGGGCTACATCTACCGCTCGAAGGGAAAGGGCACGTTCGTGAAGCCTCAGAAATTCACCCGTAACTTCGGCCAGTGGCACGGGTCCATGGGAGAAGAGATCACAGAACTCGGTTACACGGTCTCAACACGAATCCTGACCATGGAGTATGTGTTCGCCGATGAAACCCTGATTCATCGGTTCCCCCTGAACCATCGTCAGAAGATGCTGTATATAGAACGCGTCAGAGCAGTGGAACACACTCCGATTCTTTTCATCAAGTCATTCCTGCCATCAGAACAGGTCATCGGATTTGAAGAGGTTGACCTTACCGACACATCGCTCCATCATGCTCTGGAAACCACCTATGGATACACGATCGCCAGAACACGCAGGATACTGGAGGCCGTGGCCGCAACAGGAGAACAGGCAGACTTCCTTGAAGTGCCAGTGGGTACTCCCTTGCAGTATTTCGAAAATATCGTATACCTCGACACCGGAAAGCCGATCGAGTATTCGTTCGGATGGTACCGTGGAGATACCGTCCGCCTGACCTTTGAGTATACGAAACGATAACCTGAGCCGATCATGGTTCACCGGCATACCTCAGACCATGAGAGCTCTGATGGAGTGTGCTTCATTGAACAGCCGTGGTGCCACCATTGTCTGAAGTCGAGAACCAGAATCCAGATGAGCGAAGAGAAGATGGATGTGATGCCAACGAGCATGCAGAAGACGGACTGTAGAGTACTGCTGAAGGCTTCTCCATCCCGGGGTATTCCCAAAACTATCGAACCGACAATCAGAAGCCTTTTCCGATACACTTGTACCGCATGTGTCACAGGTGATCAGTGCCATGAACAGCAGCTCTCTGACCATGGGCATACAGCAGCTTATCGCTCATGCAGTTTCAAGAAAAATCAAAGGGACAGCAGAGAGTCAACAAGCGGGAGATTCCAGTTCAGGCACGATTCGTAGGTAGATGTCCCTTTCCACTTTACTTTCACGCTGATTTCTCTGTATTGTTGTGTGGGACGTTCTAAAAAGGGATTAAGCATGCAGGAAAAGATACAGAGAAGAAACTATGCAGGATTTCTCATTCATGCACTGTTTCTCGCACTCACGATGAATTTTATCGATGTGAATACAGTGGTTCCTTCGATGATCGGGGAACTGGGGGGGACAGCGTTCCACCTCGGACTGCTTTCTGCGATCATGGTCGGGGGGACAAGTTTCATGCAGCTTGTGTTTGCCGGGTTCATCACCCACCTCCCGAAAAAGAAACCTGCGCTTCTAGCCGGCATCTACCTGCGGGTATCTGCTCTGATGGTCCTCGGCTTCTTCCTCCTGCGTCTGGGTGCCCAGGCAGACTGGAAGATATGGGCTGTCATTCTTCTCATGACTACCTTCTCGTTCAGTGGTGCGTTCGCCAATATCAGTTACACGGACCTGATGGGACGGTCAGTCCCTCCTGACAGAAGAAAGAAGCTTCTCATGAACAAACAGCTGATCAGCAGTATCGGCATCATCGTATCGAGTTTGATCGTGAAGGTGATTCTATCCTCGTATTCGTATCCGGTTAACTACTCCTATCTGTTCATCATAGGAGCATCCCTTCTGCTCCTTGCGACAGCGGGATTCTGGATCATACGGGAGCCGCTCAGAGAAACTCAGCAGGTCGTTACAAGGAAGCGGTCGCTCGCGCTGTTTGCCATGGCACTGAAAAGTGATACGAACCTGCGCTATTATCTGCTGTGGATCAACCTCAGCGGAGTCATCATGTCAACGATTCCATTTCTGATGATGTATGGCAGGCAGCAGTTCACAGTCACCGGTTCAACGACAGGAACGTTTCTCTTATTCCAGATGGCAGGGGCTCTGATCACGACAACACTTCTCAACTTCCTGTACAAGAAAGAGCAGTACCGTCCTCTGCTCTATCTGTTCATTTTCCTTGCTTCAGCCACACCCGTACTCGCACTGATCCTTAGGGCCTCGTCAACACTCTATATGTTCGTGTTCCTGTTCACGGGGGCAAGCGCTGAACTCTACAAGATCGTACAACCGGGTATCCTCCTCGAGATTTCTGATGACGAGAACAGGTCGGTCTATGCGGGTCTCAGTGGAGCCGGGGCTATCATGAATATCGTCTTCCCCATCGCTGTCGGATCGATTGTGCGCTATATCGGCTATGAAGGAGTGTTCATTCTCACATCACTGTATATCCTTTCAGGCTACTTTGCGGCACGAAGAATCGTCTGTTCCAGGTTTGCCCGCTGAACAGTCAACTGTTTTCACGCTCAATGCAGCTAACGTATCCTCTCTACAATCTTCTGCACTGCCTCTAATCCTTCTTTCATCGGGAACAGTGGATAATCATGATTCATTCCTTCCTTTTCCACATACAGGATATCCCGTGTCCGCTTCATCCGCTGTACGAAATCACGGATATCGGGAAGGAAGATCTCATGGGTACCGCAGAATACCGATACGCGAATGTGTGCATCGAATTCAGCGTGCAGTGGGGAAACTCTCGGATCATCCCACTCAAGCTCTCCTTTATACATTCGACCGATTTCCCTCAGGTATTCTCTGTTCAGCAAAGGATCAAAAGGAATAATATGCTCAATTCCCGGGTGCGAGAGGGACAGTGAAAGCCAGGGGGAGATCAGGATAAGATGATCTGCTTTAATACGCAGGATAGATGTGACCGCGAGTGCCAGACCTCCTCCGGCGCTATCTCCTGCTATGATATCGAACGAAGGAAGAGCAGGAATCATCCGTGAGATCGTATCAATGACCTGATTGGCAGTATGTGTCGGGGTCTTCGGGTAGATCGGCATATACACTTCCATGGGATACTCTCTGATGAGAGCGTCGATAAAATGGAAATGGAGGGCTGTCGCGTCATCCACATAGGCTCCTCCATGAAAGTAGAGCATCCGCTTGTGTGCCGTTCGCTTTCTCGGTTTGAAGCACACCACCGGGACCTCTTCGATCATATCGACGGTGAAGCTC
>JAFGUP010000112.1 GCA_016938475.1 Sphaerochaetaceae bacterium
ACGCTAGGAGGATACTATGGGAAATCAGATATATTTTGATCCTGATCCTGAAGAGACACGAGACTGGATCGAATCTATCGAGGGTGTTATCAAGCACGAGGGGGCTGAAAAGGCCGATTTTCTTCTTGGTGAGCTGACCGATACAGCACGTAACAACGGGGTATCCACATCGCCGGGTGTGATCAGTCCTTATACCAACACACAGTTGAGGAACGAAGAGAAGATACCGAAGGACGATTCTCTGGTTGCCAAGAATGTGTCTGCCTACGTGAGGTGGAACGCGATGGCGATGGTTGCCAAGGCGAACGAGAAGTTCCATGGCCTCGGAGGGCATATCGCGAGCTTCTCCTCAGCATCCGCTATCTATGAAGTAGGCTTTAACTGGTTCTTCAAAGGTCCTGAATCCACGTTTGGTCAGGACCTTGTCTTTTTTCAGGGTCACTCTGCGCCCGGTATGTACTCCCGCGCCTTCGTTGAAGGTCGCCTGAGTGAGGATCAACTCGATCATTTCCGCCGTGAAGTAGGGAAGAAGGGGCTTTCCTCCTACCCGCATCCCTGGCTGATGAAAGACTTCTGGCAGTTTCCTACCGTCTCGATGGGTCTTGGGCCTATTATGGCCATTTATCAGGCACGGTTCATGAAGTATCTTGAATCGCGAGGATTGAAGGAGATCGGAGACAGGAAGGTATGGGCGTTCATGGGAGACGGTGAGAGTGACGAACCTGAGTCCCTCGGTGCTCTCTCTCTCGCATCCCGTGAATCTCTCGATAATCTCGTGTTCGTTGTTAACTGTAACCTGCAGAGGCTCGACGGACCTGTCCGCGGCAACGGAAAGATTATTCAGGAACTTGAAGGCAAGTTCCGTGGTGCCGGTTGGCACGTGATCAAGGTGATTTGGGGAACTGAATGGGATGAGATTCTCAAGCGTGATACGAAAGGTATCCTGATCCGCAAGCTCGCTTCCATGGTGGACGGCGAGTTCCAGACAATACAGTCCCGGGGAGCGGCTTACCTCAGGGAAAAGCTGTTCGGTGGAGATGAGTACCTTGAGTCACTGGTTGCTGACAAGAGTGATAACGAACTGTGGCAGCTGACCCGGGGAGGGCACGACCCGAGGAAGATCTATGCGGCCTTTGCTGAGGCCACCTCACACGAGGGGGAGCCGACAGTCATCCTGTTCAAGACGGTAAAAGGCTATGGTATGGGAAAATCGGGTGAGGCCTCTATGGCCACGCACAACCAGAAGACGATGGACCTTGAATCTCTCAGGACCTTTAGGGACCACTATGACGTACCCCTCAAGGATGAGGAACTCGAAGCTCTTCCCTTCATCCGCCCTGCCGAAGGGTCACCTGAGGATCAGTTCCTGAAGAGAAGACGGGAGGTCATGGGAGGACCCGTTCCCTACCGTCATGACCCGGGCGAGACCTTGACCACTCCCTCTCTTGAGTTCTTCAAGGATATGCTCGCTTCAAGCGGTGATAGAGAACTCTCGACTACCATGGCGTTTGTGCGCATGCTCACGAAACTTGTCAAGGACAAGGGAGTGGGGGAGCGGATCGTGCCGATCGTTCCTGACGAGGCACGCACCTTCGGTATGGAGGGGCTGTTTCGTCAGCTCGGTATCTATGCACCGACCGGGCAGCTCTATGAACCGCAGGATTCCTCTTCCCTGATGTGGTACCGGGAGGATACCAAAGGCCAGATTCTTGAGGAAGGTATCACCGAGGCAGGAGCGATCTCCTCCTGGACCGCGGCTGCGACGAGCTACTACAATAACCAGCTCACTATGATCCCCTTCTATACCTTCTACTCGATGTTTGGATTCCAGAGAATCGATGACTTCGTGTGGGCGGCTGGAGACAGCAGGGCGAAAGGGTTCCTGATGGGAGGAACGGCAGGAAGGACGACACTGAACGGAGAAGGTCTTCAGCATGAAGATGGTCATGGTCTGCTTCTTGCCTCCACACACCCTACCTGTGTCGCATACGATCCCACTTTCTCGTACGAACTTGCAGTGATACTGCAGGATGGTATGAAACGGATGTATGCAGATGGTGAGAATATCTTCTACTACATCACCCTGATGAATGAGAACTATACGCATCCTGAGATGCCCGATGGCGTTGAAGAAGGGATCAGACGGGGTATCTACCTGTTCAAGGAAGGGAAAGATACCGACCTGAGAGTCAATCTCATGGGAAGTGGTACGATCTTCCGTGAGGTGCTTGAAGCCGCTGAGCTTCTTGAGAAGGACTGGGGAATCTCATCGAACATCTGGAGTGTACCGGGGATCAACCAGTTGCACAGGGATGGCATAGAGGTAGAGCGCTTTAACCTGATGCACCCCCTTGAAGAGCAGAAGGTCCCCTACATGAAGCAGGTTATGACAGACTACGAGGCACCGACAGTGATCAGCACCGACTATATCCGCTCCTACCCCGAGCAGATCAGAAGGTTCATTCCGGGTGAGAATCTCACTATTCTCGGCACCGATGGGTTCGGACGAAGCGATACCCGTGAACGGCTGAGAGAGTTCTTCGAGGTCAACCGCTACTATATCACTCTGGCCGCACTCAGAGGTCTGATGGTTGAAGGCAAGGTGAAAGCAGAGACCGTATCTGATGCTCTCAAGAAGTACGATCTGGACACTGAGAAGCCAAGTCCGCTCACGACCTGATCGGATAAAGGAGAAAAAAAGTATGGCACTCACGCAGATACATATACCGGACCTTGGAGGCTTTTCCGAAGTCCCTATCATTGAGCTGTATGCTAAAGTAGGAGATACCGTTGAAGCTGATGAGTCTCTTCTCTCCCTCGAGAGCGAGAAGGCTGTCACTGATATCCCGTCTCCTTTTTCGGGGAAGATAACCGCCCTTCATGTCAAAGAGGGAGATACGGTATCGGAAGGAACTCTCGTTGCCGATATCGATACTATCGACGGCAGACAGGAAGCTCCGGTGGAGCAGAAAGAGCAGAAAGAAGAGAAGAAGGAGAAGTTTGCTCCCCCTGAGACCAGGTCCGAGCCAAAGCGGTCTGTGTCGGAGAAACCGAATTCCGCTCCTGTTTCCCAGAAACCTCAGGAGATGAGCAACCCTGTTTCCCCTCTAGGTGCCTATCATGCAACGCCCAGTGTACGCCAGAGTGCGCGTGAACTGGGAGTCGACCTGAAAGAGGTGAAAGGAACCGGAAAGAACGGCAGGATTCTTAAGGAAGATCTTACAGGCTATGTGAAAAAGGCCTTGAGCAGTGGCGGGGCGAGTGTTCACCGCATACAGGAACTCGAAGACTTCACGAAGTATGGAGAGGTCGAGCGGGTAGCTCTCACAAGGATCCAGAAGCTTTCGGGACCCCACCTGCAGAGCAGTTATCAGATGATCCCCCACGTTACACAGGCCGATCAGGCTGACGTGAGTGACCTGGAAATGTTCAGAAAGGAACTCAAGGAGGAGTTGAAGAGAAAAGGCTCACCCGTATCACTCAGCATACTCCCGTTCGTCATCAAGGCGGTGGTCCCTGCTCTGAAAGCGTATCCCTCCTTCAATGCCTCCCTTGATGAGCATACTTCTGAGATCATCCACAAACGCTACTACCACATAGGTGTTGCAGTAGATACCCCTGAGGGACTCGTCGTTCCCGTCATTCGTGATGCTGACACCAAGGGTATCCTCGAGATAGCGCAGGAGCTATCCGAGTTGAGTCAGAGAGCGAGGGAGCGGAAACTGAAAAGTGGAGACATCAAGGGAGCTTCTTTCAGCATCTCAAGCCTCGGCGGAATCGGTGGAACCTTCTTTACCCCCATCATAAACGCCCCTGAGACGGCGATTCTCGGACTGTCGAAGATGAGTGTTCAGCCGGTGTACAACGGAACCGATTTCGTTCCCAGAACGATCCTTCCCTTCAGTGTGTCGTATGATCACCGAGTGATAGACGGTGCACAGGGAGCGAGATTCACCACCTACCTTGCTGAACTGCTGTCCGATATGAAGCGGACACTGTTGTAGGAGAACAATGATATGAAACGCATGGAAAAGGATCTGATAGTCCTCGGTGGAGGACCCGGAGGATACACTGCGGCATTCCGAGCCGCAGACCTCGGGCGGACAGTAACCATCATAAACGAATACCCCGCTCTCGGGGGAGTCTGTCTCAATGTGGGCTGTATCCCGTCAAAGACGCTCCTCCATCTTTCCCAGGTCGTAGAAGAAGCTGATGCGCTCAGAGACAAGGGGGTGCTGTTCCAATCTCCTCAGATTGATCTTGATGCGGTCCGTTCCCACAAGGACTCAGTCGTCTCATCATTGAACACGGGCCTTGCCGGAATGGCCAAGGCACGGAAGGTAGAGGTGATGATCGGAACCGGACGGTTTGTGAGTAACACGGAACTGTCAGTGAACACTGGAGGAGAGGAACTCCTTCTTACCTTCAAGGATATCATCATCGCGACCGGAAGCCGACCGGTGCAGATACCCCTTGGGGACTCGGACGACGAGAGAATCTGGGATTCGACAGATGCCCTTGCACTCAGGAGAGTGCCTGAACACCTTCTGATCATAGGGGGCGGTATCATCGGCCTTGAGATGGCGGATGTCTATCATACCCTGGGTTCGAAGATCACTATCGTGGAGATGCTTGATGAGATCATTCCTGCAGCCGACAAGGACCTGAAACAGCCTCTTGTGAAGAAGATCCGTACACAGTATGAAGGAATCTACACGCAGACGAAGGTTGTGGATATCAAGAGCGGGAAAGACTCTCTAGAAGTGGTCCTCGAAGGCGAAAAAGCTCCGTCCTCAGTTACCTGTGATGTCGTACTCGTTTCAGTAGGCCGCCGAGCCAACAGCGACAGTATAGGGCTTGAAACCACAGATGTGACTACGAATGAGAGAGGCTGGATCTCCGTGAACGACAGGATGGAGACCGGAGTACCGGGCATCTATGCGATAGGGGATGTAACCGGAGACCCGATGCTCGCTCACCGCGCGACACACATGGGACGGGTAGCGAGCGAAGTGGCCTCAGGCCATAAGGCAGCTTTCACGCCGCTTGCCATACCCTCGGTCGCCTACACGCATCCTGAAATCGCCTGGATCGGGCTGAGTGAGACAGAGGCGAAACAGAAGGGGATCGCCTACACAAAGGGTTCCTTTCCCTGGCAGGCCAGTGGAAGGGCCCTGTCGGAAGTCAGTACTGCCGGGGTGAGCAAGGCACTGTTCGATGAGAAGACAGGACGTCTTATCGGAGCAGGGATTGCCGGCAAGCATGCCGGTGAGTTGATCGGGGAGGCGGTACTCGCCCTCGAGATGGGAGCGACAGCCGAGGATCT
>JAFGUP010000113.1 GCA_016938475.1 Sphaerochaetaceae bacterium
GGGTTCATCTATACCGGTGGATCGGATGCACATGTCAAGAAGATATCCACAGAGGGTAAAGAAGTATGGAACTATAAAGCTGATGATGTCATCCATTCTGTCGCTGTCGACCCATTGGGCAACCTGTTCACCGGAGCACGCAACGGCACCGTACGGAAGATAGACTCTAACGGCAACTCACTGTGGATCGCTACAGTGGTGCCTCATATCAATCATATAGCAGTTGATGATACCGGCAGTGTCTATGCCGGAGGTGCCAAGGGAACCGGTCTTGTGAAGATTTCTTCTTCCGGAGAACACCTATGGAGCTACACCAACTTTGACGGGAGTGTAACACATATTACGATAGGTCCAGATCAGAACGTATATGCCTCTGACAGTGCTGGAGGAATAACGAAAATAGAATCTGAACATGGCAGGGTGATAAAGCGCTTTGACGGCTTTGCTGATACCCTGTACGGTAGTGCTGTCGACTCTGACGGACTGGTCTATGTAGGAACAAAGAGTGGAGAATTATTCTGTCTCGACTTCGATACCGATGAGATCCTCTGGTCGAAACAGGTTCACTCGGGCCCTCTCAGAAAGATTGTACTTTCGGAGCCGAAATCCAGAGAAAGCGATGCCCTCGCTGCTGAGTTCTCACCACCGCAGGAGCTGGAGACGGAAGAAATTCCCTATTTGGTCGGGACCACAGGACCTGCCGGTGGCATCATAGCATATATCAATCCATCTGATGATGGTTCCTGGACCTATCTGGAAGTAGCTTTACCCACATGGAGCGGTGCAGAGGAGGATCCTGCCTACCCTTTCGGTGGACGGGGAGTAAAGGTTCCGAATCTGTCTGATGCTGTCGGAAGCGGAATGGCAAACACGGCATTGATTGTAGAAACACTAACCCCTCTGGTGAGCAAGGAATTTGCTGCCGCGATCTGTGATGATCTTGTGCTTGGCGGGTTTGATGACTGGTTTCTCCCTTCTCAGGAAGAAATGACCCTTATGTATGAGAATCTTGCAGTGCACAATATAGGATCCTTTAACGAAGATAAGGCCTACATGACCTCAAGTAAAGGTAGTTCCATACAAGCTCAGCTGTTCAACATGGCGGAAGGAACTACCCCATGGGGTGCAAAATCAACACCATTCCTAGTACGACCGGTACGAATGTTCTAGCGCAGCAGCATCAGAGGACGAGCCGTTATTCATCCTTCTGACGCGGGAACTGTCATATACAGCCGGACTCCCGCAGAACGCGAGAGTCCGTGATAGGCATGTTTTCTGATCTAAAGAATATAGGGAAGCAGGTAGTTGTGACTCTGGTAGACCACGAAGGTTTCCACCTCGGAGATCTCAGGCACCTTCGAAAGTTCCTTCTTGAAGAAATCAAGTAAGGAAAGATTCTCTTCATCGTTAAGAAGCACCTGAACGATGAGGTCATACCTGCCTGTCACCACGATAGCTGAGACAACCCCCTTGAGACGGCTGAACTCCTGAGCCTTTCTTCCGAGGTCAAGGGTCTTGAGCTTGACTCCCATCACAACCACCTGAACCTCGGGTACGTACTCGGGGTTCACCAGGCCGGTGATGTGAAGAATTCCCTCATCAATCAGCTTGTTTACACGGCTTCTCACCGTGTTTTCAGTGATGGAAAGCTCCTCAGCGATTGCACTGTATGCTTTGCGCCCATCAGTCAGCTGCCGGATGATTGCTTTGTTCGTCTCATCTAACTTCTTCATTCCTCTATTCCCATTCGTGTGATTCTTCTTCTCAATCAACCATTCACTCGCTGGAATTCCTTCATGAATCCGGTGAGAGCTTCGACGTCTTCAACAGGAAGAGCGTTATAGATGGAAGCTCGTAAGCCTCCGACACTTCTGTGACCTTTCAGACCGAGCATACCTGCTGCAGTAGCCTCAGCAAGGAACTGCTTTTCAAGCTCCTCACTGGGAAGTCTGAAGGTGATATTCATCTTTGAGCGGAAAGCCGGGTCGACCGGTGAGCGGAAGAAACCACCGCTTTGTTCGATCGCATCATAGACGAGAGAAGACTTCAGTGTGGCGCGTTCAGCCATCCCTTCAGCTCCACCGTTCTTTTTCACCCATTCCAGGACAAGCTTTACCGCCCAGATGCTGAACACAGGAGGTGTGTTGTACAGACCATCGCCTTTCGCGTGCACACTGTAATCAAGATAGGCTGTGAGATCGGGATTCTGTCTTTCGAGCATATCCTTGCGAAGAATCACAAGGGTCGCTCCTGCTGGACCAAGGTTCTTCTGAACACCGCCATAGATCATTGCAAACTTTTCAACAGGGACAGGGCGGCTGAGCAGGTCGCTGGACATATCAGCTATGAGAGGGACATCTCCCGTTTCAGGGAAGCTCTGCCACTCAACAC
>JAFGUP010000114.1 GCA_016938475.1 Sphaerochaetaceae bacterium
ATGCCTGCATAGTCCCTTCAGCTCCACTATTCATTCTTCGTCCATTGTGTATACTGGTATGCATGACTTCATTGAGAATCCTTGTAGTTGATGATGAAAAGAACATTCGAAAGACGATAACCTTAGGCCTTACGGCGCAAGGGTATGAGGTGCGTAGTGCCGGAAACTCTGCTGAAGCATGTCGAGAGGTATCAGCGCAGTTTTTTGATGTGGTATTGCTCGATCTCAGGCTTGAAGAAGAGAATGGTCTCGACCTTATCCCTAAGATCCTTTCAAGCTCTCCATGGATAAAGATTATTGTGATCACTGCACATGCTTCGATCGAGAATGCGGTGGAGGCAATGAAAAAAGGGGCATCTGATTACATTCAGAAACCATTCTCGATTGCAGAGATAGTACATCGTCTTACCAAGATTGCGCATGTGTTGAACCTTGAAAAGGAACTCAGGCTTCTAAAGGAATCTTCCCTCAAAACAAATCCCAGATACTATTTTTCAAGTGAGAATCTTGAGATGGCCAAGGTGCTCTCTACCCTCGAAATTGCAGCACGCTCAGAGGCAACGATCCTTCTTACCGGTGAAAGCGGCACAGGGAAATCGGTGTTTGCGCGGGCCCTCCATTCGTGGAGTAACAGAGCTGATAATCCGTTTTCCGTCATCTCCTGTCCTGCTATGCCGAGTGAACTCCTTGAAAGTGAACTGTTCGGATACGTGAAAGGGGCTTTCACCGGTGCTGTGAAGGACAATCCGGGGCGTATCGCTATCTGTGATAGAGGGACACTCTTTCTTGATGAAATAGCAGATATGCCGATTTCAACTCAAGCCAAACTGCTTCACGTGATTCAGGAAAAGACCTATCAGCGACTTGGAGATACTGTAGAGAAAAGCGCTGATGTCAGATTCATCGCTGCGACCAACGTCGACCTTGAGCAGCGGGTCAGTGATGGGACGTTCCGGGAGGATCTATTCCATCGACTTAATGTTATTGCAGTGAGGATTCCACCTCTCAGGGAACATAGTGAAGACATCATGCCACTGGCCGAAGAATTTCTCAGGCATTTTTCCATGGTGAACCATAAGGCGATTTCTTCTTTCACTGATGAAGAACGTGAACTCCTGATGCACTATCATTGGCCGGGAAATATCCGGGAGCTGAGGAATACGATTGAGAGATCTGTCATTCTCGGATCAGATTCTGCTTTGAATTCGAAGCTTTTTCCTCAATCCGCTTCTGTCAACGGTACGGGTCATTCTGCCGCATCGCAGGATTGGAAGTGTTCTCTCCTGGAATTGGAAAAACACCATATCAAACAGGTCGTTGAGCATACCGACACACTTATGGAAGCAGCTGAAGTGTTGGGAATTGATCAGGCGACACTCTGGCGAAAGAGGAAAAGTTTTGATCTGTGATTTTCTCTGATTGCACAATGCAATCATTCGAAACCTTACCTTGCGTTATGCAACCTTCATGTCCTCATGTGTCTTGTTTCTCTCGTCTGTGATCAGATTATCTCAGCTTGAATGAAATGTGCTCAGAGGATTATTCTCCCCGAATTGATCCTTATTCTATATCCTCATACGTTCCAAAGCCTCTCTCTTGAGGGCATAATGAATACAATGGCTCGTGAGGCGGGCCCATGGCATGCAATATGCTTGTGATATGAGGTGAAACAGATGTCAGTAAAAAAGAAAATCCTGATCGGCTACGGTATCTCCCTATTTTTCATGGTAGTGATGTTCGTATGGGCAATTCTCAATATTATTGCTCTCAGGGATGCCACCGATGCAATTCTTTCAGAGAATTATCGAAGTATTCTCGCGGCAAAGGATATGATTACTCTGATTGAACTGCAGGATGAGGAGATTCTGTCTCTCCAATTGAATTCTGACAACCGGCAATCCATACAGCATACACAGAGGGCATATGATGCACAGTTTCTCCAATGGCTTTCAAAGGCCAAGGACAATGTAACGATTGAGGGTGAGGAAGGTCTGGTCGATCGTATTGAAACGGCCTACATGGAGTATCGAAACGAGATCACGCGGATCGGATTTGCCGACATGGTGACCACACAGGATCTCCAGGCTCTTAGAGAGCTGTCGCAAGAGATCGGAGTGTTATGTAATCAACTCTATAGACTTAACGAAACGGTCATGTACACAGCAAGAGACAATGCGACGGCACTCTCGCAAAGAGCTGTCGTCTCAACTTCTCTGATCGCTCTCCTCACTATCATTCTTGTCATGATTTTCAGTTTTCTGCTTGCTGAGCGACTTGTGAAACCCCTCAGGGATTTCACGGAAGCTTCAAGGAAGATTTCCGGTGGAGACTACAGTGTTCAGGTCCCGGTACAGACTTCGGACGAGATCGGTCTTCTCGCGGGGGAGTTCAACCAGATGGCCAGGAAACTTCAGACATTCAACGAAATCAATATTGAACAGCTGATTGCAGAAAAACGTAAAAGCGATGCTATCCTTTCAAGTATTGAAGATGGTCTGATTGTACTGAATACAGACCTCGAAATAACAGGAATCAATCCGGCAGCAAAGAGCATGTTCCATTTAGAGTTCGGCGATTACACTTTGCTCAAGTGCACCGATATATTACGGGATGAAAAACTCTGCCGCACGGTTCAGGAGGTGATTGATTCGGGTAGAAAGCCGATGATTTCCGAGGAAGATTGTGTGCTCAGTGTCAACGATGGGGACTCATGGCTGCACTATCTGTATTCGATCACAAACTTTAGAGGTCTTGATGGAACAGTGAGCGGTATCGTGCTTCTCCTCAGGGACGTAACTCATCTGAAAGAGATCGAGCAACTGAAGAGTGAATTCATCATGACAGCATCCCATGAACTGAGGACTCCATTGACAAGTCTCGAAATGAGCCTAGAACTGATGCAGACACATCTTGATTCGTCTTCCCGGGAGCAATTGAGAGACCTTCTGGGGGTTGCAAATGAAGAGGTCGCCAGAATGAAGACGCTCGTCCATGAACTGCTCGATTTATCGAAACTTGAGACGAAGAGTATTCAGCTGGAATACGAGAGAGTTTCTATTAAGACGATATTCACCTCCATCCAGCGAATATTCTTCAGCCAGCTGGAAATCAAACAGATTGCAATGACCCAGCTTATTCCCCCTTCGCTGGAAGACATTGAAGTGGATGTGAATAAAATCACCTGGGTGCTCTCCAATCTCGTTTCGAATGCTCTCAGATACGTTCCTTCAGGGGGGCAGATCATGCTGGAAGCTCATTCAGACGAATCGAATATCCACATTTCGGTGAAAGATAACGGACCGGGGATACCGGTGGAGTTCCAGTCCAAGATTTTCGAAAAATTTGTTCAGATGCCTGATTCTCAGAAATCGGGGAGCGGTCTCGGGCTTGCAATATGCAAAGAGATCATTCGTGCGCACGGAGGGACTATCTGGGTCGAATCTCAGGTAGGACATGGGAGTGCCTTTATATTTTTGATACCAATGAAAAGGTGGAGCTAATGAAAGAGAAGCTGCTTATTTGTGACCATTCAGAGCTGCTGCAGTGCAGCGATGAGATCGTGACAAGCCCGGTCGAGTGTCTGGACCGTGCCCTTGCAGAATCATTCGATGCAGTTGTTGTGAACTTTCACGGGGTGAGAATCGGATCAAGGTATGTGTATCTGGACCTGTGTGCTGTATTGAAGCAGCATGGGAAGTGTGTAGTTGCCATTATGCAGATTCCTCACCGTGAAATGCTCTCTCAGTTACAGGATTCCGGTGTAGACTACTTCCTTTCTATTAAGAATCTTGATTCCCAGAAGATCAGTCTGGAAATACCTCCGCTTTCCCGACTGCAGAAACTCTCTGCCGTGTATGCTGATATGTGCCCGAAGATCAACTATTCCGTGGACGGAACGATTGAACGCTGTTCCTGTGCCGGGGCGCATGACAGGCTCATTCTCAGCCCTTATCGTATTATGGAATTGTGCGCAACAGGAAACCATACGAGTTGTGAGTTCTTTATCAAAGAAGTGAAGGAGAAGTATGGTGTTAAGAAGGAAGATTGAGGCACATATACATCCGGCATTGATTGTCCTCGGAGGTTTCCTTCTCCTGATCATTGTGGGGATGCTCCTATTGAAGCTCCCACAAGCCGCAACAGGCCATAAGCTTTCATGGATTGACGGATTGTTCACATCAACCTCTGCAGTGTGTGTTACAGGATTGATAGTTGTTGATACGGGCTCCTTTTTTTCCGTGTTCGGGCAGTTCATTATCCTTCTTCTGATTCAGATGGGTGGTCTGGGAGTGATGACACTCTCTGTTGCTCTCTATCGCTGGCTTGGAAGGAATATCCCGTTCAAACAACGGAAGATACTGCAGGAATTGTTCACTCATACACCAAGGGAAGATATTTTTCATCTTGTTTCGAGTGTGATCAGGTACACAGTTGTCATCGAGGCTACCGGATTCATACTTCTCTTCTTGTTTTTCATGAATACGATGTCCCTTCAGAGAGCTCTTTGGGTGAGTGCGTTCCATGCTGTGTCAGCTTTCTGCAATGCAGGCTTTTCTCTGTTTTCCTCGAGTCTCATGAACTATGAAACCTCTATCTATGTGAATAGTGTGATTGCGGTACTGATAATCCTTGGTGGAATCGGTTTCCCCGTACTGTATGAGATGGAGCAATGGATATTCCTCAGGAAGAAAAAAAAGACATCACTTCACTTGAAGACGGTACTCACGACAACTCTCCTCCTGATCATCTCAGGTGCTATTGTTCTCGGTGTTCTTGAATACCCGGAGAATCATGATCTCCTTTCATGGAAAAGTCATATTCTCTCATCGCTCTTTCAGTCCATTACTGCTCGAACAGCAGGGTTCAATACTGTCGATATCGCTGTTATCAGTGATGCCGGGCTTGCAATTCTGATCTTTCTCATGTTCGTAGGGGCTTCTCCCGGTTCGTGTGGCGGGGGCGTGAAAACCACCACTCTTGCTCTCCTGGTTGCCAGCAGCATGAGTAAGATCCGTGCTAGAAACCGGGTAGTCATCGGTCGAAAGAGTCTTCCTGATGAGACTGTGAACCGAAGCCTGATTCTTGTTGTCCTTGCCATATCAGGGATATCTTTCATATTCTTCCTCCTTCTTGCGACCAACGGACATCTGCTGACACCGGTAGTGGAAGAACGGGGAAGATTCCTTCCTTTCCTGTTCGAAACAGTATCTGCATTCGGTACTGTCGGGCTTTCGATGGGCATTACCGGAGATCTGAATGCAGTGGGTAAAGCCCTTATTGCGACCTTGATGGTTGTTGGCAGGGTGGGCGTACTCACATTTTCGTACATTTTCATAAAGGTGAACGGGACTTCCGCAATAGAGTATGCGGAAGAGAATATTATGATAGGCTAAAGGATAAGTATAATGAAGAGATTTGCAATTATCGGGCTTGGTAATTTTGGTTCATACACGGCAAAAACCCTCTATGCAGAAGGGCATGAGGTTCTTGCAGTGGATAAAGACAAGGCACGAGCGCAGGCACTTGATCAATATTCTACCGAAGCAGTTGTTCTGGATGCAACAAATAAAGACTCTCTCCGTGCCTTGGGGCTGGAGGACATGGATGCTGTTCTTGTCAGCACAGGGACTGATCTGGGTGTAAGCACACTTATCTGCATGTACCTGAATGAGATGGGGGTTAAACGCATACTGGTGAAGGCAAGTGATGATGATCATGCGAAAATCCTTAAGGGAGTTGGTGCAAATGACATCATTTTCCCCGAACGGGATATGGCTATCAGAACAGCGAAGAATCTGTCAAACCCTAATGTTCTTGACTTCATTCCGATAACTTCCGAGTATGATATCATTCAGATTGAGCCTCCCAGGGAGTTTATCGGAAAGAGTATCCGGGATCTCAACCTGAGGGCGAAGTACAACGTGCATATCATCGCAATCAAAGAGACAGAACCTGAACAGTTCATCCTGATTCCCCAGCCTGATTACATTCTTATCGAAAGATCAAAGATCGTGGTCATAGGAAGATCGGAGGATATCAAACGGGTAAAACCAATCAAGCGGGTACTCTGAATCCTTTGATCCGGGGCAGTGATGCTTTTTCTCATGCAAACGGGGCTTTCGTTTCTCTGCGTACCTGGATCTCATCAATTACAGCGTTTCCTCGTTGTGCAAGCAGGAATCGAATGATATCTGCAATCTCTTGAGGATGGATGAGCTCCTGTGTATCAATATCGGGTCGCACACTGCTCACCATATCTGTTGCTACCCCACCGGGGGAGATGACATGGACACGTATTCCATAAGGTTGCAGTTCTTTGGCAATAGATTTACTGAAGCCCAGGAGTGCGTGCTTGGAAGCGACATAGGCTGACTGCCCTGCGCATCCTTTCGAAGCAACCACTGAAGCGATCTGTATGATATGGGAACGAGGGTGTTTTTTCAAATAGGGAATGACTGCCTGAGAAAGAACGTAGGGAACTCGGGCGTTCAGGTTCATGAGTCTGTCCCATTCTTCTGTGCCGGTTTCTTCTAAGTTCTTTGCCAGAGTGATTCCTGCATTGTTCACCAGTACATCAATCCCTCCCATCTTCTTTGCCGCTGTATGCACCAGAGCCGTCAGGTCTGTATTCGTCAGATCAGCTGTGTGAAGGTGTAACCTGCCGGTATAGTCCGGCAGATTCTCTAGAAGTGTCATATCCCTTCCGAGTGCATACACCTGTGCTCCGTCGTCAAGAAGAGCGCGTGTGATGGCGAGTCCTATTCCCTTCGTTGCCCCGGTGACGATTGCCTTCATATCACTTCGTTACTCGCTGATGTTCCACAGCAGCCTGAGGTCTTCCTTGGTTCGGTCAAGCGTCTCCTGATACTGGGCAGAAAGTTGTTTGAAGTGTTTTTGAAGGAACTGAACAAACTCCGGGTCCTGTTCGACAGAAGAATAGTTTGCCCTGCCGTACTGTGCCATCATCTGCTGTTGTTTCTGTTCGAACATCGGTTGATACTGAGCCTTTGCCCGCTCAAGTAGGGTTTCTCTTGCTTCAAGATACTGGCCCATCAGGCCGCTTAGCTGTCCGATGTGGTGAGCTATTTCCTCGCCGTTATCGCTGATCAGACTTGCCAGGTTCGCTATCTTTTCCATGCGGGGGAGATAGTCATCACTCTGTGGCAGTGCAATGTTCGAAATCACGGTCCGGGCTATCCCGAGGTGAATATCCTTCCGATGTTCCTCTGGCTCGCGGTTGTACGCGTCCTCGAACTCTTCCAGCGTTGCTTCCACGTCACTGAGGTAGGATCCGGCGAGCCGTCTTCCTTTCTCGATTCTCTGATCCTTCCGGATCTTGTTCTCATCTACTTCAATATCCTCGGTTTTCTCAAGAGCTATCTCCCAGGCTGATTTTATGAGTGACATGGCATTTCTCCTTTCTCAATCCTAGTCTCAAGATAGCAAAAGGGAGTCCTCATCGACAAGGGCGATATGGACGATGGAGTGAAAAAAGAGTAGTCTTGACCCATGGTAATAACCGAAAAAGTCTACATCGAAAAACCGTTTGAAAAAACGTTGGAAGCCACCGTTCTTGAAGTTCGTGAACTCAAGGGAAAGATGGGAGCCCTGCTGGACAGGACGATCTTCTACCCGGAAGGGGGCGGGCCGGCAGGTGACCGTGGATGGATCGAAGATGTACGGGTGACCGATACTCAGAGCAATCGGGAAGGGGAGATCCTCCATCATCTCGAGAAAGGCAGCTCTCTGGTCCCGGGCTCTGTGGTGACGATCCATCTTGACTGGCCCCACCGCTACCACTACATGATACAGCATACCGGTCAGCACCTGATCAGCGGTCTCCTGTACTCCCTCTATGGAATCGGAACACTTTCGGTCCATCTGGGGGCACATGATATATCGATCGAGACCGATGCTGCAACTATCTCTCAAGAGACGATCAGTGAGCTCATCGATGCAGCCCGTGAGGCGATCATAGCAGACGCTCGTGTGAGTGATCGCATCGTGGAGAACAAGGAGGTGGCTGATCTTGGCCTGAGAAGACCTGTAAAGGTGGAAGGTAACCCCCGGATTGTCGTGATTGATGGATACGATGAGATCGCCTGCGGAGGAATCCACCTGAGAACTACCTCTGAACTGCAGGAGGTGCTGTTCCTGGCAAGCGAGAGTATCAGAGGCCATGTCCGGCTTTCGTTCGCATTTGCTCAAGAGGCGAGGCGGGAGATAGGGGAGAATCAGGAGATCATCGCAGAGTTGAAGAAGCAGCTGTCTGCCCGTAAAGAGGAGATCATTCGGGGAGTGAAGGAGCTGAAGGAAGCTCTCAATACCGAAAGAAAGAGGGGAAATCAGCTCGAAGCCGTTCTCGTCTTCAATGAACTGGAAGCAAAGAGTCGGGGGGGAGCCCCCTTTGTCATCGATTTTTCTCACCTTGAGTTTGATGCACTCCCTCATGCAGCCCGGTTCGTGGAAGGTTCTGACTCCCTTCTTTTCTGTGCCATCCAGCAGAAGGATGATGCTAAGTCTGCCTATATGATAGCGATCAAAGGTTTTGATGATCCCCAGGAGATGTTCTCACGTATTCGCAAAGAGGTCCTCATTCCGTTCGATGCGAAGGGCGGGGGGAAGGCCCCGGTATTTCGTGGCGTGCTGACAGGACAAGAGAAAGGCTCGTTCCTAACCGCTATGGAACAGATAGTGACAGGAATCTGAGATGAGTGCCGCAAAGCGGAAAGTCCATCTGTTCAAGGAATCCTATTTTACCAGTGAGGGAAACCTCGACTGGAAGGTCGTGCTTCGTAAGGGGCTCGTGTTCATCCTTTTTTTCATAGCTCTGTTCACTGTACTGTTTATATTCCTTGAGCCGCAGACGGAATCTATCGCACAGTACGTGAGTGATCATAGTGGCGCTCCCGGTCTGTTCTTGTTCGCCTTTCTGGTCGACATGTTCATTGTCCCGCTTACGGTAGACATGATCTTCCCTTTTGCAATCGAGTATTCTCCGGTGGTATTCCTTTCCCTGATATCCGCAGGTTCGATGCTGGGAGGCATCGGCGGCTACTGGATAGGGCGACTTCTCGGTCACCTGAAGATTATTCAGCAGATAACCGGGGGCTTCAGCGAGGAGGGGAGACGTCTTATCAGCCGGTACGGCGAGTGGGGAATCGTTCTGGCGGCACTCACACCTATTCCGTTCTCAACCGTCTGCTGGATAAGCGGAATGGTGAAAGTGCGGTTTCTGTATGTGGTGTTCGCCACCTTCGCGAGGATACCGAGGATGATTCTCTACTACTTCACGCTGATGGCGGGTTTCACCTTATTCAGATAAGATCTCTTCGATACTGCTGGCTATGTTGAGAGCACGTTCTGCTGCATCTCCGGTATATTCATTGGCATCCATGAGCTCGACGATTCTCTCCTGTGATAGATACTTCAGCATCTCGTTATCTGAACTCAGCATCTCAAGAAGAGGATTTTCTTCTCCTCTCATGACGAATGGCCAGGCACGCAGTGAATACTCTCGAATCAGTTCATGCATCTCCTGCCTGTCTGCCCCGTTCCTGCCCAGATCCATCAAGACCCGTTCGGTAGCAGCGAACAGGCCATAGGTGCCAAGGTTCCTTTGGATCGTCTCGGTGTTAAACACAAGGCCGTCGATCAGGCGTTGAGAAGTCTTGAGGACCTCATCACAGGTAAGGAACAGCTCCGGAAGTACGATGCGACGGTTCGCCGAGTCATCGAGAGTCCTCTCAAGAATCATGCTCGATGCATTATGCCAGAGGGTATCGACAGTCGAAACAGCACTGCGGCACAGTGAGTCGATCTTCTCCGAGTTGATCGGGTTCCGCTTGAACGGCATCGCCGAAGATCCGACTTGTTTATCCCTGAACGGTTCGTTCCACTCTCCTATGGGAGGAGTCTGCAGCATTCGTATGTCGAGGGCGAACTTGTAGAGGGTGGAACAGAGTCCGGCAAGAGCAGTTCCTATTCGGTAGTCCTGTTTTCTCGGGTAGACCTGGGTAGCTCCTTCGAACGCGGTGAGTCCGATTCGCACCATCACTCTCTGTTCAAAAGAGCGGGCACTCATATCTGTCCCCTCAAGAACTGCAGCATAGCTGGCCGCTGTTCCTACAGCACCCTTGATCCCTTTTCCCTTGAGACGATCCCGTACCGCACTGATATCGGTAAAGTCATCAAGAAGATCCTGAGCTGTCTGTGCAAGGCGGTAGCCTATAGTAGTCACCTCTGCGGGTTGGATGTGGGTGAACGCCATACAGGCTGTGTTGGCTTCCTGTCTGATACGTTTTGCGAACGAGGATAGGAGGGCAGAAAGTTTCTCCAGTATGATGTCGAGAGCTTCCTTCTGCCGTATGACGTCCATATTGTCGAGGATGTCCATGCTGGTAGCTCCGAGGTGGATGATCTTTCCCCCCACCGGGCACTGCTCCGCATAGGTCTTGATTTCCGCCATCAGGTCATGACGGATCTCCTGTTCGATCTCGGCCGCACGTTCTATATCGATGTCATTCCTGTGGTCCTTCAGATCCTCGATTTGTTCGTTCGTCACAAGACCGGCCTCTGCCTGAGTCTCCGCAATAGCAATCCAGATATCGCGCAGGAGCCGACGCTTATGCACTTCACTGAAGATCTCTCTCATTTCCTCTGTGCCGTAGCGCCAGGTGAAGGGACTAATGAACGTTTCGTGGGAAAACATGGTCGACATACTGTGTCTGTTCCTCTTGTATCGTGGTGAATGGAAAAACCCGCGGCTCACACCGCGGGATTCCCTGTTACATGATAATAATCTGATCCCGCTCGGGGCCGACCGAGATGTATCTGATCTGTGCTCCGGTGAGCTCGGCGAGTCTGTTCAGGTAGGCCTGAGCCTTAGCCGGCAGGTCATTCCAGGTACGAGCTTCTTCGGTGCTCTCCATCCAGCCTTCCCATGTTTCATAGACAGGTTCGGCCTTCTCCTGACCGATCGTGTCGGGAAGGTCTGTTACCAGTTGTCCGTCTATCATGTAGCCGGTACAGATCTTCAGTTCTTCGAACGTATCGAGGATATCGAGTTTGGTAAGAGCGATGTGAGTGAATCCGTTGATCCAGCAGCTGAAGGATGCGGCGACTGCATCGAACCAGCCGCACCTTCTCGGTCGTCCGGTGGTTGCGCCGAACTCACTGCCGACGCTTCTCAGTTTTTCGCCTGTGGCATCGAGCAGTTCCGTGGGGAAGGGACCTCCACCGACACTGGTAGAATAGACCTTGACGACTCCGATGACTTCGTCGATACGGCGAGGTGAGATTCCTGCTCCACTCGTTGCTCCACCTGCGGTTGGGTTGCTGCTTGTTGAATAGGGATAGATACCCCAGTCTATGTCTCTCATGATACCAAGCTGGCCTTCCAGGACGATATCCTTATTGTTCTCGATCGCGTGTTTGATCAGAGGAACAGTGTCGATGATCTTGTCACCATAGCGTTCCTTCCATGAAGCACAGAGGGCCATCAGGCTGTCCACGTCGCTCAGGGGAAGGTCGTAATGTGCCAGGTCCCTGTTCTTTTTCTCTATCATCGCTTCGAAGAGTTTTCTCAGGCGGGTCTCATCAAGGATGTCCGATGCCCGGATACCCACACGGTTCACCTTGTCGGAGTAGGCCGGACCCACTCCACGTTTGGTGGTCCCTGCAGCCAGTCCCCCTTTCTTGCTCTCTTCCTCTGCACCATCGAGAAGACGGTGATAGGGGAGGATCAGATGTGCCCGGCGATCGATGAATAGGTTGTCGGTGAGAACACCCTTCGCCTGCACTGCATCAAGCTCTTCACTCATCGTGTTGAAATTCACGACAGTCCCTGCACCGACGATACAGACCGTTTCAGGATTGAAGATTCCCGAGGGGACGATATGGAGAGCGAACTTGCCCGCATCATTGATGACGGTATGACCAGCATTGTCCCCACCTTGAAACCGGATCACCATATCCGCTTTCTGGGCAAGATAATCTACGACTCGCCCTTTCCCTTCATCACCCCACTGGGCGCCTACAATTGCAGTTACACTCATACGTCCTGCTCCTTTTTCTGCTCTGAAAGCATGATCTTCTCATTCTCGTGATGAACATCGATATTGTCAGCATCCCATGGATACTTGATCCACAGGTCCTCGATATCGAGACCGGCAAAATATCGGGTGATCTCAGGGGGGAAATCAGCCGCTTTCTCTTTTTTCTTGTTGTGGAGGACCAAAACTGCGATCTCTTCCGGTTCGTGGCGGAGAAGCTCTCTTACACAGTATCCGAGGGTCGCCCGGGTGTCGTCTACTTCGTCGATGAGAAGAACCTTCTTCCCTTCGATCTGCCGTTCAGTCTCGTCTATCCACTGTATCTTCTGAGGATAGTCGGCATGCGATTGGTCAATGTTATAATAGCTGATTCCTACGGCAAGAATCGGGCGGTTGATGAAAGTCTTCATGATCCGCGCGGGAATGAACCCTCCTGAACCGATGGCGACGATCACGTCGGGATCGAATCCCGATTCTGTGAGACGCTCCGCGAGGGATTTCACGGTTTTGTGAATCGTGCCGTATCCTACGTAAAACTTATTGTTCATGGAGTCTCGCACCTCGTTTACTCGGTCACCGGAGTCATTTCTGCGATGTATGGAAGAGTTCTGTGCTTCTCGGCGTAGTCAAGTCCATACCCTACCACCCACACATCGGGTATCGCAAAACCAAGGTAATCGATCTCCACATCTACCTTTCTTCTGTCCGGTTTGTCCAGAAGAACGATAGTCTTCAGGGATGCAACGTTCCTACTCGTGAAGTTGCGGCAGAGGTAGTCGAGGGTGTATCCGCTGTCGAGGATGTCTTCCACAATGAGTACATGCTTTCCCTCTACATTCTCTCTGGTATCCATGATCATTCTCACATTCCCGGTGGACTGGTCCGAATTTCCGTAGCTGGAAAGAGAGATGAAATCCACCTCGTGAGGGATCTCGAGTTTCCGGCAGAGATCTGCGAGGAAGATGAAAGAACCTTTGAGGACTCCGACGAGGATGAGTTTATCATCGATATCCTTGTATTCAGTGTTGATCTGTCTGGCAAGATCATTCACGCGACGTGCGATCGTGTCAGCGTCGATAAGAATTCGCACCAGATCACTGGTGAGAGCCGGAATTGCAATCGATGACATAGCAGCTCCTTTATAGAAAGGCGTATCAGGATTCCTATGAAATAGCAGAAAAGGAAGGCCCCTGTCAAGGGAAAAGGGGTCGCTAAGACCACAAATTATTATATAAGAATAGGTTAAGCTTGACTTTTTAATGGATCGATAACAGAAGGTGTCAATGTGTGTGCTGGAGGCTCTCCCCGGCAGGGAATGGTCATACGGGATATCTTCTGGACTTTTCCTATTGTCTATGTTGACACCCCTCAGGTGGTGATTCACGTCCTTAGACAGACAGAGCTGTAGGCGGACCATTGGCCTGTGGTAGCCAATCCACGTATATCAGAATGGTCAGATGCCGAACACTGATATCCTGTCAATCAATCCCTTCTCTCTTCGACAATGGAGTTAGAAGACGAAGAAAGTATCGAGAAATATTGCTTTACAAAGGTCACATCATATCAGTTTTGTGATTTTTATTGGCGGATTGATGAGTTGACTTCTCAATACCTCGATGTATATACTGAAAATCCGGTTAGCGGGAACTTTCTTCCATGCTTCTTTCACCAGAGAGGTAGAGTTTCTGCAGAAATCTAGATTCTGCGGGGGAAGGTATGTTCACACAGGTTCAAGTTGACACATTCACACACAACATTTTCACTATGATGGCAGACAGGTGGTTTCTTATCACCGCAGGGGACGAAACGTCGTTCAATACAATGACAGCCGCCTGGGGCAGTGTCGGCGTCATGTGGCGCAAGCCGGTGTTCAATATTGTAGTGAGGCACACACGACACACCTATTCGTATCTGGAAAAAGGTTCTTCCTTCACCTGTTCATTTTTTCCCGAAGAATACCGTAAAGCGCTCAGTTTCTGTGGAAAGTACTCAGGACGGGACTATGACAAGGTGGCAGAGACCTCTCTCGTTCCCGTCACGCTTGATGCAGGAACAAACCATCCTGTGGTCACCTTCGAAGGGGCCACTGATGTGTTCTGTATGGACATCGCTTCGAGAACGCCAATCCTTCCCGATCAGTTCATCGATCCTGCGATTGGTTCCTTCTATAAGGAGAAGGATTATCATACGATGTATACCGGCTACATCAGAAGCTACTTCACAGCAGGATAGGAGGTGCCTATGCCCTACTCATTTGCTTCGGGTACCAGAAAGGATGTACTTGCTCTCATGATCCGCTCTCGTGTGTTCGAACAGAAGATAGAAGAACTGTTCACCAATCATTCGATGCATGGGACCACTCATCTCGCTATCGGGCAGGAAGCTGTGCACGCAGGTGTCGCTCTCGGTCTCGAGCAGAGAGACTGGATCATGACAACCCATAGATGTCACGGTCACACGCTTGCCCGTGGTGCCGACCTCTTTGCGATGATGGCTGAGTTTTTCGGTGACAGCCGCGGGCTGAGCCGGGGACTGGGCGGATCGATGCATCTGATCGATATGGAACATCGTAATGCGGGCTCCTCAGCGGTTGTCGGTTCTTCAGTTGCCCTTGCTACCGGGATGGCCCTTCAGCTGAAACGCCAGAACAGGGATGAGATAGTCGTCGCCTTTTTCGGTGATGGCGCAAGTAACCGGGGAATCATTCACGAGGCGATGAATATGGCCTCAATCTGGAACCTTCCGGTATTGTTCCTCTGTGAGCACAATGGATACGGGATGAGCAGTCCTGCACACAGGATGGTTTCGGTTTCCTCGATTGCGGAGCGAGGATCCGGTTATGGAATCAAGTCGGACAGTATAGATGGAAATGCTGTGCAGGAAGTGTATTCGAAGGTCCGTGAGATTCGTCAGTGGATGATGGAACACCAGCGTCCCTATCTCCTTGAAGTGAAGACCTACCGGTTCAGCGGTCACTCCAAGAGTGACAAGAGGGTGTACCGTAGCCGCGAAGAGGAGGCTCAGTGGATGAAGAAGGATCCGATCGAAGCGTTCAGCCGGGTTCTGATTGCAGAGAAGGAGATCACGGAACAGGAGATCAGCGATCTGTTCGAACAGGAGAGAGCACAGATCACCGAGATCGCCGACTTCTTTCTCAATGACCATCAGGAACTCACCCTCCGGGATGCTGAGCAGTACGTATATGCATCGGGAGGTGACCGATGAGACAGATCAGTTACCGCGAAGCGATTCGTGAGGCACTTGCCGAAGAGATGGCACGTGATGAACAGGTCGTACTGATGGGAGAGGATGTAGGCTGCTATGGAGGCTGTTTTTCGGTTACTTCGGGCCTCATTGATATCTATGGACCGCACCAGGTCATCGAGACCCCTGTATCGGAGGAGGGGATAGTCGCTGTTGCCGTCGGAGCGGCGATCATGGGTATGAGACCCGTGGTCGAAGTGATGTACGGAGACTTCTCCACTCTGGCCAGTGACCCGCTCATCAACCATGCGGCAAAGACCCGGTTCATGTCCGGGGGACGTCAGTCGGTTCCCATGGTCTATCGTACTCCTATGGGTAGTGGGACAGGAGCTGCAGCGCAGCATACACAGTCGCTTGAGACGCTGTTTACGAACATTCCCGGTCTCAAAGTCATCTACCCCTGTACCCCAAGTGATGCCAAAGGGCTTTTGAAGAGCGCGATACGCTGTGATGATCCGGTCGTGTTCCTTGAGCACAAGAACTATGGGCTCAGTTCTCTCATTCCTGAAGAGGATTATACCATCGAGATCGGTAAGGCCGATGTAAAACGGAAAGGAACTGATCTCACCATCATCACCTACGGCAAGATGGTCTCCCAGGCATTGAGTGCAGCTCTGACTCTCGAAGATGATGAGATCAGTGCAGAAGTTGTTGATCTGAGGACTTTGCGGCCTCTTGATACAGAAGCGATTCGTGCCTCGGTGAAAAAGACAGGGAGAGCAGTAATTCTCCATGAAGGACCTGCCTTCGGGGGATTCTCAGGAGAGATTGCCGCTGCTATCGTGGAAGATGAGGATACGTTCCGTGCTCTCAAGGGTCCGGTCAAACGTATAGGGGGTCAGGAAATTCCGACCCCTTTCAACAAGAATCTGGAAATGCAGATGGCTCCACAGGTTTCTCAGATCATTTCTGTGTCACTTTCTCTGTTCTCCTAGGCGTGGAGAAAGCTCCTTGCTCCGGTGAACACCATGGCTATACCTGCTTCATCGCAGGCATCGATAACTTCCTGATCACGGATTGATCCGCCCGGCTGGATGATAGCCCGTACCTGATACCCTTCAAGGGCTTCGATCGAATCCCTGAAGGGGAAGAACGCATCGGAAGCGAGGACCAATGGTGTGTTCTCGGGGCTTTTTCTCAGCGCGATTCTGGTGGCATCGACACGCGACACCTGACCTCCACCGATACCGCAAGTGACAAAGTCACTGACCGTGAGGATCGCATTCGACTTGACATGTTTCACGACGTTCCACGCGAACAGCAGCTCTTCGACAGTCTTCTCATCCGGTGCGACCTTGGTGACACACTTCAGGTCTTCTTTACGAATGGCCAGAGTATCTTTTTCCTGTAGGAGCAAATCGTCACCGATGAAACGGGCACAGAGTACGTTCGTGTGCTGTGCAAGGGTAGGGAGGACGAGAACTCGAAGATTCTTCTTCGTTCTCAGTATATCAAGGGCTTCAGGGGCGAACGAGGGGGCGATAAGGACTTCGACGAACAGCGGTTTGATAAACGA
>JAFGUP010000115.1 GCA_016938475.1 Sphaerochaetaceae bacterium
CCGGTCATCTGGATACACTGAAGGATCCGTTGATCCGATTCAATGCAATAAGGAGGATGTCCGGAATCTACGTCTGCTATAAAGAAGGGCTTAAATTCGGCAGGGTGAGAAGAGATGAGAGATACGAACACGCCATGCAGGAGCATCGACTCCTGCCGGCTTTCTTTTTTCGCGGACACTGTCAGGCAAACTGATCTACTTCTTCAACCTCGTGCTCAGCTGCAAGAATCTGATCCATTTCCCGATGGATGGCATCAGTGTGAGGACCGAAATCAAACACTCCCCTGAGGCGTTTGAAAAGCGGTTTTACAAAGTGTCTCAACTGGCTCATATCAGTTTCAAGTGTGCTTTTCCCCTTAAGCATCATTACAGTGACCTGTGATGGAGAGTGATAGGTGCCAATCTCTTCAAAACCGAACTTACGATAGAGACGGATCGTTTTCTCATCATCGCTGAACACATCCAGGACCAGCTGCTGAACACCTTGTGAACGTGCAAGAAGGAAGACCAGGATAATCAGACCGATCGATACGGACGTATTTCTCATCTGGGGAAGAACAGCAAGGCGAAGGATCTCACTTGCTTTGCCTTGTGAGAGAACATGTGAAATATCAAAATACCGTGCCACAGGTAGCGGCCAGAAAGTATCACTGTTCATGAGCGAGACTGTTCCCACCGGGTGGATACCCCGGAAGGCAAGGATATGCATAGCTTTTTCATCCTCATTGCTGTGGATAGTCTCTTCAAGATATCCCTTCTCGCCGACAAGAACCTTGCGTTGTATGAAAAATACATCGCTCAGGGACGAGGCATCACTGGCCATGACGAATCGGATAGTATCCTTCCCTTCATCTCCTAATGGTAGTATTACAGTGAATTCACTTCCTTCTCCTTCTGTACTTCGCACTCTGATCCTTCCTTCCATTTTCTCTACGATATTGAAGCAGTTCGTAAGGCCGAGCCCGGTTCCTGCCCCTGGTGGTTTCGTGGTGAAAAAGGGTGTGAACACCTGATTCATATATTTTTCCGGAATCCCGCATCCTGTATCACCAATGGCGATATGGATGAAGCCGTCCTTCTCGAAGCAGGAGAGGGTGAGGATTCCCTCTCCACCCATTGACTGGGCTGCATTTACAATGAGGTTCAGGAACAGTTGCTGTACTTCGCCCTCGTTTGCTTCGAGGGAAGGAAGAGCGTGATAGTTGCGTTTCACTTCCACATTCTGCATATCAGAACCACGCATCGCCATGCGAAGGGAGAACTCAAGAGTCTCTACAATCTGCACGACCTGTTTCTCCTGCCTCTCCTCTGTTCGTGAGTAGATCGACATCTCCTTGATGACGTTGCTGGCTCCCTTCGCATAGTTCAGAATATCTTCAAGATATTCCTTTTCCTTGCTATCCGGGGCTGCCTCACTCAGAAGTATCTCGGCGGTTCCCGATATCGCAGCAAGAGGATTGTTCACTTCATGGGCTATACCGGCTGCAAGGGTACCGATTCCTGCCATCTTCTCGGTTCGTATCATCTCTTCCTGCATGTGTTTCTGCTCGGTGATATCCTGCATGATCTCCACAAACAGACTTTTTGACTCTTCAGGAACTCTCACATTGTGATACTGGAACGAAATGATCCTGTCCTTCTCCCTTGCCTCAGTCTCCTGGACTATACCCGAGTGAAGCGTGTCGACAGCAAGACAGTGGGGACAGGGCCTTACTCTTCGAAACAGCGCTTTGTAGCATTTCTTTCCGATCAGGCTTGTCCTGTTCAGTTCGAACATGGAAAGAGCAGCACTATTGGCCTCCTGGATGATATAGTCGATGTCTATAAGACAGACAGGGGACGCAATACCATTAAAGATGGCTTCCATTTTGTTCTTGCTCAGTTCGAGCTCCTGACCCTGTTTTCTCAGCTGTTCGAAGCTCAGGGAATTTTCAAGAGCCAATGCGCTCTGAGACGCAAGGAGTTCAAACGCGTCAACCTCTACATGGCTCATAGGAGCTGTCGAGGTGTCGTACGATATAAGAATGTAACCGGCACACTGGTGCCGGAAGATGAGGGGGATGATGATATTGAACGGTGGGATACCCTTTGCAGTGAAGGTATCACGGTCTTCATCCGACAGAAGAATGACCGATGAGCTGTTCGTTTCCTGACTTGAGACGATAGCCTCTGTCTTATCGTCAGACATCGAAAAGGAGACGATGTCACCCTTTCTCAGGTCTGTGGGGCATTTGGCATTCGCGATAAGTCGGTAGTGTTCATTCCCCTGAGCCGGATCATAGGCGATAAAGAGTACCCATTCACTCTTCATTCCCGTTGAAAGGTTGTCGGTCACTTCACGTGCAAGATCATCAAGATTGAGTATGGTCGGCATCTTTCTACTGAGGTTCAGAATCGTAGCCTGATAGGGGTGCCGTTTGGGAATGATGACCGAGTCGACCAGGTAAGTTAACAGGTTCCTGACCGGGAACATGATCATTGCTGTGACCAAGCCGAGAATAATGGACAACTGAACTGTACTGCCTGGAGCGAAGTCCTCATTGAAGAACTGTATGACTGTGAACAGTGCATAAAAGGTCATCGAGCTGAAGATTGCGAATATCGTCGAGTAGATGATCTTCAGACCCAGAAGGGAATAACTGATCAGTTTGTACTTATATATCGTATAGAACAGGAGAACCGCGTTTATGGTGGATGCAAGTATGTCTATAGGATATTTCCCGATATGCGGGAAGACGTTCATAAAAATACCGATCAGCATGATAAGAACACCGAGCAGAGGAAGGAAGAGATTTTTCCCCTCCGGAGAGAGAGGATTCTTCTTGCTACTGACCAGGAGAATGATGAAAGCAAGGAAGAGGTAACTGTAACTGATCGAGTAGGCGTAGATTGAACCGGGTGCAAGAATGTAGAAGAACTCGCCATTTGCATGGAAGCCCGCGTCACTTACGATGCTGCCGGTGAAGTTGAAGATCATGAGAGGAATCAGCAGGAGGTAGCTCAGACTCATAAAGACCGTGACTCGTTTCTTGTACAGTTCCAGAATGTCGATGACGAAGTGAGTCAGCCCGAACGGCACTGAAAGAAGTCCCACAAGCATTACCTTGTTCCAGAACAGAGGTGTCAGGAGACCACTGTTCAAGTGCATCATGAGAGACCCAAAACTCCAGATAGCGAAAAAGATGATGTAGAGCTGGAAGGACCAGTAGAAATGGTCCCTTTTATACTGCAGAATGCCGAAAACAAAGAAGAACACATACAGGATCAACGCGACTGCA
>JAFGUP010000116.1 GCA_016938475.1 Sphaerochaetaceae bacterium
AACAAACAGGCTTCCTGGAGAAGCGACCCGGCACAGTCGGGAAAGGTCAACTGCACCGGTGATATCGGCTCTCACGTGGAGAATCTCGTCTCGTATATCACAGGCCTGCGCATCGCACGCCTGTCTGCCCGGCTCGACAAGATGGTTGAGGGACGAAAGCTCGATGACAACACCACGATCATGGTGGAATACGAGAACGGCTCCAAAGGCCTCTACTGGGCTTCCCAGATCGCCATCGGGTACGACAATGCGCTTCGGGTCCGTATCTTCGGCTCAAAGGGAACAATCCAGTGGTCACAGGAAGACCCGAACTACCTCACGGTCAGTTACCTCGACAGACCCACCATGCGCCTGTCGAGGGGACGAGATGCCCTTGCACCCCACGCTCAAAGGTACTCCCGTATCCCGGCCGGACACCCCGAAGGATACTTCGAAGCGTTTGCCAACATTTACAAGACCTTCATCGATGCGCTGACCAGACAGAAACGAGGTGAGACGCTGAGCAGAGAAGATCTGGACTTCCCCACCGCACAGATGGGAGTCGATGGTGTGAAGTTCATAACGGCCTGTGTACAGAGCTCTGAGAAGGACTCAGCCTGGGTACAGCTCTGAGAAAAAACCGTGTCCAACACGAACGATACAAAAGGAGAGAACGATGTCTAGACCAGTGACACTATTTACCGGGCAGTGGGCGGACCTGCCGTTTGAAACAATCTGTGAGAAAGCAGCACAGTTCGGCTATGACGGACTGGAAATTGCCTGCTGGGGCGACCATATGGACGTTCGAAAGGCAGCCACCGACAGTGCCTACTGTGATGAGCGCAAAGCGATACTGAAGAAGAACGGACTGTCCGTGTGGGCGCTGGGTGCCCACCTGTCAGGCCAGTGCGTCGGTGACCTCTGGGATCCGCGACTTGACGGCTTCGCTCCCGCAGAACTCGCAGGCCAGCCTGAGAAGATCAGAGCCTGGGCGATCGAAGAGATGAAGTACACCGCTCAGGCGGCTCACAATATGGGCTGTGAAATCGTGACCGGTTTCATGGGCTCACCGGTGTGGAAGTACTGGTACTCCTTCCCCCAGACAAGTGAGAAGATGATCGACGATGCGTTCAAGGAGATCGTTGACCTCTGGTCACCCATCTTCGACGAGTTCGACAGACAGAACGTGCGCTTCGCACTTGAGGTGCACCCCACCGAGATCGCCTTCGACTACTATACCGCTGAACGCCTCCTCGAGGAATTCAAGTTCCGCGATACCCTCGGCTTCAACTTCGACCCATCCCACCTTATATGGCAGGGCGTCACACCCCATATCTTCCTCAGGGACTTCATCGACAAGGTGTATCACGTCCACATGAAAGATGCAGCGGTTACCCTTGACGGGAAAGCAGGCATCCTCGGCTCTCATATCGAGTTCGGCGACACACGTCGCGGCTGGAACTTCCGTTCCCTCGGTCATGGTGATGTCGACTTCGAGAACATCATCCGTGAACTCAATGCAGGAGGGTACCAGGGACCGCTTTCGGTAGAATGGGAAGACTCGGGCATGGAACGCGAATACGGTGCGAAAGAAGCGTGCGAATTTGTCCGTGCCGTTGATTTTGCCCCCTCGAACCTGGCCTTCGATGATGCAATGAAACAGTGACAGGAGCCACATGAAAGAGACACAGAGCGGGCCCTATGTGCTCGAGACACAACACATAACCAAAGAATTCTCAGGCGTCAGGGTGCTCGATGATATCACAGTGGGAATCCGCAGTGGTGAGATCATGGGTCTCATCGGAGAGAACGGAGCCGGCAAGTCCACCCTGATAAAGATCATCTGCGGTATCTATCAGCCGACCAGCGGCTCTGTAAGCCTCGAAGGAACTCCCGTCGAAATTAACGACTATATCAAGGCAAAACGCCTCGGCATCGCCCTTGTCCCCCAGGAGTTCAACCTGATCAACACACTCACCGTCTGGGAGAACATGTTCCTGGGTAATGAGATCATCACTGCCACACGGCTTCTCAACAAGAAACAGATGAGGAGCCGGGCAGGGAAACAGCTGGAAGAACTCGGCATGCCCCTTGATGTCAACCTGAAGATCAGCGACCTGAGTGTCGCTGAGAAACAGCAGGTGGAGATATCAAAGGCACTGCTGCTCAATGCCGGCATCCTGATCATGGATGAACCCACCACAACCCTCACCGGACATGAGATCAGGACGCTGTTCACGCTGATGAGACGCCTCAAGGCACAGGGAGTCACCATCATCTTCGTAAGCCACAAGCTCGGTGAGATCAAAACGATCTGTGACCGGGTGACCGTGCTTCGGGACGGAAAGCTGATCAGTATCGATGAGATAGCCGATATCAACGAGCACGATATCGCCAGGAAGATGATCGGACGGGACTTCACACAGGTCTTTCCGAAAAAGAAGGTACGCACCGGGGATGACATCATTCTCAGTGCAGAGCACCTGGTTAGCGGCAGGGTACTCAAGGATGTATCGTTCGATCTGAGACGAGGAGAGATTCTGGGCTTTGCCGGCCTTGTCGGCTCGGGACGGACCGAAACAGCCGAGACCATCATGGGACTCCGTCCCCTTTCGGCAGGACGTGTCACGGTCAACGGAAAGAGCGTTCACATCCAGAACGCTCGCGATGCTGTTGACCTCGGTATCGGATATCTGAGTGAGGACAGACAGGGGAAGGGAATCGTTCAGGATTTCGATATACCCCAGAACATCACGATGATCTCGCTCAAGAGGTACCTGAAGAACTTTCTCATAGACAAAGGCACGGAACTCGAAAAAAGCAGCGAGTACGTCAGAAAGTTCAATATCGTGGCTGCATCAATGAAGATGGGGCTCAGGTTCTTCAGCGGAGGCAATCAGCAGAAGGTGTACCTCGCTCGGTGGGTGGACACCAACCCGTCCATTCTTATCCTCGACGAACCGACCAGGGGAATCGACGTGAACGCGAAGAAAGAGATCTATGACTTCATCCACTCCCTTGCAGAGCAGGGAATCAGCTGTATCGTCATCTCCAGCGAGATGGAAGAGGTGATGGGGCTGTGCAGCAGGATCTATGTGATGAAGGAAGGAAGAGTCACCGGATGCCTTGAAGGCGACCGTATCACCGAAGAAGAGATTATGTTCCATGCAACAGGAATTCAGGGAGAGGTATTCGATGAACGATAACACTATCACACATGACAACAGGAGTCTCTGGTCCCTCATCGTACGGGCAGTAAAGGGATTCCGCTTCAGCGAGCATTCGACGGGAATGGCATTCATCATCCTCTTTCTCCTGGCCATCATCGTCGGCTGGCCCAACTTCCTGAGGATCAGGAACCTTGTGAACATCCTCCGTCAGATCTCCTATACCGGAATCATCGGACTGGGAATGACGATGGTGATCATCAGTGGAGGGATCGATCTGTCGGTAGGAAGTATGACCGCCTTCGTGGGAGGCATAACGATCTTCTTCCTCAATCTCTTTCCCGGAGACTCTCACATGGCAGTGCTTGCCGCGGGGCTTTTCGCAGTCCTGTTCGGAGCCTTTTCCGGGCTGTTCAACGGACTTCTCGTCACGAAAGGGAGGATAGCCCCATTCATAGCGACGCTCGGCACGATGTCGATATTCCGCTCCCTGATACAGTATTTCTCGGGTGCAGGCAATATCCTCAGCGAGAACACCTTCTATCCGGAAGTGGGAGCGGGTTCAGTGCTCGGTCTTCCTGTCCCGGTGTGGATGTTCTTTATCATAGCTGCAATTCTTCACATCGTTCTCAACAATACCCGGTTCGGACGGTACATCTGTGCAGTCGGTGCTAACGAGCAGGTTGCCCGCTACTCGGCTGTTCAGGTTCTGAAGATCCGTCTCATTCCCTACATCATCACCGGAGCGACTGTCGGAGTCACCGCGCTTCTGTGGTCCAGCCGTCTCAACTCGATCAACTCAAGTGACTGTATCTATTACGAACTCGACGCTATCGCAGCTGTCGTCATCGGAGGGACGGCGATGACCGGGGGAAAGGGAACGGTCATAGGAACCGTCCTCGGTGCGATCATGCTCGGGATGATCAACAACATGCTGGTGTTAGGGGGAGTCTCCTCCTACCTTCAGCAGGCGGCAAAAGGTTTAGTGATCATTGCAGCTGTATTGCTGCAATACAATAAAAAGAACTAATTGGAGGTTCAAAATGAAGAAAGGTGTAATGTTCTCTCTTATTCTCCTTATGAGCATGTCCCTTATGTTTGCTCAAGGTGCTGCTGAGGCAGGCGATGCTCCGATCAAGATCGGTGTCTCGATTCCCAGTGCAGACCATGGATGGACCGGTGGTATCGTATGGTGGGCAAACAAGGCAGTCGATGATATCAAGGCAGAACAGCCGGGAGTGTTCGAATTCCGTGTCGTTACCGCTGATTCTCCCTCCTCTCAGGTGAGAAATGTCGAAGATATGGAAGTCTGGGGTATGGAATACCTCGTCATCCTTCCCCATGAATCGGCTCCTCTCACCCCGATCGTCAAGCAGGTTCAGTCTTCAGGAGTACGCGTGTTCGTAATCGACCGCGGTCTCACCGACACATCCTTCGGCTATGTCAATATCGCAGGGGACAACACAGCTCTCGGTACGAACAGCGGGAAATGGCTCAGAGAACAGATGGCTGCTCAGGGCTTGACCAACTATGTGGCAATGGGTGGACTTCCTGTCACCATTGACACCGAACGAATGGATGCATTCTTCACAGAGATGAACAAGGATTCCTCTCTGATCAACCTTCTGGGCGGAAACAACTACGAATTCGCTGACTGGTCGACTCAGAAAGGCCTCTCCCTGATGGAAACCTTCCTGCAGAAGTACCGGAAGATCGATGCAGTATTCTGTCAGGATGACGATGTACTCCTCGGTGTCCTCCAGGCTATCAAGGAATCGGGCCGAACCGATGTCAAGATTGCCCTCGGCGGAGCAGGTTCGAAGGTTGTCTACAAGATGATCATGGACGGAGACCCTCTGGTGAAGGCAACAGCGACCTACCATCCCTCTATGATCCTCGATGGTATCCACTATGCAACAGAAGTTGCTACCGGTGAACGAAGTGATGACTTCCATGACGCCTCATCACCAGTGACCGTCACAATCCCGTCTGTGCTTGTTGATGCCTCGAACGTGGCTGATTTCTATGAACCGGAGTCGATCTACTGATCTGATTGATTCACCTCACAGAAGAAACACGTCTCACAGGGTCCAGCCAGGCTGGACCCTTTCTTTTTTGGAATCATTATGGTAGGTATACTCATGGAGAAAAAGGTATCACGGGGAGATGTAGCTCACGCTGCAGGAGTCAGCGAATCGACAGTATCACGAGCGTTGAACGACAGCCCCCTCATCTCAGAGGCGATCAAGGAGAAGGTGCGCGATGCAGCCAAAACACTGGGGTACATTCCTTCCCGTCAGGCGACCCTCTTCGCACGTCGACATACGAAGGTTATCGGGTTCGTCGTCCCTTCCTACGAAGCCTTTCCTCCCTTCAGCCGCTCCTACTTCCCGGCCCTCCTTGACGGAGTTGTTCTTGAATGTGATGCGCAAGGGTATTCACCCACAATCATACTCGACAAGAGAGAGAGCAGAACAGAGGACTATTACACGCTGATCCGCTCCAAGACCGTGGACGGACTCCTCTTTGCCGTTACCCGTGCCGATTTCAAACCCTTTCAGGGGCTGAGAGAGCAGGGAGTCCCCTTCGTTCTGATCAACAACTACCACGAAGGACTCAACAGTGTCGATGCACTGCCTGAAAGCGGTATGCGCAAGGCCTGCGAACATGCCTACGCCCTTGGTCACCGCAGGTGGGGCTATATCACCGGCGATATGCTCTTTCGAAACGCCATTGACCGTCTTGAAGTGTTCAATCGTCTCGCCGAAGAGTATGAAGTGGAAAGCTCCGTGGTTGAAGGCAACTTCTCCAAAACCAGCGGAAGGAAGGGAGCCCAGATTCTCCTGAGTGGAAAGCACGGACCGATCCCATCCATCATATTCTGCAGCAGTGACCGGTGTGCCTTCGGAGTTCTCGAATACACAGCCTCCATCGGCCTTCAGGTCCCTCGTGACCTCAGCGTCGTGGGCTACGATGATCTGCCTCCGGTCAAGGACGTCTCTCCCCCCCTCTCGACAGTCATCCATCCGGTCACCCTCCTTGCCCGCCGGGCGACCGACCTCCTGATCAGGATCCTTACCAA
>JAFGUP010000011.1 GCA_016938475.1 Sphaerochaetaceae bacterium
CAACACACAACCGGCGTGGACACGCAAGCCGGCAGAGCTGAAGGACGAAGACTACAACAATTTCTATCGGGAACTCTATCCGATGGGTGAGGAGCCTCTCTTCAACATACACCTCAATGTCGACTATCCCTTCAAGCTCACCGGGATACTCTACTTCCCGAAGATCCGCAATAACTTTGAGATCCAGAAGAACAAGATCCAGCTTTACTGCAACCAGGTTTTCGTTACTGACTCCGTTGAGGGTATTGTGCCTGAGTTCCTGACTCTTCTCCACGGAGTGCTAGACTCTCCTGACATCCCTCTCAACGTCTCCAGGAGTTATCTTCAGAGCGACTCCAATGTAAAGAAGATTTCAGGCCATATTACCAAAAAGGTGGCTGACAGACTTGCCGATATCTTCAAGAAGGACCGGGAGAACTTCGAAAAGAAATGGGATGACCTGAAGCTCTTTATTGAGTACGGAATGATCACCGAGGAGAAATTCTATGAGAAGGTTTCGAAATTTGCCCTTTACAAAAACAGTGACGGCAAATACTTCACCCTCGAGGAGTATGACAAGATCATTAAGGAGAACCAGACTGACAAGGACAAGTCGCTGATACATCTCTACACCACTGACCCCGTTTCACAGCACACCTATGTGGCCAAGGCTGCCGATAAGGGATATGATGTGCTGGTGCTCGACGGACAGCTTGACACGCACCTGATCAATACCCTGGAGGGCAAGGATCCCTCGTCGAAGTTCGTGAGGGTTGACAGTGACGTGATTGAAAAGCTGATCAGGAAGGATGAAAGCTACACCTCGAAGCTCACCCAGGCGCAGTCGGATGATCTGGCCCAGCTGTTTCGCAGCCAGATTTCCGACAGTGACAAGGCCCATTTTCATGTGAGAGCCGAGAGTCTCGACGAGAATGACCTCCCGCTGGTGATCACCCAGAGCGAGTTCATGCGCAGGATGAAGGATATGGCACAGTTCGGCGGCGGTTACTCATTCTACGGAGAGATGCCCGACAGCTTTGACCTGGTGCTCAACACCAACCACCCGCACGTGGTGGCTCTGGCCGCAGACCTGGAGAAGGAGCATGCTGACGAGCTGAAGAAGAACAGCGCCGGCATTGAGAAGACGAAGGTAGAGATCGACTTCATGGAGAAGGAGCACGGCAAGAAGAAG
>JAFGUP010000117.1 GCA_016938475.1 Sphaerochaetaceae bacterium
GGAAGCTCATGTGTCGAAGGAGAACTGCAGACACTGTGATTACCGGCAGATCTGCCGAAGGAGATATGTACTCCCATGATCGACTCCACCATACTCGATGACTATCTGAAGGAGCATTTCAATCCGGAACAGTCTCAGGCTGTGCAGATTCTGCAGAACTGTGTGGTAAAGGCAGGCGCCGGCAGCGGGAAGACCCGCGTTCTCACCTACCGGTTCTTCTATCTTGTCGCCACCGGACGTGCACATGTCGATGAGATCCTCACACTCACTTTCACCAAAGCCGCAGCGGCTGAGATGTATGAGAGGATTCAGAAGATCTTTGTTGACCACAGTCATGATACAGACATGCTGAGGGAACTGCAGCATTTTTCCGAGGCAACCATTACAACCCTTGACAGTTTCTGCTATCAGGTTGTGCAGATGGATCTCTCCCGTTTCGGACTCACTCCTGATTTTATTCTCGACCCGCAGGAGGCAGACAGGATCGCCTCACAGATCGCACTGAGAAGACTCAGCTCTCACCGTGTATCACCGGCCATGAAAGTTATCAGTGAACTCTACTCTCCCGATGGACTCATAGACTCGCTCATCATCCCCCTGTTTTCCCGGTTCTTTTGGTTGTCGATGCCCTACGACCATCTGAAAGATGCCTCGGCGGTGAGGGAGACCGTGCAGAAGATCATACGAGAGCGGATAGAGGAGTTCCGTTTTGCGGCCGACTCTCTGTGGGGGTATGCTGATGAGGTAGAGACTGACGCTTCAGGGAGAAAGAACACTGATGCACTTAAGAAAGCCTTCTCTCTTCTCGAGGAGAATCCGGATGAAGAGGATATTCCAAAAGCTTATAAACTACGAAAGAAGCTCGAGATAACCGAAGAGTACAACGCTCTCGTTGACATCTACAATACTCTGAGAGAGAGGAAGATGAGGGAGATAACGATCCTTCACTCTCAGAAGGAGGATTTCATCGATGAAATGTATCAGTTCATAGGTGAACTGCACGGGGAAGTGAGCGAGATGAAACGGCAGCGGCAGGTGCTGAGCTACTATGATGTAGCTCAGATGGCTCGTCATATTCTCAGCTGCAATGAGCAGGCAAGAGTTGCTCTCTCCACTTCCTATCGGTATATCATGGTGGATGAGTTTCAGGATACGAATGAACTGCAGAAAGAGATCCTCTACCTGCTCTCACTCAGAGAGCCGAATCATCTCACGATTCCTGTCGCTCCTCAGGCACTCCGTTTTGATAAACTGTTCATGGTTGGGGATGAGAAACAGTCGATCTACCGCTTCCGTGGTGCTGACGTGAGTGTGTTTCGTCGTCTTGACCGACAGATCATCGACTCCGGAGGGGTTGTACTTCCCCTGAGAAAGAACTATCGAAGTGAGTACTCTCTCATTCAGACCTTCAATTCACTGTTCAAAGAGATTCTTTCTGAGGCCGAACAGGAGTTCGAGGCATCCAGTCAGGACCTTGAATCAAAAAACCAGGAAGATACGGTACCCGTCCACAGGGAACTGTTCGTTATCGAGGGAGATGGGAAAAGCGATGATGAGGAACAGCAGGAGGCAGATCCCGATTCTTCCGAACTCACACTGGTGGAAAAGGAGGCACTCTTTCTCTCCGACCTCGTTGATACCATCGTTCATTCCGGTGAATACCGGATTCAGAAGGACGGACTCGAGGTTTCTCCTTCGTATGATGATATCGCGATAGTCATGAGAACATACTCCCCTCAGCTGCAGTATGAGAAGTATTTCCGCATGAAGGGAATTCCCTATGTACTCACCGATGTAAAATCTCTCCATCTTGAAGCAGTTGCTAATGATATCTACTCGATGCTCCAGCTCCTGATCCACCCGGAAGACTTTCTTGCCTATGCAGCGGTTCTGCGATCTCCTCTGTGCTATATCAGGGATGATGAACTCCTCCTGGTCCTTGAAGCATCTCGTCAGTGGGGCATTTTCTGTGACTCCTGTCGAGTGGGACTGATGTACGATGAAGACAAATACAGGAGTATATGTGAGCTCTATGAAAGGCTTCAGGAGATGAGTACACACGAGTCCCTGTACGCTCTAGTCTCCACAATCTGGAACGAGGGAGGCTATCGCCATACTCTTCTTACTCACGAATCCTACTCGGTCTTCATTGAACATATCGAATATCTCATGGAACTCGCGGTACAGGAAGAGAGAGATGGGGGATCGCTCGTCACCTACACTGATCGTCTGCGCACCATCATCGAGAACTCTGAAGATATCAAGGGACTTTCGGTTCTCAGTGAGAGGTCAAGCGGGGTTCGTCTCATGAGTATCCATAAGTCGAAAGGTCTCCAGTTTCCGGTGGTCATCGTCGCATCCTGCGGCACCGCTTCCCGTCAGCATACGCTGCCCGGTGTCTACCAGTGGAAACTCGATGGAAGGGAAGTCCCCGTCCCCTATCACGCGCAGACAGGGCGAAAAGGAGTCAATCTCATCTGGGAGGAAGAGAAAAAGAAGCTTGTTGAGCAGGATGAGGCTGAGTTGAAACGCCTGTTTTATGTTGCCTGTACCCGCGCACAGAGCCATCTTCTGTTCTCCGGCGTCTCTTCCAGGAGCAACACCGATGAGAAGAACAGAAACAGGAACTTCCTTTCAATGCTTATGAGTGCCGATCCTGAAGCTCATGGAATCACCCTTACCTTTCTCGATGCTTCTCAGTTTACCGTACAGAGGAAGACGCTGCGGCATGAGGATCTTGTCGGTCGTGTCAACCAGATCTCTCCCTGGTACAGCGAATGGCAGGAGAACGAGGAGGTTGCAGAGAGAATCGTCTCTGTGACAGCGGGAAGTCACACGGGTATTGAAGGAGTTGACTCTCTGTTCACACGGCAACTCACGAGCTATCCCTCGGATGAAATTCTTTCCCGGTATGCACTTCACGGGGTGTTCGGCACCTGGGTTCATGCCCTCTTTGAAGCACTCTTGAGTCCTCTGAAGACAACACTTGATCCGGACCTGTCCGCTCTTGATGTTTCTTACGCCCTGTCACTGAAGCCCTCTGCCCTCACACAGAGCGGGATTCAGCCCCGGGAAGAACAGATTCTTGCTCAGGATATCATGTCGATGGTTGAACAGACCCTGAACTCCCCGTTCTTTGTCTCACTCGGGGGGGAAGCTCTCAAGGAAGTGGAAAGTGAACTGGAGTTCATGGCGAGAGTCGAGTATGATGGGGAGGACCTGGGAGTCAGCGGGATCGTCGACCTTCTTCTCAGGTATGAGGATCACATCACCATCGTCGACTTCAAGACCGATAGATTTCAGGACCCAGAGCTGCATGAGAGGCAGCTTGCTATCTATACCTCTGCAATGAGAAAACTCTACGATCTGAAAGTGAAGAGCGTTCTCTGCTATGTCCGCCAGAGTGGGATGGAGTGGTGGTTCGAGTGATCGTGACCACTCACAAAGTGAATAGTTCCCTCTCTGCTCCTATCATGGCAAGGATCGCTTCTTTCACCCTTGATCGCGATGTAGCATAGTTGAATCTCACGAAGGATGAATACGCTGAACCGAACCAGGAGCCGTCATTCAATGCGATTCCTGCCCGTGTTCCAAAGAAGTGAGAAAGATATCCCGCTTCACCCGAAGGGATAGTCTCCTTCCCCCCTTTTTCCTGGATCTTCGCAAGTATCTCAGAGCAGTCGATAAGGGCAATGAAGGAAGCAGAAGGAGCGATGAATCGCATTCTTGAATCATGCTCTGAAAGAAGGGACTGAATCATAGCAGCGTTCTCTTCCAGATAGGGAATGAGCTCCATGAGCCAGGGATGGCCTTTGCTATAGGCTGCCCGGGCAGCTGTCATGGCAAGGTAGTCAGGAGCGAGGTGGTAGGAATCAAGCTTCTTCACCAGCTCCCGTTTCATCTGTCTGTCACTGCACACCACCATAGAGAAGTGCTCTCCTGCTATGTTGAAGGTCTTGCTTGGCGCCATACAGGTTGCAGTGCGCACCTTCATTACGTCAGTCACCTTTCCCATGGGTAGGTGCTTCACACCTTCGTATACCAGGTCTGCGTGGATCTCATCACTGATGATCAGCGCCTCTCTGCGTTCAGCGACCCTTGCCACCCCCTGGAGCGTCTCAGGTGAGAAGACCATACCGCTCGGGTTGTGAGGAGAACAGAAGAGGACGATCCTGATGTCTTTTCTGTCCATCAGTTCTTCGTATTCGCCTAGAGGGAACGAGAAGGTGTGAGAGTGTTCGTTATAGGAAAGATGGAGCGGGACAATCTTCCTTTCAAGCTTGTGAAGTATGGAGACGAATGGCTTATAGGCAGGGAAGGGGAGCAGGACAGCATCGTCTTTCACGCTGTAGGTGTCCAGGAGCATCGCGATTGATGCAAGCATTCCCGGTGCGATCACGACATGAGAGGCATCCGGTTCCCATTCGTGGCGTTTTTGTACAAATGAAAGGAAATCAGGAATGATACCCTGGTTTCCGACATAGCCGAGGACACCTGTGTCGAGTTCTCTGCGAAGGGCGTCGATGATCACTGCGGGGCTGGAAAAATCCATATCAGCAACCCAGAAAGGCTCAGCTTCCCGGTTTCCTGAAAAAAGTTCTATCAGATCCTTGTTGTACTTCTCTGAAACAGTACCGTGTCTGTCTGCAGGATGATCGAATTGACTCATGAGTTTTCTCCTGATAGCTTTTTGAAGTAGACTGGTCCCGGATAATACTGGTAGCCGTGAAGAGGGCGGTGGGTGAGTGTGATAGCATGGGTCGGGCAGTGGTGGTAACAGGCGAAGCATCGCTCACATGCACTGTGGTAGGTGATGCTCGTATCGGTAAGTGAGATATTTCCTACCGGACAGACACGTACGCAGAGGCCGCACCGGGTGCATCGCTGATCGACAGTAAACGTTCTGTCCTTATCGTACCTCAGCCCGTGGATGCGAAGAAATACCCTGTAGGCGGTTCGGGACAGAGGCCACCTGATGCTTACCCGTATCTTCTGCTCTCTGATCTCACTGGCAATGCTCTTGACCTTGTCATACGCGTTTCTGTTGATGACATCCTGTTTTGTCCTGTTTGGAACTCTGAAAAGCGGGATATAGGTGTCGACCATTCTCACACCGGCCGTATAACTTGCGGCGTACCCTGCATCCTGAAGAAGCATCTCAGTGACAGCTGCTGTGTAGGCTGGTCCGCCGCCATGGGTGATGACGATGAACAGGTAGTCCAGCTCAAGAGCGAGAGGTGCCAGTACATCATGAATGAAGTGTATCAGGTAGGCGGGGGGAACACCGTAGTAGGCTGGGAAGACAAGGCCGAGTGTCTTGATGCCTTTCATCCGTTCTTCCTCTGCATCAGCCATGCGCAAGCACAGTTCGATGGATGTCTCATGTGCTATCTTGCGGGCGACAGCTTCCGAGTTGCCGGCTCCCGAGAAGTAGAAGATCCCCCCGTTCATTTAGAGAAATTCCTTCTCGTCGATCTGTTCGATGATGGCACACACCTCACTGATATCTTCATCGCTCAGATTCAGGTGAGTGACCAGGCGAACTGATTCGGATGAGCCGAAACATGCTATCCCGTGTCGGTTCAGCACCTCTTCCACCCGTTTGCCGTCACAGTGTTTACCCGAAACGAAGATGATGTTCGTCTCTACATCCTCAAGGGTTATATCAGCCCACTGTGTACGCTTCAGGGCCTGTGCAATCCTCTGTGCCCTTTCATGGTCCTCCGCGAGCCGTTCAATGTTGTGTTCAAGGGCATAGATGCCTGCTGCAGCAAGGATCCCTGCCTGTCTCATCCCCCCTCCAAGCATCTTTCTGATGTGGCGTGCTTCTTCGATGAACTCACGGGAGCCGAGCAGGAGGGAGCCGACGGGTGCCCCGAGTCCTTTGGATAGGCAGAAGGTGAGGGTGTCACAGGTGGATGCGAGCAGTGTCGGATCAACCCGGGTGGCTATGACAGCGTTCCAGAATCGAGCTCCGTCCATATGCACGGTAAGCCCTTCTTCTTCTGTGAGGGCTTTGATCTTCTGAAGGTGCTCGAGGGGATAGCAAATGCCGCCGAAGGTGTTTTCCACTTCGATCATCGTGGTCCGGCTCATCATATAGGAGCGCTCACGAAGAAGAGGACGTACAGCCTGAGCAGTGAGAAGCCCCCTGGGAGTGTCCACACACTGGGGAAGGACTCCGGCTATCGAGGCCACTGAACCCACTTCATGGCTCATGATATGGGAGTCACGATGAGTTATCACCTCATTGCCTCTTCCTCCATTGATGAACAAGGGGATCAGATTACCCATCGAGCCGCTGGAGATGAACAGAGCAGACTCCTTACCGGTACGTTCTGAGGCCATCGCCTCAAGACGGTTTATGGTGGGGTCTTCCCCGTATACATCATCTCCTACTTCGGCCCGTGCCATCGCTTCTCTCATCGCCTGAGAGGGTTTCGTTATCGTATCGCTTCTGAGATCAATCATTCTCATTCTCCTTTGTGATGGATGCTAGCAGCGTAAAGAAGGTCGGGAAGGTCACTTCCACCGCATCAATTCCCTGAATCGTCACATCTCCTTGTGCTGCAAGCGAAGCAATTGCCATCGCCATGATGATTCGGTGATCATCGTATCCCTGTACGGTACCACCGTGTACTCTACCTCTCCCGTGTACGATCAGAGCATCTTCCCGTTCTTCAACTTCCACCCCGAGAACTTCAAGGTTGGCCCTCATCGTCGCTATCCTGTCGGTTTCCTTGATGCGGGCTTGCGGGACATTGGCCAGAACAGTTGTTCCCTCTGCGAATGCTGCGGTAACGGCGAGGACAGGAAGTGCATCCGGTATTGCGTTGAGGTCAAACGTCCCCCCCTTAAGATTCCTCTCCGGATCTAAAGAGACGGTGACGCAATCATCTTTCCATGTGATCGAGCATCCCATCTTCTCCAGAATTACAAGGACTTCTTTATCCCCCTGAGGGTCATTCCTGTCGAGTCCTTCAATGGTAAGGGTGGAATGGGTGATGGCTGCTGCGCAGAAGAAGAAGGAAGCCGAGGAGAAATCTCCTGCGATCTTCTCATCAAAAGCGTGGTAGGCACCTCCACCGGTCACTTCGATGAAATCGAGGGTATCTGTATAGCTGACGGCCTGACCCTGCTTCTCGAGCCATGCGAGAGTCATTCGCACATAGGGTATTTCATTGAGAAGAGGTACGGTGATATGCACTGAGGACGGACTCATCACCGAAGAAAGGAGTATCCCGGACAGGTACTGAGAGGTATGGCAGTACATCGTAACTTTCCCTCCCGTGATCGGTCCCTGCACCGTGAAGGGTGGATACCCCGTCTCTTCCTGATATTCCACTGAAGCACCGAGTGAGGCCAGAGTTTCCACGAGAGGAGCGACAGGACGGCGTTTCAGCTGTTCATCACCAGTGAAAGTCGCTCTCGTATCAGTTGCTGCGATCATAGCGGCAAGCAGGTACAGTGTTGTTCCCGAGTTCGCACAGTCTATTTCGATACTGCGCGGGAATGAGGATGGAGGAGTGAGAATGATTCTCTGTTCAGACTCCTCTAGTATAGCCCCGAGAGCCACGCATGCTTCAAGGGCACTTCGTGTATCGCTTGAATAGAGAGGATGGCGAACCGTTGAGGACTGTGAGGCAAACAGGGCGATGAGGAGTGCCCGTATCGTCTGTGACTTGCTTGCAGGGACCTGCACGGAACCCTGGATCGCTGATGGTGTAAGGGTGATATCCATGGGTCGAATATAGCACAGGACGATATCTTGAAAAAGGTCTTTGTAAGAACTCTGGAGTTCTCATTCAATAAAAACAGGCTCCCGAAAGCGGGAGCCTGTGTGAATTCAGAAGTGCATCTACTTGAGGTAGATATCCTTGGTCGGATGGTAGTCCATCGTGTTCGGGTGCCATCCACCCCATTTGTTCATGTCAACGAGGTTGTTCGTGGTGTAGTAGTACAGAGGCATGAGAGCCGCATCTTCTTCGATGAGGATGTACTCTGCTTCTCTCAGGACGTCCATTCTGTCTTCACCGCTGAGCGTTGCAGCTTCTTCGATAAGGATGTCATAGACTTCATTCGAGTACTTACCACCATTCATACCGGCACCGGTGATGAACATGTCGAGGAATGTATTCGGATCCTGATAGTCACCGACCCAGCCTGCACGTGCAACCTGGAAGTTACCCTGGTTTCTGTTGCTGAGGTAGGTTCCCCATTCCTGGTTCTCAAGAACGATCTGTGCATCGGAAGTATCAGAATCTCCGACAGAGATATTAAGGCCGAACGCATTGTTCCACTGCTGCTGAATGAACTCGGCAATAGCCTTGTGGCTTTCGCTTGTGTTGTACAGGATTGTGGTTTTGGGGAAGTTATCCTTCGTATAGCCTGCTTCAGCGAAGAGCTTACGTGCAAGTTCCACATCGTACTCAGGTTCGCCGAGGCCTGCATAGCCTGCCATCTCAGGCACGATGCCCTTTGCAGGAATCTGTCCTGAACGTGTCACACCTTCTACAAGTTCCACTCTGTCAACCGCAAGGCTGAAGGCCTTTCTGACACGAGCGTCATCGAAGGGAGCCTTTTCTGTCTGATAGACATAGTAGTAGGTGGCAAGCTGAGGTGCTCTGTGATAGTCTCTGCGCAGTGATGCGGCTTCGATCTGATCGTTTGGTACTGTGGTCATCCAGTCGACTTCACCGTTGAGATACATGTTGTACCCTGTGTTGTTGTCATCGATCGGGTAGAAGATGACTTCATCAAGCTGGACTGCATCTGCATCCCAGTACATCTCATTGGGAACAGCCTTGATATA
>JAFGUP010000118.1 GCA_016938475.1 Sphaerochaetaceae bacterium
GTAATACATTGTATTACATTGCCTCGCCGAGTTCAAGACTCAGGGAGATGTTCCCCTCTATCCATAATTCTTCTCTATCTGAAGAACGCGGAAGGAGTTGTTCCTGCTTCTGACTGGAGGTGAATATCCTGTCAGAAGAGAGTGTACTGACATCTCAGCTGATTCTCACGGGTGGCAGCGAGGGGAGTCTCTGCTAGATAGAGCTCTTCTGATAGAAACATGAGCGCTTCAGGAAAGCAGATACATAGTGAGAGTTGTGTGTTTTGAACCTGGTACCGTTTCCCCAAACTCCAACCCGACAGATTAGAAACTTACAATCCGATTGTTTCGGATATATTAACCCGACAGATTCTATCCCAAATTCCCGACATGTTGTAACCAGGAGAGGGGCGTGGTGGTCTCGAATGGATCGTAATTCCGATCCCGATCACCCTGATTCACCAGCTTTCCCGTCCGGAATACTCGACACCGAACAGGTCAAAGATAAGACGCTGAGCTTTGGTAGGAACTGTGTAGACATCACGATACGTGCCGCGGTAGTGGACTTTCGAGTATGTATTCACCTTATCCAGAATTTCCTTGTAGTTCCAGTGTTTGCGCTACTTTGGGGGAATGCGGTTGATGATTTCCTTCAGTGGGGTGAGAATGATCAGGGTGATGAAATTCACGAAGAGCCTTCCCTGCATCACCTTGTCGGTGTGAACTTTCAAGCGATTACAGTCGATACGATTCTTCATGTCATCAAAGAGCAGTTCGATGTCATCTCTCTGCCGGATTCTCAAGAATACTGGTCATGTGTGCTGCGGGTCATGAAGGGGAAGAGACCAGGAAGTGGAGGGGAAGGGAAAGAGAGAGAAGCCGGATGTCGAAAAAGCCAGGGAACGTGCTGATGTGAGAGAAGGGGAACGTGGTCACCTCTCGTTCTCTACTCTGTGGGCTGAATGTGGATTCTCTGCCTGGTACCGTCAGGAGGGCAGAAACACGGAGTTGGGGGCATCGAAGATGAGAGAGACCTCCTGACCTTCTCTGAATATCGTCATCCCATTCTGATAGGGGACCGAGGCTTTCACCGCCTCCCCGTTTTTCAGTGTCATCTCATACTCTATGTGGCTTCCGACAAATATGGCTGATACCACCACTGCAGCAAAGTGATTCTCATCGCTGTCCCGTTCAATCACACCGATGTTTTCCGGTCTGACGATCAGTGCGGCAGTACTTCCCGTGCGGTAGATGGTGTCACTCGCATGATACACCTGAGGTCTGAGAGCTCTTGCAGAGAACGAGCCTCCCCCGGGAATCTCAACGGAAATCTTCTCATCACCGATAGAGGTCACCGGCAGGTGTAGGACATTCGCGTGGCCTATGAAATCGGCCACGAACAGAGACTGGGGATTGCTGTAGATTTCGAAGGGGGTTCCGATCTGTTCCACCCTTCCTTTGTTCATCACCACAATCCTGTCGGCCATAGTCAGGGCCTCCCCCTGGTCATGTGTGACATACAGGCAGGTGATACCAAGCTTCTTCTGCAGTTTCCGAATCTCGCTTCGCATATGCAGGCGCAGTTTCGCATCAAGGTTCGACAACGGTTCATCCATCAGCAGCAGCTGAGGTTCCATCACGATAACACGTGCCAGCGCCACCCGCTGCTGCTCTCCTCCTGAAAGCTGACCCGGATACCGGTTTTCCACCTGCTTCAGGCCGACAAGCTCCAATGCTGAAAAGACTTTGGGGCGAATGACGGACTCCTTCTCTCCACGGGCCTTCAGGCCGTAGGCTACATTGTTGTAGACACTCATGTGGGGGAAGAGTGCGTAATTCTGAAACACAAACCCGATCTGACGTTTATTGACAGGAGTGTTGGTCATATCGGCTCCGCGGATAGTGATCCTTCCGTCAGTGGGAAGCTCAAAACCTGCAACCATTCTCAGTGTAGTGGTCTTTCCGCATCCGGAGGGACCGAGGAAGGTTACCATCTCACCTTCAGCGACAGACAGGTTCACCATATCGACAGCACGGAACATGTCGTTCCCCTTCTGAAAGACCTTTGTGACATCTCGTAATTCAAGCGCCGATTTTTTCATTCGTGATCTCCTGAGGTTTATGGAATTTAGCGGTGCTGAGTTTCAGCAGATAGAACATGATTGCATCAGCAATGAAGACGATCAGTATCAGAACAATCGAAAATGCCGAGGCCTGTGAGAACTGGAGTTCCGTCATGCTCTCCAGTATCCTTGTGGTAAGCAGCGTCCACCGTACGGATACCAGGAATATAGTTGCGCTGATTGCGGTCATACAGTGAATGAACAGGTATCTCATGCCGGCAAGGACAGCGGGGATGATCAACGGGATAGTGATGTGAGTGAATGTGCGGGTCGAACTTGCCCCCAGGCTCAATGATGCTTCCTCAAGGGCAGGGTCTATCTGTTCCAGTGAGGCGATCACTGACCGGATCCCTGTAGCATAGTAGCGGAAGACGTATGCAGCGACGAGGATGGAAAGTGTCCCCGTGAGAAGGATAGGCCGCTCGTTGAAGGCGATGATATAGGCAATACCGACAACTGTACCTGGAAGTGCATAGTTCAGCAGACTGCTGAACTCGAAGACCCGTTTCCCTATGAACTTCTTGCGCTGCACGATATACCCGATAATGACCGCCAGGACAGAACCGATAACGGTTGACAGGAATGCGATGATCAGCGTGTCGCTGATCGCTTTCCTCCCATGCTTGAATACGTATTCATAGTGTCTGAGCGTGAAGGAGTTGTTGACACTCCACACCTCGACAAAGGAACCCCACAGAATGATCGCATAGAGGTAGAGGATGAATGCCACGACAATGGAGCACACAACCGCGATCACCATAGAGAGCTCTCTGGGCAGTTTTGCGAATTCGGTCCGTGCCCCGCTTTTTCCGGTGACTGATATATAACTCTTCTTTCCTATCAGCAGTCGCTGGAGGAGGAATACGAACAGTGCGGGAATGAGCAGAAGGAAGGACAGTGAAGCACCCCCTCTGAGATCGAACATGCCCGTGATCATCAGGTAGGCTTCGGTGGGAAGCACAGGAAATGAGTGGCCTCCGAGGATAAGGGGCGTGGCAAAATCGGCCAGGCTGGCTCCGAAGAGCAGCAGGACGGAATTCCCTATGCCGGGAATGGAAAGGGGAATCGTTACGGTCCTGAACATCCTCCAGCGGGAGGCACCGAGGGAGAGCGCCGCATCATCGAGATTGGCACTCATGGTGTTCAGTATCGCGCTGATCACCATGAACGCGACCGGGAAATAGGTCAGGGTTTCCGATATCCATGTTCCTAAAAACCCGTAGATCATGAAATTCTCGATCCCGAAAGCCTTGAGCAGCATCCCGTTCGGTCCCAGAGCCAGAGTAAGCGAAATACTGCTGGTGAAAGGAGGCGAGATAAGAGGAAGAATCGTTACTCCTCCCAGCAGCACCTTGAACACCCTGGGAAGTGTGGTCCGTGTCACTGCCAGCGCGAATATATACCCCAGGATCGTTCCTGAGATACTCACCGCAGTGGCAAGAATCAGGCTCCCGTACAGAGCTTTGATGTGGTAACTCTTTCCCAGTGCCTCCTTCATGTTCTCGAAGGTGAAGGTGCCGTCGATCACGAAAGTTGTCATGACGAGTCTGAGAAGGGGCAGAAAGATGAAGATGGCAAATGATATCCAGACTGCCACCATCGCAGAGAACAGTGCGGGGTCACTTTTCATCAATGACTTTCGTGTCGGTTTGAGTGTGTTCCTTTCGATCATGGCACCTTCCTTGTAAGCAATGGGATTGTGTGCAGCCTGACAACTGTACACAATCCCGATTGTAGCAGATATGTGAATCAGCGCTACTGTTGAACCACTTCGTCGATCCATCGTTCAACGAACCGGCTTCTGTTTTCGCCCTTCCAGGAAGCATCAGCCTCAAGAAGAGTGACCTTGGACATGTCGAGTGCAGGGTTTGTCACTGTGACGTCCGGTCGTGTAGGAATGTAGTTGATCCGATTCTCCACCATGACCTGTCCGAGTCTCTCGGTCGAGGCCCAGTCCATCATGCGCTTTGCAGCAGAGAGGTTCTTCGCTCCCTTGATGATACCCGCAGCTTCGACACCGTAGGTGACCCCTTCCTTCGGGTAGGAGATTTGCAGGTCATAGCCCTGCTGCTGGATATCGAGTGCATCGACTATGTAGAAGATTCCTGCGCCGGCCTGTCCTGTCGCCACAGGCATCGCTCCGCCGGCGCCGCCTTTCGTGTACAGCTGGATATTCTGATGCAGTTTTTTCTGGTATTCGAAGGCCTGATCCTCTCCGAGAGCCTGCACGAGGGAATAGATTCTCTCGGTCGCGGTTCCGCTTGTTCTGGCATCAGCCATCTGCAGACTGTTCCGGTAGGCCGGGTCGAGCAGATCATTCCAGCTTGTGGGCGGCTCAAGACCTTTTTCCTCAAGAAATGCTGTATTGCTCATGAACGTGAGGGGGATGACTCCGATTCCCGTCCAGTACCCGTCGGGAGATCTGAACCGGGCAGGTATCTCCTGTGACTCAGAGGGAACATACTGGGCGAATACGTCTTCAAGGATACCGGCTTCATAGGTATCGGCAGGACCGCCCCATAGTACATCAACCTGCGGGTTTCCCTTCTCGGCGATGATCCTTGCCAGGGCCTCTCCGGAAGAGAGACGGACAAAATTTACCTCGATTCCCGTGTCATTGGTGAACTCTTCAAAGATGGTGGTGGCATATTTCTCCGGCATGATTGAATAGACATTGAGTGTGCCACCCGTTTCGACCTGCTCCTGTGCTCCCGCAGCGAATGCAGAAGATGCACAGAAGGCAACCAGCAGTACCAGGGATACGGCTTTTCTAAGCGTGTTCATTGTTGAACCTCCTTTCAACAGGACAAATGATATCGTGCAGACAGATACTCTCTGTATCTTCTGCCACAGTTGAAAGTCTCGTATACCTGACAGTAACGTGCAAGTTACAAAAGCGTTACATTTGCCTCTCCTGATCGATCGCAGAGTCTGTGAGCAGGTATCCATACCCCCACCGGTTAAGAAGATACCGCGGGTTGGAAGGGTCTTGTTCGATCTTCTTCCTCAGTCGGCTGATATTCACTTTCACCATTTCAATCCCGTGTATCCACTCTTCGGTGTTCCACACCTCTTTCAAAAGAGTGTCGGAGGAGACAGGAGTGTTCGCATGGGTTGCCAGGTACTCGATGATCTTATACTCGGTCGGGGTGAGGTTTATCAGCTCATGATCGATCTCGACAGTCTGTCTGCTCCTGTCCACGGTTATTGCCCCGATGCTCAGAAGCTGTCTGGACGGCTCCGTCCGTGTCCGTCTGATGATCTTCTCAACCCTCAGCAGCAGTTCCTTGTAGTTGAACGGCTTGGACACGTA